>DASPOT010000123.1:0-60467 GCA_035625875.1 Mycobacterium sp. | reverse complement strand
ACCCGACCTTTAGCGCGCGACAGGGCACTTCGCTGCCGCACCACCGTGATAGTCGACCTGCCAGTGCTTGATGCCGTTGAGCCATCCGGACCGCAGCCGTTCGGGCTTACCCGCCGATGCCAGATCGGGCGTGTGGTCGGCGATCGCGTTGAACATGAGGTCGATCGTCATTCGTGCCAGGTTGGCGCCGATGCAGTAATGCGCGCCCGTGCCGCCAAATCCCACGTGCGGGTTCGGGTTACGCAGAATGTTGAAGGTGAACGGGTCGTCGAACACATCCTCGTCGAAATTGGCCGAGCGGTAGAACATCACCACCCGCTGACCCTTCTTGATCTGCACACCGCTTAGTTCGGTGTCCTCCAGCGCGGTGCGCTGAAACGAGGTGACCGGGGTGGCCCACCGGACGATCTCATCGGCCGCGGTGCTGGGGCGCTCCTTCTTGTGGAGCTCCCACTGATCGGGGTAGTCGGTGAAGGCCATCATGCCCTGGGTGATGGAGTTCCGGGTGGTCTCGTTGCCGGCCACTGCTAACAGGATGACGAAGAAGCCGAACTCATCCTCGGAGAGCTTGTGGCCGTCGACGTCTGCCTGGATCAGTGTGGTGACAAGATCCTGTCCCGGGTTATTCGCTTTCTCGGCGGCCATCTGCATGGCGTACATGATCAAGTCGAGCGAGGCGGGGATGGCGTCATTGCCGGCGAACTCGGGATCCAGGTCCCCGACCATCTGGTTCGACCAGTAGAAAAGTTTTTTGCGGTCCTCCTGCGGCACGCCCATCAGCCCGGCGATGGCCTGCAACGGCAGCTCGCAGGACACCTGTTCGACGAAGTCACCGGAACCCCCGGCCGCCGCCGCCTTGACGATGTTCTGCGCCCGCTCGTTGAGGTCGTCGCGCAGGCGCTCGACCGCTCGCGGAGTGAAGGCCCGCGAGATGATCTTGCGTAGCCGGGTGTGTTGCGGCGCGTCCATGTTGAGCAGGACGAACTTGCCGCGCTCGATCTGCTCGCCGACCGTGCCGTCCCTGTAGCGCGGCAGGGCGGTCTTTTGCAGGCTGGAGAAGGCGTCGCTGCGCAGTGACACCTCTTTCACGTCCTTGTGCTTGGTCACCACCCAGAAGCCGCCGTCGTCGAACCCGCCCACGCCCAACGGCTGCTCATTCCACCAGATCGGCGCAGCGCGGCGCATCTCGGCCAGTTCTTCCACCGGCAGCCGTTCGGCGTAGATGTCGGGATCGGTGAAATCGAACCCGGGAGGAAGATTCGGAGTCGGCATCGGTGCACTCCTCGAAGAGGACGTGTTCTAGGTCACTAAAGCATTGCTACACCACAGATGGAACGTGTCGCTGCCGGATCGCAAAACCTGGAATGAAACATGTTCTCGGCCGCGTCACGGCGCCGCGACAAGAGGTTGCTCGACGACGACAACCGGGACGGGCGTCCTCATCTGCGCCTACCGGCCGACGGGTCACTGACCCGCCCGGGCGGCCACATGTGGGTGCTGCCGACCACGTTCGTAGGGTGCTCGCGCAAAGGACCTTGTGACCTCGCCACCCTTCGTTATGCTGCGGTGCAGACCACCGGCGGCAACAGGGTGGACCGGTGACATCGACGTCGAGGGTGGGACATGATTCGCGAACTATTCATCGCCGCTGCGATCACGGGTGCGGCTGTCAGCGCGGCGCCAGGTGCCGCCGCCGATCCGCAACATTACGACGGAGACGTGCCGGGGATGAATTACGACGCCTCACTAGGTGCGCCGTGCTACAGCTGGGAGCGGTACATTTTCGGACGCGGCCCCGGCGGTCAGGCTGAAGCGTGTCATTACATTCCGAACCAGTTCTTTGTTCCGCCTGTGGATAACGCGTATTGGGTCATGTCCTACCCGCTGTACGGAGTCCAGCAGGTCGGTGCACCCTGCCCGGGCCCGCAAACGGCGGCACAGTCTCCCGACGGTCTCCCGATGCTTTGTCTGGGGGCCCGTGGCTGGCAGCCCGGGTATCTGGTCGGCGGTGGGTTCCCACAGACCGGAGGCGGGTTCGTCCCTACCACCGGGTGACCACCCCTCACACAGTGACCGCGCCGCGCCGTACTCAGTCGGTTGACCCCTGCGCTTTTTGGGGGCGGCGGAACCAAAGTCATTGCAGGGCAGTGAATTACGTTGGCACTGGAGTGCTGCACATCTGATGGGCGGAGGGCGCAGAGCGGTGGTCATCGCATACCGATGCCCGAGCATTGGTGGAGCATGTCCCGAGTCTCGTGGAACTTGGGTGACGGTCCCCGGTGGATTCTAGGCCTGGTTTCTGGTCGGGCAACGAGATGCCGGGCCCGACGTGGAACGACGGCTCGGCATCTCGCCTTGATGTTCGGAGAGAACGCGCAAGCGGGCTCCAGCCGCGCCTACTGGAGGGCGTCAGTGCACCACCAGGCAGTCGACGGCCACACGCTTATCGACGATACCGGCGATGTCCACCCCAGCTACGACGTCACCGCCCGCACCGCAGTTGTCGCGTGTCTCGATGGCTACATTGAACGAACAGCCGACCCGGATAACCTCTATGACGGCAGCCCGCTGATTGTGCTGTGAAACGTGGCGTATCTCGGCGAATGTTTGCGGGCCTTCCTTGGCGTCCTCGGACTTCATCACGCGATGCCTTGAGGATGACGAGCCGGGGCGACGAAGGTGGCGCGCACTTAGATGACCTCGGGCCATCCCTTTGGGGTCTTTGGACCCGGGTGCCTGCGCCTACCGGCCGGATAACGTCAGCTTGAAGCCAGAAATTTTCGGTGAGGCTCGGAAATGGCTGCAGCTCTCGACGTTTCGCTGTCTGCTGCCCTGCCGAGAGAAAGGCATGTCATGAACTGGCCCACGGCAGCGGTTCTCATCGCAGTCATCTTCGCGTTGATGGTGGTGTCGAGCACGTTTATTGCCAGCCGCTTCTCGAAGAAGTAGCAGGGTTGGGCCGCCGGTCGGCAGCGGTGGTGACCATGAAAGTGCTGGTCGTCGGTGCGGGAGTGATCGGCAGCTTCAACGCCGCTCATCTGGTCCGCGGTGGTGTCGATGTGACGCTCTTGGCCCGCGGCAAGCGGCTGGCTGTCCTACAAGAGCATGGTGTCGTATTGGAAGATTGGCGAACGTGCCGGCGCAGCGTGACACCCGTTCCGCTAGTGGACCGGATTGAACAGGACAGCGATTACGACCTCGCTTTGGTGATCGTGCGCCGGAATCAGGTCGCCTCCGTGCTGCCCTTGTTGGCCGCAGCGCCATGTATCCCGTCGGTTGTCTTTCTTGGCAATAATTTGGCGGGCTCCTCGGACATGGCGGCGGCCTTGGGCGGTGAGCGGGTGTTGACCGGCATGGTCAACGCGGGCGGGCAGCGCAACGGTGTGGTGGTGCGTTACATCTGGAGCCGCCGGCTTCCGCTGCTGTTCGGAGAAAGGGACGGAGTCATCCGCGCCCGCACGCGCGCCATTGCCGCGATGTTCTGCGGCGCAGGCTTGCCGGCGCGGGTGGTGACCGATCCCGACGCATATCAGAAGACCCACGGCGCCGGGCTGCCCGCCTTCGCCGGTGCACTCTACAGCGCCGGCGGGGACATCCGGGCGCTCGGCCACCGGCATGATCTGCTGCACCTATTCATCACCGGATACCGCGACGCGTTGCGCGCGCTGCGAGCCGACGGGACGGCTATTCATCCACGGATGACGCGGGCACTGATGTGGACCCCAGAATGGCTGCTGCACGCCGCCTTACGTCGATTCCTCGGCACCGAGCTGGCGCTGGTGGGCGGTCAGGCGCATGCTCTGGCCGCGGTCGACGAGATGCGTGAGCTCGCCGAGGAGCTGAGGGCGATCCTGCGGCGCACCGGCGTGCAGTCCCCGGCGAACGACCGGGCATACGCTGCGATCACCGCCTGGGCAGCGGGAACGGCCCGCGCTCAGCTCTAAATCTAAATCTAGGCAGCGGCACCGACAGCTTCGGTGTTCCTAAGGGTTTTCGGGTGGGCGTGTCGGTGTAGGGCGTCGACGAGCTGGGGCATCTGCTTGTAGCCCTCGATGCGGCGGAATGATCGTTCGGCGTTGAGCATGCCAGCGGCGGTCCAGTGCAACACCATCTGCCCCTCACGCCAGCGCGTGACATTGCGATTGGTGGCCCTGGCAATGAAAATCATCGACTCGATCGGAGCCTGTCCCGATCCGCGCGGATTTTCGGTGACGATCCACGGTGAACTCTAGGCGGCGGCACCGACAAGGTCGGTGTCTTTGGCGGTTTCGCGGTGGACGTGTTGGTGCAGGGCGTCGACCAGTTGGGGCACCTGCTTATCGCACTCACGGTCGCTGTCAGAGCAGCAATCCAAATGAGGGAACGCCCTGAGGATCCACTCCATCGTGATGATGCGCTTGTTATCAGCCGTTATCTCACCAAATTCCCCGGACCACCGAGGCGGTGGGAAAGAGGTGGGCGATCCCCCCACAGTGCGGTGCATGCCGAGGCCCCTGTACACAAAGAACCCTTCGATCATCATGATACTTCCCTATCGGAGAACGGTTTAGGCGTGGTGAGAAGTTCCGCTTCATCCGGTAGGACCTCAAGCACGCACCTCTTTCCTTTCGTCCCCGACGAGAGGTAGCGACGCACGACAGAGAGAAGTCGAGCGTGCACGAGCGCGTTCCCGAGCCCACGCCAGCTCATGAAGTACTTCGATGCGTCGCGGCGAACGTACCACCGACGTAACCCCGAGTCGGTACGCACTGTTGCACGGCCGCGAATCCTCATGACTCTCCGATCGCTTGGCTCGCGCTCGACGTTGAACAGGATCGCCACCCGCGGGTTGGCCTTGACGTTCAGCGCTGCCAGAGTCCGGTCCGATGTGCCGAGGTAGATTTTCCCGTCCCCATAAACGAAGTAGAGCGGGTTGACGTGGGGTCGCCCCGTGCGAGAGATAGTCGCAATGCGCGCTACCATCGCGCGACGGAGGATGTCCACAGCCGCCGGATCGTCAGGATTCATCGTCCACTTCCCTTATGCGTCCATAGTCCCAGGCGACGGTTCGCGTCGGCTGGACTGCGAACCAGAAGAGGTCGGCTGGCAGACGCTCTACCTCACCCAGCGGCTGGACATGTCCCCGCACGTAAATCGCCCGGAGGTCGAAGAGCTGGAAACCTTCGTCGACGAGCAGCACCACTTCGTCGTGGACAGTCGGGTGACTCGCGGCGCTCGAGGGCATTCCGACCAAGTAGCGGTCGTCCTTGAAGAGAACGGTGACTGGCTCAGCCTGTGGGCCCTCGTCGCCGGCGAACGCTATGCATGCACGCGGCACGCGCTCTAGAAGATCCCGCGCCTCCACCAGATCGATGTTTCGCGTAATTCGCTTCACTTAGACACTCTCAAAAGTCTTACGAACACCGCCAACCCGTCTCCCAGTGAGGGTTTCTTCTCGGGCCCTGCGTCCCCTCCTTACTCGCCCCTCGCCGGCTCTTTTCGCGAGCATTCTCCCGAGTCGCAGTCGCGGGGAACTTGGGTGATGATTCATGGTGAACTCTAGGCGGCGGCACCGGCGGATTGAGTGGTTGCGTCCGTTTCGCGGTGGGCGGTCGGTGTAGGGCGTCGACGAGTTGGGGCATCTGTTTGCGGCCCCTGATGCGGCGGAAGGATCGTTCGGCGTTGAGCATGCCCGCTGCGGTCCAGCGCAGCACCATCTGTCCGTCGCGCCAACGGGTGACGTTGCAGTTGGTGGCGCGGGCGATGGAGATCATCGACTCGATTGGGTTGGACGTGGTGAGCGTCTTGGCGAGGCGGCCGTCGATGCCGAGCCGGGCGACGGTGAACATCTCCTCGAGCCCCTCGCGCAGCGACGCCGCCGCACCGGGGTAGGTCTTTGAATCGTCCCGGGTTTCGTGCACACCTTCCGTTGAGAGAAGGATGGCGCGATGGCGAGCAGGTACAACGAGCACACGAAGGCCGGGCCGTTCGGCTGGTGCGCGAGCATGCCGGTGACTACGAGACCGAGTGGGCAGCGATGAAGGCGATCCCGGCGCGGTTGGGCATGAGCGCGGAGACATTGCGCAAGTGGGTGCGGCAGGCCGAGGTCGACGCGGGTGAGGCGGCCGGCGCGCCGACGGAGACGGCGCGCGAGCTGCGCGAGCTACGCCGCAGAAACCGTGAGCTTGAGGCAACGATCGAGATACTTAAGGCCGCCACGAGTTTTTTCGCGCGGGAGTGCGACCCGCGACACCGCTGATCTGTCAGTTCATCGACGCCCACCGCGACCGGTTCGGCGTCGTATCGCTCTGCCTGGCGCTGGCCGTGCACGGCGTGCAGATTGCCATTCGAAATCCGCTGCGCGGCGTTCTCCAGCTGGCTTTGGCGCTCACGGCGCTCTTTGTGGTCTTCGATGTTCTCTCGGATGGTTTCGAGTTCGGGCGGACGATCTCGAAATTCGAGTGTCTCGTAGTCGTTGAATTCGTTGCGGCGTTCCCGCTTCACGGTTTTGGTGAGCGCGCGGCGCTCGGCCAGAAGATCGGCAAGCCGCGCCTCGAGCTCCTGTATGCGAGGACCGAGCTCTTCGTCAGCCCTGGTAGTCATTGGTGATTCATCTCCCTGAATGAGTGCGCGCACACGGGCGGGCGGAACTATAAGGTGGATTCCGGCACCTCAGGTCAGAGCTGCAATCGTTGGCGCGGAGTCTGCCCGCGTGTCGGGGCGGCGTGCCAACGTCGTTGAGATGAGTATAACCCCTACAGGGTACGGGTTTAGTCATCCGACGCCTCCGCCCGCGTCCTCACTGTCCGTTGGCCTCTGTTGATTGTCCTGTCGTCAGCGCTTTTGGCTCCGATGAGATAACTAGGCGCTCAAACAAAGCTTTTTCCCAGCTTTCGCTATTCTTCATATTTGTGCCGCTTTGGACCCGCACACTGACGGCGTCATCAACGCCAAGAAGAAAGGAAGCGCATCAAATGCCCTCACCTCGCTGGCTGGCCAGACTGACCATCCCCATTATGGCTGGCGCTGCCCTGGTTACTAGCGCTGCGATTGCGACTGCCGATGCCACTAATGACGCGTACCTCGCTCAACTGGCCGCCCTCGGCTTCACTTGGCCGCCGGGCCACGACGAGGCCATCATCGGGATGGCGCACCTCATCTGCGACGATCTCGGATGGGGTTGGACGCCAGACCAGATTGCCCAGGAGGTCCACGCCGACTTGGACCCGAGAGGCGTTACGTTCGGACAAGTCACATCCATGGTGAGCCTCGCGCATTCGACCTATTGCCCCAACCAGCGGTGCTGGGCCCCTCACTGCTGAGCGGTCCCCTTGAGCCGCTGGTGGACCTCGTCCACCATTCCCAAAGCCCGAGGCCCGTGAGGACTTCTACAAGCTCGCGCTGGAACTCTCGACGTCGGCAGGGGGCCGATGATGGCACGCGGACAACGCACCAGCCTGGCCAGCCTCACCGGCGCCGTCGGAGATAACTCACCGGTCGACCAGCCCATCTCCCGCCACCCGAGCAGGTCCGCCCCGCTGTCGGATCTAACCCCAAATCCGCGCAACCCACGCGACTATGTCGGCGACCTGGAAGACCTGGCCACCATCGCCGACATCCAGCTCCAGCCGGCCGTGGTCGTCAGTCGTGGGGCATACCAACGGCTTTACCCCGACGACGAGGTCCCCACCCGCTGGGTGGTCATCAACGGGTGCCGACGCTTGGCAGCGGCGCACAAATTTGGGCGCCACGACCTGGAAATCATCGTCAAAGACGAAATCGCCCGGGACAAGGCCACGCTCATCACCGCCGCGATCAGCGAGAACATCGACCGCACCGACTTCGACGTCATCGAGGAGGCCCGCGCGGTCGAGGCGCTGGTGCAAGAGTGCGGCCGGGCAGACGCGGCAGCGGCGCGGCTGCGCAAAAGCGAGGGATGAGTGTCACAGCGGCGCGCGCTGCTGGCCTTGGCGCCCGAACTGCAGGTTGCGCTGCGGCACGGGGAAATGGCGATCCGTGTCGCGCGCTCGATCGCACGTTTGCCCACCGAAGACCAGGTGGCGGCATGGCTTGCCGCCCAACAAGAAGCCGAAGACCAGGCAGGGGAGAAGCGCCCGGAACCCCGCGACCGTGCCGGACATCGCGTTCCAGGTTCTGGAGAAGTGCTTCGGAGATGAGATGGCGGGCGGCTGGCGGGACCGGCTGAAAACCATCATCCCGACCTACGGCATCGATCTGACGCAAGACGCGGCGGCCTGCCGCGATATTCGCGCCAAGACAGCCTCCGTACTCGGACTGGCGAACATCTAACACTTCCAGTGGGAGCGTGACTTTCGGGAAGTCCAGATTTCCAGCGGGATAACACGCGGATCGCACAGCGTTGCTGGCCGATGCGAAAAATGCTTTCCACGTGCACAAACTCTGCTGCCCCCAGGCAGGATTCGAACCTGCGGTCATGGTGGCTCGCGTTTGCCGGGTCCAAGCACCATAGCTGGCGTGTGTCACTGGCGCACTTGACCGTTTGTCAACCAAGTGGTCGAGGGTTCCAGCAAACGCAATCCGTACCCAAATGAGCCTCGAATCCGCCCATGTTCGGCAAAGTTCGCTGACTGCACGCGGGGCGCCCAGCCTAACCACCGGGGCCCCGACCCTGTCAACACGGCCGACGGGCTCGCCCGTCTCCGCTCCCGCCGCCCTGGCGGTCGGCTCCCGCTGCGCCGTGCGGCTCCGGCGGCATTTATCGGCCCAATGGCAGCTCGCCCCAGGGCGCTTCGCGCCGGGCTCGCCGGGCCGAAAATCCGCCTCCGGCTGATCCGCCGACCTCACAGGGGTTGACAGGCCCACCCCAGCGGTTGACCGCGCCCCAGCGCCAACCGACGCACCACTCACCTTCACGAAACGGAGAACAACCATGAACCACGAATTCGAGCTCGCCTTCAACCTTCTCGACGAAGCCGCCTGGCGAATCCAACAGCAGCAGTACGGAATCACCCCGATCCTGTTCCACAACCACGGCGACATCCTGCTAACCACCGTGCACAACTACACCCGCGACACCGGCCACCACCTCGTGCTGCTCGCCAACGACGACCACGGGCAAATGGCCGCCGTCGAAGCCACCGCAGCCGACCTCGACGACGATCCGGTCACCCGCATCATCAAAGTCCGCGCCGGCGACCTCACTTTCCACGGCGTGCCCGGCACCTGGTCCCACCGTGCCGCCGCCGACGGCCACACCTACACGCTGACCGCCGGAGTCGGCGACGAACCGATGTGGACCGCCGCCATCGACCGCGCCGCTCCCGTCACCTACGACCACCTCGACGCCGCAGTCGCCGCCGCTCTGAAGCACTACGCGGCCTTCGCCGCGTAACCAGCACCTCAACCCCAGAACTGACCAGCACGAAGAGCAACCATGCGCCCTAACCAACTAGCCACCGGCCAGCTTGACCTATTCGCAGAAGCCCAGGCCGCCGAACAGCAACGGCGCGCCACCGAGGCGCCGACCCTGTTCGACACCGGCCAGCAAGGCTACTTCGCCCGCCTCGCCGCACTCGAACAGTGGAAGCAGGACTACGGCAATTTCGCGTGCTGCCAACGCTCCCACGCCTGGCACCCCGAGCTCACCGCGAAGGGTGAGCAACACCCACGGTCACGTTACCCGCGGCGATCACACCGTCGTCGTGGCCGCCGATGTAGAAGGCGTTCTCCCACATCGTCGGCAAGTCCTTGTCGTGGCGGCCCACGACCCCGTCGGCTGTGACTACCAGGTAGGCGTTGCGCACATGTCCGTCGGCGTCTCGGGCCAATAACGAGCCGCCGATCAGGGCGCCATGACGCTGGGCCAAGCTCAGCAGCAGTTCAGTAGCCTTGCCCTCCGGCGGCAGGGCGGCATCGGCGAGTTCCGGCAGGAAGCCGATGCCGGTGGTGAAGAACTCCGGCATCGCGATGACGGTGGCGCCGGCGGCCGCAGCCTGACCGACGAGGCGTTCGGTGGCGGCCAGGTTGGCATCGACGTCAGCAGGGACGGCTTCCAGTTGGATGGCGGCAGCGCGCATGGGCGGCAACCATCCTCCGACAAGGGTGGCCGTGCAAGCCCGCGCGCCGACCGTCAGACGGTGGCGGCCTCGTTCAGCTCATTCAGCCTGTTCGTCGCCTCGAGGTACTCCTGCACCCAGCGCTCGATGACGGTCGTGGTCTTCTCGACCTTGGTCAGCTGCCCCACGACCTGACCGATCGGGTTGAACGCGACGTCGACGGTCTGGTCGGGGTATTTGCGGGTGGCCGCGACGGCCATGCCGGAGACCATGTATTGCAACGGCATGCTGAGCGGCTCGGGGTTGTCGGGCTGCTCCCAGGCGTCGGTCCAGTCGTTGCGCAGCATCCGGCACGGCTTGCCGGTGAACGATCGGCTGCGGACGGTGTCACGACTGGTCGCCTTTGCGTACGTCGCCTGCTGGACCGGGGTGTTCTCGGCTTCCTCGACCATCAGCCACTGCGAGCCGGTCCACGCGCCCTGCGCTCCCACAGCCAGGGCCGCGGCGATCTGATAGCCGCTGCCGATGCCGCCGGCCGCCAGCACCGGTCGCGGCGCGACCTCTTTGACGACTTGCGGCCACAGCACAATCGAGCCGACCTCGCCGCAGTGTCCGCCGCCTTCGCCGCCCTGAGCGATGATGATGTCGACGTCGGCGTCCGCGTGCTTGCGGGCCTGCGACGGCGAGCCGCACAGCGCGGCCACCAAGCGGGCGGAGTCGTGGATGTGCTTGATCATGTCCGACGGTGGGGTACCGAGCGCGTTGGCGATGAGCGCCACCTTGGGGTGCCGCAGCGCCACCTCGACCTGCGGGGTGGCGGTCGCCTCGGTCCAGCCCAGCAGCTGCAAGGCGTTCGCGTCACTGTCTTCGACCGGCACGCCGTGGTCGGCAAGTATCCTGCGGGCGAAATCCAGATGCTCCTGCGGCACCATTGACCGCAGTGTCTTCGCGAGTTCGTCGGCCGAGAGGTCCGAGCCCATGCCCTCGTACTTGTTCGGGATGACGATATCGACCCCGTATCGATGGTCGCCGATGTGCTTGTCGATCCAGTCGAGTTCGATCTCGAGCTGCTCAGGGGTGAAGCCGACCGCTCCCAGCACCCCGAAACCGCCAGCCTTGCTCACCGCGACGACGACGTCGCGGCAGTGGGTGAAGGCAAAGATCGGAAACTCGATGCCGAGGTCGTCGCAGATTGCCGTGTGCATGCCTGCTCCTTACCGGGGCGGTAGGCGAATTGAAACGTGTTCTAGTTTAGTACGGGCCCGACCTACGTGGCCAGCTGGCCTGTCTGACCCGCTGCCGGCAACCGACGTACCGCCGCCGGGTGTTGTGTCGCGTAGATCTCGGCCAGGAATTGTTCGACGGCGATCGCCGCGTGCGCCGCACGCACCGAGCCCAGAATGTCGAAAGCGTGCTGGGTAAAAGGCAGCTCGGCGTACACAACGGGCTGCTTGCTGACTTCCCGTAGCCGCGCGACGAAGCCACGCGCCTGCTCAACGGGAACCAGCGAGTCGTTGCGGCCGTGCAGCACGAAGAACGGGGGAGCGTCGGCGGAAATGTGGGTGACCGGCGACGCGGTGATATATGAGTCCGGGTTCGTCGAGTACCGCTGTTTGACAACCGATCGCTCCAGCAGCGGCAACATCGTCGGATGCATCGCGTCCTCGACGCGGGTGAAGTCGTACACAGCGTAGAACGGCACGGCGGCCTGCACCCGGGTGTCAGCGTCTTCGAATCCCGGTTGGAACTGCGGCTCATTCGGTGTCAGCGCCGCCAGCGAGGACAGATGCCCGCCCGCGGAACCACCGGTAATGGCGATGAAGTCGGGGTCACCGCCGTACTCGGTGATGTGTGCCTTGACCCAGGCGAGGGCGCGCTTGACGTCGACGATGTGATCGGGCCAGGTGTTGCGCGGGCTATGCCGGTAGTTGATCGCCACGCAGATCCAGCCCAGCTCCGCCAGGTGGCTCATCAACGGATGGGCCTGTCCGCGTTTATTTCCCGTCGTCCAGGCACCGCCGGGTATCTGGAACAGCACCGGCGCCTTTCCGGTCGGATCGAGATCCGGACGCCGCCACATGTCCAGCTGGTTAGCGCTGCCGTATTCGCCGTAACTGATGTCGGCGTCGTGAGCGTAGTCGCGGTAGATCCGCATCATCCGCAGCACTCCCGGCGTCTTGGCAGTGCCACCGCCGGCCGGCTGGCGCCACAGACCTGCTGAGTTGGTGCGGCGCTCGGTCCCCAGACCGCTGTCCAACGCGGCAGTCAGCGCGACATTGGCCTGGTGGCCCGCGCGACTGAAGTTCAGCAAGCCCAGCGCCGAGAGGCCAGCCACCAGCCACGCGACCGTCCGCACTGGCCGGGTCAGGCGGCGGGCTGTCAATGCCAGCCCGCCGAGCTGACTCGCCAGTGTCTGTAGGGGCAACTCCGTGACAACCAGACCGAACGCCCACGACCACAGCGACGGGTATCCGTTGCGCGCCAGCGGTCGGTATCCGTTGATTGTGGAAGCGGCGGTCACTGCCGCTACCGCCAACGCCCCCACTTGCCGGGTGATGTGGATGATTCGAGCTTTCCGCATTCGACCACCTTACGAGGCAATCACGCTGGTCGATTCGGCCGGTTATGAAGCCGCCGCTGAACAAGACACCACGCTGTTCATCTCGCTGGCAGCGCGGCCGAGAAACATCGGTACCCACTTCAATGTCGGTCGACCGATTCGTCTCGCGCCTATGCCGCTGCACCCGAGGGCTGGAGCCGTCACAGCGCACCAACCGTTATCGGGCAGCCGTCAGCGACACACCGCAAACCTCTCCGCTGATCCTTGTTGAACGGCTATGTGATGACAGGCGTGTAGACCGGAATCATGCGTATCTGGCGAGATCACCAAGTCTCTTCTGTTACGCCAAATCGATCTCTGCCACCCACAGGACGAGGAACGCGAGCATGCAGCCGACACACAGCAGATGATCGCGGCAGATGGACCGTGCCAGGCGTGTCTGTTCGGCCGGACTGTCCAAGCGGTTGCCGAGCCGAACCGCGTTAGGGACCGTCCGTATCAACGCCAGGATCGGGACACCCGCCAGCGCGGCCGACACGACCAGCAGCCAGCCCGGGTCGTGCCCCTGAACTGCGCGAAACACCAACGCGCCCAACAAGACGATCATGACCAGAGCGATCAGCCGACTCATCGGCCGCGATGTGGTCGTCGCACGGTGGTAATAGCCGGCGATGGAAGTAAGCACGGCTTCAGGCAGGTCGCCATTTCGGTGCGAAAGAACTTGAGTGTCGAAAATGAGATCCATCCACAGCACAGCCAGCAGAAACCCGCTGCAGACGATCAATAACGAGGCCACGACGCTCATCCACCTCCACGACGACGTGTCCCAATTGTTTCGCAGCGCTTGCACGCCTCAACCGCAGCGAGTGCCGAGCCGCAGCTACGCTGCCTTCAGCTTGTCGTCCACCGAAGCCCAGAGGTCCGCGAGACCCAACCTAGGGAGACAGCCATGGCCATCCGCGTCGCTCATATTGGCACTGGCAATGTCGGTCGGCTGGCGCTGGCCCAACTCATCACCGACCCTCGATTCGAACTGGCCGGAGTTTGCGTGTCGTCGGAAGCGAAGGTGGGCAGGGACGCGGGTGAGCTTGCGGGACTGGATGTGTCCACGGGAATCACCGCCACCAACGGCCTGGAGGCCGTGCTGGCCACTGAACCCGAATGCGCTGTCTACTGCGCAATGGGGGACAACCGGACGCCCGAAGCGATGGAGGATTGTAAACGCATCCTGGCGGCCGGCATCAACGTCGTCGGCTCCGCACCGGTGGTGCTGCAGTTTCCGTGGCAACTCCTGCCCGACAAGTACATCTCACGGCTGGAAGAAACTGCGCGGCTTGGCAACTCGAGCCTGTTCATCACCGGAGTCGATCCCGGGTTCGCCAACGACCTGATCCCGTTCGCACTCGCCGGCACCTGCCAACGTATCGAGCAGGTGCGCTGCATGGAGATCGCGGATTATGCCACTTACGACGGCGCCATCGTCATGTTCGACGTCATGGGTTTCGGCAAGCCGTTCGACGAGATCCCGATCCTGCTGCAACCCGGAGTGCTGAGCATCGCTTGGGGCACCTCCATCCGGCAGCTGGCCGCGGGACTGGGCGTCGAGATCGACGACATCACCGAAAGCCACGAACGGGAACCGGCGCCTGAAGCCTTCGACATCGCGGCCGGACACGTTCCCAAGGGCAGCGTGGCCGCTATGAGAGTCAAGATTCGCGGCATGGTCAGGGAAAAGCCCGCCATCGTGATCGAACACGTGACGCGCTTGCGCGAGGACCTGCGCCCCGACTGGCCGCAGCCCGCACAGCCCGGCGGCTCGTATCGCGTCGAAATCACCGGCGAACCGTCCTACGCCGTGGACCTCTGCCCGACCAGCCGCAAGGGCGACCACAACCACGCCGCGATCGTGGCGGCGGCGGGACGAATTGTGAACGCGATCCCCGCGGTGGTGGCAGCAGCGCCCGGCATCAGGACAACACTCGACCTGCCGCTGATGACTGGAAAGGGGCTCTACGCCGAAAGTCAGCGGTGACCTGGGCGACACCGGGCCATCGGCATTGGAACAGGTTCTAATTTCGCCACCGCCTAAGGTAGCCTGACCCGTCATGGGACGCGTGGATGGAAAAATTGCACTGATCAGCGGCGGCGCCCGGGGGATGGGGGCTTCTCATGCACGCCTGCTCGTGGCCGAGGGCGCCAAGGTGGTGATCGGCGACATCCTCGACGACGAGGGCAAGCCGCTGGCCGATGAACTCGGTGCCGCAGCCCGCTACGTCCACCTCGACGTCACGCAACCGGACCAATGGAAGACGGCGGTTGCCACAGCGGTGGACGAATTCGGGAAGCTGAACGTCTTGGTCAACAACGCCGGCATTGTGAACCTCGGCCCGCTCAAGACGTTCGACCTGACCAAGTGGCAGCAGATCCTCGACGTCAACCTGACCGGCACGCTGCTGGGCATGCAGGCCGTCATCGACCCGATGATCGCCGCGAACGGAGGTTCGATCATCAACGTCTCCTCGATCGAGGGCCTGCGGGGCGCCGCTTGGGTACACGGGTATGTCGCGTCCAAGTGGGCGGTTCGCGGTCTGTCGAAGTCGGCGGCGCTGGAGCTGGCGCCGCACAACATCCGGGTCAACTCGATTCATCCGGGCTTCATCCGCACCCCGATGACCAAGCATATTCCTGACGATATGGTGACCGTCCCCCTCGGCCGCCCCGGCGATCCGACGGAGGTGTCGACATTCGTGCTGTTTTTGGCCAGCGACGAATCGTCCTATGCGACCGGTGCCGAGTTCGTCATGGACGGTGGCCTGGTCGCCGATGTTCCCCATAAGGCGATGTAGGCCTCGGTCGTCGGCTTTGAGATCATCCGCTTCGGCGTTGAAATCGTTGCCGCAGCCAGCGGGTGCGTCGCTGAACAATTTCTTTCATTCCGAGCTTCAGATGCGCTACATCAACCGCTGTCTTGCCGAACTCGCCGAGGCGAACCTGCACTCGCTAGAACCGACTCCTGAGGCGGCCGCGGCGTGGCACCAGCGCACCCAGAAAGAAATCAAGCAGATGGTGTGGTCACATCCGGCCGTCGAACGCTCCTACTTAAAGAACGCCGGCAGCGAGATCCACACCGTCAGCCCGTGGCGGCTCAACGAGTACTGGGCCGCCGTGCGTGAACCCGACTGGTCTCAATTCGTCATGCGGCGGAAAAGCTGACATGCGAGCCGTAGTCATCGACGGTCCCGGCAGTATCCGAGTCGACACCCGGCCCGATCCGGTGCTGCCCGGTCCCGACGGTGTGATCATCGCGGTGACCGCCGCCGGCATCTGCGGATCCGACCTGCATTTCTACGACGGCGACTATCCGTTGACCGAGCCGGTAGCCCTCGGCCACGAAGCCATCGGCACCGTCGTCGAGACCGGGCCAGACGTGCATGCCGTCGACGTCGGCGACCTTGTCATGGTGTCGTCGGTGGCCGGCTGCGGCGCCTGCCCGGGCTGCGCCACCCGCGACCCGGTCATGTGCTATTCGGGTCCGCAGATCTTCGGGTCCGGTGTGCTCGGCGGCGCGCAGGCCGATCTACTCGCCGTGCCCGCCGCAGACTTCCAGGTGCTCAAGATCCCCGAAAAGATCACCACCGAACAGGCGCTGCTTCTCACCGACAACCTGGCCACCGGCTGGGCGGCCGCGCGGCGGGCGGATATCCGGTTGGCTGGAACTGTGGCGGTAATCGGATTGGGCGCGGTCAGACTGTGTGCCATGCGCAGCGCGTTTGTTCGTGGCGCCGCAACGGTTTTCGGTGTCGACCCGGTGGACGGCCGGCGGAACCGTGCCGCGCACGATGGTGCCACGCCCCTCACGGTGCCCGGAGCGGACGCCATTATGAGCGCGACCGGCGGCCGCGGCGCCGACTCGGTGATCGAACGCGGTCGGGACGGACGCGTCCATGACCGACGCGCTCAACGCGGTACGGCCCGACGGCACCGTCTCGGTTGTCGGCGTACACAATCTGGAGCCGTTTCCCCGTCCCGCCCTGACGTGCCTGCTGCGCAGCATCACGCTGCGAATGACCACCGCGCCGGTGCAACGCACCTGGCCCGAACTGATCCCGCTGCTGCAGTCGGGTCGGCTCAACGTCGACGGCGTCTTCACCAAGGCGCTGCCGCTTGACGAGGCGGCAAAAGGCTACGCAGCAGCGGACTCCCGGTCAGCCGACGACGTGAAGGTGCTACTAACGCCGTAGACATCCGTCGTTATCGTCGTTATCGTCGTCGGCGTTGGTCGGCGAGACCGGCCAGATAGCGCAGCGACTTGGCTGGCCCGCTACGGCTTGAGGCGGCGACCCTGAGCACCGGCCACCCATGCTCAGCAGCCGCCGCGGCAAGCCGCGAACGGGGGTTCACCGGTCGGGGGTAGCCGACGAGTGACATCAAGGCCATGTCTTCGTCACCGTCGGCGTAGAAGTAACTACGTTGCAGTGCAACGTCGTTGCGGGCGCAGAATTGCTGTACCGCGGCGGCCTTCTTCGGCCCCCACACAATGGGCTTGATGATGCCACCGGTCAGCAGCCCCTGATCGTCGAGTTCGAAATGGTTGCATAGCATGTGAGTTATGCCAAGGAAGCGGGCGACGGGCCCGGCATGGATGGTGAGCGCCGACGAACTGAGCACCACGGTATGCCCGCGCTGCTGGTGCGCTTGCACGATTTCCTGCATGTGCGGGTAGACCCGTGCCGCAATCCGATCCGCGAACAGCCGCTCGCCGAGTTCATCGAGTTCAGCGATCGATTCGCCACGCAGATAACCCGCGCCCCGCGCGACGAGCCGCTCAAACTCCATGCGACCGAATCGATACCGCATCATGGCTTCGACGACTCCCAGCACCTCGCCGATCCGGGCCTGCCGACGCCGGATCCGATGGCCAGCATGAACTGTCGCCGTAAAGCCGGCCACCAGTGTGCCGTCGAGATCGAAGAACGCGCCGACCTGTGGACCGGGCGAACTGTCGGCGATCTCGGCGATGGCATCAGGCGGCGAGTACTTGGCGGTCATCTCGCTCCCGTGGGTGCGCGACGATGAATAAATGGCTTCAAGTTTGTCTTCACCGCGTGGCCGTTATGTACTGGGAGCGCATGATGCTATCGATTCGTACATCCACGTCGGGCGGGGTCCTTCCGTAGCTGGCTTGCAGCTCAAGCGTTGTGCTGACGGGATCGACGGCCCACCCGTGATCGGCCAGCCAATCGGCGGGGTTGATCTTGTTTTCATCGTCGTAGGTCAGAGCCGAGAAGTCGACGTCACCCGACAGATTGACCCCAGGGTGGGTCGCTTCCAGAGCAGACAACTGCTCCCGGTCGTGACGCGAACCCAGGGCACCCACCGCGACCTGGCTGCCCGACGCTGAAAGCCGATCGATGCGGGTGAACAGAGCGTCTTGCGCTTCGCCGGTCAGGTACGGCAGCACTCCCTCCACTGACCACGCTGCGGGTTTTTGCGGATCGAATGCGGCCGCTGTCAACGGTATGGACCAGTCCTCACGCAGATCTGCTGCTACTCCTTTCCGGTCGGCGGTGGGCTTAGCACCCTGCTCGGCGAGCACGCGAGCCTTGAACTCCAGGACTTTTGGCTGATCCACCTCGAAAATCGTTGTTCCGCTTGGCCACTCAAGCCGATACGCTCGGGAATCAAGGCCTGCCGCCACGATTACCGCCTGCCGTATGCCGCCGCCGGTCGCGGAAAGAAAGAACTCGTCGAAAAACCGTGTTTGCACACCGTAGAGGCGGGGGAAAGCTCTCGCGTTCTCCGATGTTGGCGGGTTGGCGAGCAAACCGGTCAGGTATGGGTCCGCGGAGGCGGTGATGAAATACTTCGCGTACTCGTCTCGGGCCAGCGGTTGCGGGTCTATGGCGTGCAATGCGCGCCATCCAGCCACCAGCAAGGCGGTGTAGCCCACGCTGGTGACGATGTCCCACTGGTCGTTATTGGAGCGAACCCATCCATATTCAGGTGCCGTCATCGTGAACCGCCTCTACTCATCACTTTCGTCACATCGCCGTGCGGAACAGATGCGACCCGACCGTGATCACGCGGTCGTCGAACCCCTCGTCGTGCAGGACGGTGCGGACGGCGACCATCCCGTCGGCGCCGGGGATCGGTTCGGCGTCAACCCGGAACGCGCCGGCCTTGCCGCGGGCAACAAACATCACGTGCGAGCAGACGCCTTGGAGGTAGTCGGTATCCACGATGGCCGCGGCTTGCGCGAGTGCCGCTGTCTCCAAGATGACGAACTGGGGCCCGATGTGCAGCGCGGCGTCGGGTGAGGCGACCTCAGGCGTCAGCTGTGGCAGCGTCCAGTGGCCGTCGGGCCGACGGCGGCCGCCGAAAACTTGCCACAGCGGCGGCAGGTCAGGGGAGTCGATCACCTCGATCGGCTCGACCGCCATCTTCTCGAGTCCCTCCGGCGGCGTGCCGAGGCTGATGCCCTCGCCTTCGGTCAGGGCGAGTACCCGGGTCGGCTGATCGGCATCAACGATCCGCGAGCGGCTGAAGCCCAGTTGCCGGCCGCGCTTCAGCGTCTCGGACACCACCTCGATGCGACGTACATCCCGGCCCGGGTCGAGAACCTGACATGAGTGGATGACCGGGTTCGGCACCGCTTCCAGATCGGACATGCCGCCGCCCTCCGGCGAGGCAATCCCGAGCACAGCCAGCAGCAGGCCGCCCGACGCGTTGCGCATGTCGCGACGGAGCGTGACGGTGTTGTCGGTCGGACCCAGGTCCATCGACGCGTAGGTGCGACCGATGTAGCGATAGCTCAAAAGCCCGCCCCAGCGCCGGCGAAGCCGAGCGGCGTAGGCCTCGGGGTCTCCAGCGAGGTCACGGATGTCTTGCAGCATCGGCGCTTCCTTCCGTCATGGGGCAACCTACTCGCAGCTTTGGGCAAGCGCTTCTCGTGACAGTCCCACGCCGGCGTGGCATATCGCTCCCCGGATAGACGGCCTGCGCAACCTCACAGTTCCAGGAGCACGGTCACAGGGCCGTCGTTGATCAGTTCGACATCCATGTGCGCGCCGAACACGCCGGTTTCGACGTGCGCACCGAGGCGTCGCAGCGCCTCTGCGAACGCTGTCACTAGCGGTTCGGCGACCGCGCCGGGCGCAGCAGCGTTCCATGACGGTCGCCGGCCCTTCGCGGTATCCGCGTAAAGAGTGAATTGGCTGACCACCAGGATCGGCGCGTTAACGGCGGCCGCGGATTGTTCGTCATCGAGAATCCGTAGGTGCCAAAGCTTTTCGGCGAGCCGCTGCGCCGTGTCGATGTCGTCGCTGTGGGTCACACCGACGAATGCGAGCAGCCCCTGCCGGTCCGGTCGGATCGCGCCGACCACCTGGCCGTCCACCGACACCGTTGCTGACGAGACCCGTTGCACCAGCACCCGCATGAGCCCCGATGCTGCCATCGACGGCGTCGGTGTGGCCAGCCGTGGCCGTGGGTACGCTCGGACTGTTGCGCTCCGGGAGGTGAGATTGGTGTCGGTGCTGGTCGCGTTTTCTGTCACGCCGCTGGGTGTGGGCGAGGCTGTCGGTGAGATCGTTGCCGAAGCGGTGCGGGTGGTTCGAGACTCCGGGTTACCCAACAAGACCGATGCGATGTTTACCGAGATCGAAGGTGATAGCTGGGACGAGGTGATGGCGGTCGTGCAGCGCGCGGTGGAAGCGGTGGCGGCTCGCGCACCCCGAGTTAGCGCCGTGATAAAGGCGGATTGGCGACCGGCGGTCACCGATGCGATGACGCGCAAAGTCGAGTCGGTGGAGCGTTACCTATCCCAGCCCGCCGTCAACCCGTAAGGCCCTCACGCCTCCACTGCGGCCCGGAACGCCTGGACTGCAGCGTCGCCGCGGAGCGCGAACACTACCCGCTCGAGCGAGCGCGGCTCGTGCTGCCGTATGGCGTCGACCATCAGCCGGGCCGCGTCCTCGAGGGGGAAGCTGCCAACACCGGTGCCGAACGCCACCAGGGCCAGCGAGCGGCAGCCGAGCTCATCAGCCTTTCGCAAGGTCGAGCGGGTGGCCTGCGCGATGATCTCCGACGAGGTCGGCCCACCGAACTCCATCGTGGCCGCATGGATCACGTAGCGTGCCGGCATGTCGCCGGCTGTTGTCTCGACCGCGTCCCCGAGCCCGATCGGCGCCTTCTCGTTCGATTCACGTTGCACCTCAGGCCCGCCGGCGCGGGCGATCGCCGCGGCCACGCCGCCGCCATGCCGCAGTTGGGTATTGGCCGCGTTGGTGATCGCGTCCACCGCGAGCTTGGTGACATCCGCGTGAAGTACCTCTAACTCAATCATCGACGCATCCTCTCGCGGCTTCGCCTTATGGGCTCCAGGTCGCAGTTCATGACCGCGACCACTAGCTGTTGCGATCGTTGTCGTCCTGCACCCGTGTCGGACCGGCTGGCAGCTGCCACAACGACACCACCGGCAATCGCGTAGGCGGCGATGGGATGGTCCGGCCCGTCGGAGCCTACGTGGATTGGCTCGAGTCCGAGCTTGTCGCGATAGCACCGGACCGAGGCGGCGACGTCGCGCACGGGCAGAACGGTCGCGACCGTCGACATTTTGTTGAAGATGTCCGGCGTCATGTCACTACCTCCTGATCGCCGCGTGATCGCGCACCAGGCCGCACACCCGCCAGCGACCTGGCACGCCTTTGAGTTCGTGCTCACCGCGTTCCGCGAACCTGTGCCGCGACCCGGTCACGATGTCGCGCACCGTCGACGAAACCAGCACCTCGCTGGGCCCAGCCAGGGCCGCGACGCGCGCACCGATATGCACCGCCATGCCGGCCACATCGGCACCGCGCACCTCGACCTCGCCCGCGTGAATACCCACCCGCACCTCGATTCCCAGGACATGGACCGCGTCGACAACGGCGTCGGCACACGCAAGCGCGGCGCTCGGGCTGGTGAACGTCGCAACGAAGCCGTCGCCGGCGGTGTTGACTTCACGCCCTCCGAACCGCTGCAATTCGTGGCGGACGATGGTGTCGTGATTGTCGAGCAGGTCGCGCCAGTGGTCGTCGCCGAGTAGGGCGGCGCGCTCGGTGGAGGCGACGATGTCAGTGAACACGATCGTGGTGAGCACGCGCTCGGCGTCGAAGCCGCCCCGCACGCCGGTGACGAACTCCTCGATCTCGTCGAGCATCGGCGCGGTGTCGCCGACCCAATACAGGGTGTCTTCGCCCGGTAGCTCGGCGAAGCGTGATCCGGCGATGCGCTCGGCAAGGTAATGGGCGTGCGCGACAGGGCTGAAGCTCGGGTTGTCGCGATGCAGGATCAGCGTCGGCACGGTGATGCGTGCGAGTGTGTCGCGGACATCGGACTCTCTGATCTTCTTGATGAAGGCACGGGCCATGCTGGGAGACGCGGCACGGTTACCGGCCATATCCCACCACGAGCGGAACGCGTCGTCGCCGGCGACGGAGGGGGCGATGATGCCGAGCACGTCGAAACCCTGCTCGACGGCATCCGGCTCGATTCCGATCGTCGTGAATGGATCGGCGGCGCTCACCTCGGTGCCGATCGGGTAATCGGGCGCCCGTAGTGTCCGTGCCGCGCCGTTGACGATCACCAGGCTGCTTACCCGCTCGGGGTAATCGACCGCCAGAACGAGTCCGGCCAACGAAGTGAAGCCGGGGGCAAAGATCGTTGCGCGCTCGCATCCAACCGCGTTCATGACTGCGATCGCGTCCTTCGCCCAAGACTTCGGCCCGATCGTGTCCAGCGAGGGGACCCGCGACGACAGGCCAATCCCGCGCTGGTCGAACCGGATCACCCGGCAGAAGGACGCCAGGCGTCGATGAAAGCGGTACATCGACGGCTCGAGGTCGACGCAGTCGATCGGAATCAATGGCCCCGGCAGCACGAGCAGGTCGATCGGGCCATCGCCGAAGACCTGATAGGCGATGTCGATCTCGCCGCAGCTGGCGTACCGGGTCCGCGGAACCGGCGCCATGGCTACAGGCTAGTGCAGGTGCCCGACCAGAACCGCGTCAACGATTAGTCACGGTTCGGCGGCAGACCTGCGTGCGTAGGCTCATCCCGGTGAGCGCACGCGCGGGCATCGTGGTCACCGGGACCGAGGTCCTGACCGGGCGGGTCCAGGACCGAAACGGTCCCTGGATCGCCGACCGGCTCCTTGAGCTGGGGGTCGAGCTGGCCCACGTCACGATCTGCGGTGATCGCCCTCGCGATATCGAGGCGCAGCTGCGCTTTCTGGCGGACGAGGGCGTGGATTTGATCGTCACCAGTGGCGGCTTGGGCCCGACGGCCGACGATATGACCGTCGAGACGGTGGCGCGCTTCTGTGGCCGCGAGCTGGTGCTGGACCGTGAGCTCGAGGACAAAATCGCCGCCATCCTGAAGCGTTTGATGGTGCACTTCAGCGATGCCGACTTCGATGCAGTTCGCGCAGCCAACCGCAAGCAGGCGATGATCCCGGCCGGGTCTCAGGTAATCGATCCGGTGGGAACCGCGCCCGGTCTTGTCGTGCCCGGGAAGCCGACTGTCGTTGTGCTGCCGGGACCTCCACGCGAGCTTCAGCCGATGTGGCCGAAAGCCGTGCAGGCACCCGCCGTGCAGGCGGCGATCGCGGGCCGGACGGTCTACCGGCAGGAGACCGTGCGGATGTTCGGGCTGCCCGAGTCGGGCCTGGCCGAGACATTGCGCGACGCTGAAAAGCGCATCCCCGGCTTCGAGTTGCTCGAGATCACCACGTGCCTGCGGTGCGGCGAGGTTGAGATGGTCACGCGCTACCAGCCGCACGCCGCAGGCGTGTACACCCAGCTGATGGAGCTGCTGCGCGACCGGCACAGCCAGCACGTCTATTCCGAAGACGGCTCGCGAGTGGACGATCAGGTCGCGCTACTGCTGGCCGGTCGCCGGATAGCGACGGCGGAATCCTGTACCGCGGGGCTTTTGGCGGCACGACTGACCGAGCGACCCGGTTCGTCCGCCTATGTCGCCGGCGGGGTTGTGGCCTACGCCAACGAGGCGAAAACGCAGCTACTGGGCGTGGACTCGGCGCTGATCGAGGCGCACGGGGCGGTGTCCGAGCCCGTTGCGGAGGCGATGGCCGCAGGCGCGCTGCAGCGCTTCGGCGCGGACACCGCGATCGCGATCACCGGAATCGCTGGTCCGGGCGGGGGAACGGAGGAAAAGCCGGTGGGAACGGTGTGCTTCAGCGTGATGCTGGCCGACGGCGGGACGCTCACCCGAACCGCACGGCTGCCAGGCAACCGCGCCGACATCCGCGAGCGATCGACGACGGTGGCGATGCACCTGCTGCGGCGCGCGCTGAACGGCTCGGACGACGCCGCTGTCGCGCACAGTTCGGCCGGCAGCACGTGACCGAGTATCCCGTTCGGCCTTCTCTATGCAAATCCGATCCTGTTGTCCGGCTTCGAGAGTCAGTGACAAAAGCTTGCTATGCATAGGATCAGGCGGCTTTGGTTGCGGAATAAGCACTTTGTTCCGTGCCAAAGTGAATTCCAGTGGCGTCCTTGCCCATCGCCGTCAGCAACGTAACCACGATCAGTACCGGCACGATCGTCGCCGCCAATGCGAAGGGATAGCCATGGGATTCGGCCAGACGTTCTTGGATGGGCAGGTTGAATGCCGCCAGCAGGTTACCGAGCTGATATGTGACACCGGGGTAGAAGCCGCGGATAGCGTCTGGCGACATCTCCGTCAGATGTGCGGGGATGACACCCCACGCGCCTTGCACGACGACCTGCATCAGGAACGAGCCCAGGCATAACATCGCCGCGGTGCGCGAGTAGGCGAAGAGCGGCACGAGCGGCAGCCCTAATATCGCACAGAAAACGATGGTGTAGCGGCGGCTGAGCCGCTGGGAAACCGAGCCGAAGATCAGCCCGCCGGCGATGGCGCCCAAGTTGTAGATCACCACGATCCACTTGGCGGTCGCGCTGGACAGTCCGGCGCCATGGCTGTGGCCGGCCGACAGGAACGTCGGGTAAACATCCTGGGTGCCGTGGCTCATCCAGTTGAACGCGGTCATCAGCAGCACCAGGTAGATGAACCGACGGACGATCGTAGCGTCCCGCAGCACGTCGCGGATTCGCGTGCGGGTGAGCCGCATCCGGTCCTGCGTGGCTTCCCACACCTCGGATTCCTGCACCCGGTACCGGATGATCAGGCTGATCAGGGCCGGGATGATGCTGACACCAAACAGCCAACGCCACGACAACCCCAGCAAGTTCATCACCAACAGCGACGCCAACGTTGCCAGCAGATAGCCGAGTGCGTAGCCCCCCTGCAGCAGCCCGGAGAAAAAGCCGCGCTGCTCGGCGGGAACCTTCTCCATGGCCAGCGCGGCGCCCAGCCCCCACTCCCCACCCATGCCGATGCCGTACAGCAGCCGCAGGATCACCAGCACGGTGAAATTAGGCGCGAACGCACACAGAAATCCGACCAGGGAATAGAACGCCACGTCCACCATCAGTGGGAGCCGCCGGCCGACCCGATCTGCCCACACCCCGAACAGCAGCGCGCCCACCGGGCGCATGGCCAGGGTGGCCGTCGTGATGAACGCGACTTCGGTCTTGGTGTGGTGGAAGGTCTTTGCGATATCGGCGTAGACCAGCACCGCGATGAAGTAGTCGAAGGCGTCCATCGTCCAGCCCAATAGCGCCGCAATGAACGAACTGCGCTGGTCGCCGGTGAGCCGATGTGTTTTCACATCTGCATCGTGCATTACACACCGCGATATCGCAGGCTTGACGAGCACGAAAGCAATGCCCGGACGGAATCACTTCTGCGCGTCGCGATCCCAGATCTCCATCATGGTGCGCAGAATCTCCTCGCCGCGACCTAGCCCAGCGAGATCGATCAGCCGGATGCCCTTTCGTTCGGCGTACACGCGAGCCTCGGTGGGGATCTGCCGGCGGGCGCCCGGCGTTCCGTGCAGCCAGAAGACGGCGCGTCCCTGGGGGTCGCCGAAGTCGGCGAACCCAGCTGACGATCCCGATCGACGGCGATGCTGCCCTCGAGCTTGGGACGGGCAATAGCGATAGCCATGCCCAGAGTGTTTTCACGCGCGACGCTTCGTTCCCGGCTGGTCGGTGAGATTGGAGTGCGACGTCGGTCGCAGTTAGCTCGTCGCTGGCGGGAGTCAGCGAGTGGTGCCGGTGTGGCCCAGCGAGTAGCGGCCTGGCTGGGGCCAGACCGCCAGCCCGTGTGGCTCATTGCCGACTTTGATCGTGGGCAGCAGCGTTCCGTCGGCCGTGGACACCACGTGGACCACGTTGTTATAGCGGCCGGACACCCACAATTGCGCGCCGTCGGCGGTGACGTTGCCCATGTCGGGGCTGCCGCCGCCAGGCAACCGCCACACTGCGATCGGCGCACCGGTGTAGGCGTCGAGCACAGAGATCGACCCCTCTGAACGGTTTGTTACGAACAGCCGGACGGCATCGCGCGAGAAATACAGCCCGTGAGCACACTTGCCGGTGGGAATGAACCGCAGGACTTGGTTGGCGGCGCCGTCGAGCATCCACACTCCACCGCCGTCGCAGTCAGCGATGTAGTAAACCGAGCCGTCCGGGGCGAGCCGGACGTCCTGCGGCCCCATGTGGTTGTGGCGCACCGGCATGTCAACCGTGCGCAGCATCCCGTGCGTGGTGACGTCGACCACCGCGACACGCCCGGCGAATTCGCAGCTGAAAACAGCGGTGCGACCGTCGACTGAGAAGTCGGCGTGGTTGATGCCCGCGCACGCGGGGACGGATGTCTTGTCAAGCAGCTGCCAGGTAACCGGCTCATACCAGACCAGCTCGCGCTGTCGCTCGGCGACCGAGATTGCGGACTGGCCGTCAGGGGTGAAGTACGGGTTGTACGGGTCGATGATAGGGATCTTGCGGCCCGGCTGACCGGTGCGCGGGTTCGAAGGCCAGCATCTGATTCCCGACGTCGTCGGTGGCGTACAGGGTGCGCATGTCGTGGGCGGGCACGACGTGCTGTATCTCGCGGCCCACCGGATACTTCCCGACCACCTGATAGGTCACCGGGTCGATCTCCCATACGTCGCCGGAGCGGTTATGCGGGACATACACCAGCGGTCGGTCCTCAGCCACGCCGCGGGCGAAGGTACCCGCACCCGCCGCTGCGTACACGTTCCGCCGCTCGGGCACAGTCGGCTTTGCGGGTGGCGCGATCGGTGGCGCAAGCTTCGGCTCGCCCGATCCCGGAGCCTTGGTCGACATGGCGGGCGGTGTGGGCACCGTAATTGTTGGGCCCGCTGGCACCGGGCCTTTGGAACATCCGACGGCCAGCACGGTCAAGGCTGCCAGCAAGGAGAGGAAGCGGGAGATCACGAGTTACCTGGCCGGGGGTTGCTGCTCCTTTGGCATCCTGCCGCCGGTTCCCCGGGCACGCAAGCCTGCATCAAGTACCGGAAACGATGTCAACAGTTGACAGCCCGCAATGTGGTCCCGTGCCTCGCGTCACCGGTTAGGGTTTCGAGTGGCAGCTACTCCGTGTACCTCTGAGATTTCAAGTGGAGTGACGCATGCGAATCATCGATGCCGATGGACACGTCGCCGAGAACCCTTCGCTCGCGATCCAAGCAATCAAGCGCTGGCCGCAACGCGTCACAGCGAGCGCGGACGGGACGCCGAGGTTGATCATCGAGGGCCGCAATTACCCCGAAGACCGCGGCCCTGGGGCCGGCTGTCCGCCCCAGCACGGGATCAGCACGGCGGCTGACATCAACTGCCGGTCGACCGAGGGTGTGTTGGGCGACGCCGACCGCGATCACATCGACACCATGGTGCTGTATCCGAGCCTCGGGCTGTGCACGCCCAGCCTGGAGGATCCCGATTTCGCCGCAGGGTTCGCGCGGCTCTACAACCAGTGGATCGCGGACTATTGCGCGCCGTCGAACGGCCGGTTGTGCGGCGTCGCCGTGACCCCGATCGAACACGGGCAGGTGGCGATCGACGTCATGCGCGAGGCCAAGAACCTCGGGTTGGTGGCGACCCTCGTCCCGCCGGCGCTCAAGACCCGCAACCTCGACCACCCCGATCTTGACCCGTTCTACGCTGCCGCTGTCGAGCTTGAGATGCCGCTCGGCATTCACGGCGCGCCCGGCATCCATTTGCCGAAGATCGGCGTCGACCGCTTCACCAACTACATCCAGGTGCACTGCATCAGCTTTCCGTTCGACCAGATGACCGCGATGACCGCGCTCGTCTCGGGCGGTGTCTTCGATCGGCATCCGCAGTTGCGTGTCGCGTTCCTGGAGGCCGGCGTGGGCTGGGTCCCATTCTTCATCGACCGCCTACACGAGCATTTCGAGAAACGCGGCGACTGGATCGAACACGGCTGGCGGCGCGATCCACAGGAGTATCTGCAAGCCGGCAACATCTGGGTGACGTGCGAGCCGGAGGAACCGATCCTGCCCGGCGTCATCGACGTGCTGGGCGCTGACTTCATCATGTTCGCCAGCGACTACCCGCATTGGGACGGTGAGTGGCCGGAAAGCACGAAGCATCTGCGCACACGCACCGACATCAGCGAGGAGGCGCGCGCAAAGATCGGCGGGCTGAACGCACAGCGCTTCTACGCGCTCAACTAAACCGGCTCTGCACCGGAACCGCCACGAATTAAGCTGCTCGGACATTCAATTCGACCCCGACGGCGGCGCGCGGTGGCAGGATCACCGCATGGGGTCTTTTCTCGTCCGCGCCGCGCTGACCGGGTTCGCACTGTGGATGGTCACCCTTTTTGTGCACGGGCTCAGGTTCGTCGGCGGCGAAACGACATTGCAGAAGATCGGCATCATCTTCGTCGTCGCGGTGATCTTCGGTCTTGTTAACGCGTTCGTCAAACCGATCGTGCAGATTCTGTCGATCCCGCTCTACATCCTCACTCTCGGCCTTTTCCACATCGTCATCAATGCGCTGATGCTGTGGATCACCGCCTGGATCACCCGCCATACCACCCACTGGGGACTGCAGATCGACCATTTTTGGTGGACCGCAATCTGGGCCGCGATCGTCCTGTCGATCGTGAGTTGGGCGCTGTCTCTGCTGGTTCGCGATATCCGGCGCCGCGTGTGATCGCGATCCGCGTACAGCCCGCATAGATGCCTTAACGCCCAAGCGTTGTCAGCGCGCCTGCCACCGCGGCGGTCGCTTCTCGGCGAAGGCGCGTGGTCCTTCTTTGGCGTCCTCGGTCGCGAAAACGCCGTCGCTGTGCTGGGTTTCGTTGTTGTATGCAGATTCGAGGTCGAGCCCGAGCCCCTCGACGGCCGACTGCTTCGTTGCGAAGACAGCGAGCGGGGCGTTGGCCGCGATGCGCTCGGCGTAGTCGTAAGCGGTGTCCATCAACTGGTCGCCCGGTACCACCCGGTTCAGCAGCCCCATGGCGAGAGCGCGCTCGGCGTCGACCATGTCGGCAGTCAGCAGCAGCTCCATCGCAAAGGCATAGGGGATCTGGCGCGGCAGTCGCACCGTGCTCCCGCCGCCGGCGAAGAGGCCACGCTTCGGCTCCATCACCGCGAATCGTGCCTCGGGTACAGCGACGCGGATATCGGTCGAGCCCAGCATCTCCAGGCCGCCGGCCACGCACACCCCATTCACCGCCGCGACGATCGGTTTGTACACCGGGAACCGATGCAACACGGCATGGATAGCATCGGTAGCGTCCCACCCGTCAGGTTGGGGCAGCTCACCGGTCAGCTCCGGGATGAACTTCTTGAGGTCGGCTCCGGTGCAGAAGTCCCGACCTACGCCCGTGATGACGGCGACCCAGGCGTTGGTGTCGTCCCGAAAGGCGGCCCAGGCGTGGGCGAGATCGCGAAAATGCTCCATGTCGAGCGAGTTACGCGCCTCGGGGCGGTTGATGGTAATCGTGACGATGTGGGCGTGCTGCGCGTAGTCGATGCTCATCGCGTCCTCGTTCGCAGTCGCTCTCTTGATGAGAATAGTAAGCTCCAATGGTGTCGGACCCGGCGAGCATGACCGGTCTGGTACGTCGAGCCCAGCGCGCGAAATGGGGATTGAACACGCCGCTGGCGAGCGCGCTGGGCCAAGGGTCAAGCCGAGGCGTTGGATTCAACCCCGGGTTTGTACCAGGCCTATCTCGTTGCCGCGCACGGCTCGACACTGGGGCGCCACCACACCGGAGCCTACGTCAGCCGCCGGACTCGCCCCGCGTAGCTGAGCGCGTGCTCGTAGGTCGCTAGGTTGTCGCGGGAGATCTTCGCGTGCACTCGGCGTTCGAGAAGGAACCGCAGCACCGGGTTAAAAGCGTGATAGGTCTCGTGGAACGTCAGCACCGTGGTGCCGTCGGGCTGTTCCTCAAGTTCGTGGTAACCCTCGGCACGCGACCAGAGTGGCTTGCCGATCGCCACGTATCGCGACAGTTTGTTGATCTTCGCCTCGGTCACGGGTCTCCCACGACCGCCCCTTGCCCCCCGACAGCAGATACTTGGGCACCTCGAAGACACAGGTGCGGACCAGACCCTCACCGGCTTCGTCGCCCTCGTTCAGAATCTCCATGCGGCCCGTGGGCCACTCAAGCACCCGCGGCCGGGGGGCATTCGGCGGTGCCGGCGGGTGCAGTACCCGCCAAACTTTTCTCGCGGGCGCCTCGACAAGGAATCGCACGGTGTAGGACTGCATCAGCCTCCTCCCCAGGCGTTCCAGAAGGTGATCGTCTCCGCGGGTGGGCGTGAGGCGGGCTTGAAATCTGTGCCGATCGTGTAAGCCACCGGGAACAGCGCGGCTTGCGTCACCGTGGCGGGGATTCCCAGCAGCTCGGCCACCTCGCGCTCCTTAGCCAGATGCATAGTCGTCCATACCGATCCCAAGCCGCGAGACCGAAGGGCAAGCAGGAAGCTCCATCCGGCAGGGATGATCGACGCCCAGGCGGCCGCGGCGACCACCCGGTCACTCTCGTCAATGCGGCGCTGCAGACACGGGATCACGTGGACAGGAACCTCGGCCAGTGTTTCGGTGAGGCCAAGAGCACTGCGATAGACGCGCCGGGTCTGCGGATCGGGTTCGGTTGCGGCGGCGTGCGCAAGATATTCGGCACCAATGCTGCGGTAGATCTCGGCGATGGCGGCGCGCTTGTCGGCATCGGTGATCACCAGCCAGCGCCAATCCTGCGCGTTGCTCGCGGTAGGGGCCTGCATCGCCAGCTGTACACAGTCGACGATCACATCACGACCGACGGGCCGGGTCGGGTCAAGGCGCTTGCGCACCGCCCGCGTGGTGCTGAGCAATTCGTCGACGGTCCGGATGTCCACCCGTGGCTCAGACGTCGATCGCGCAGGACTGGTCGACCCCGAGCACTGTCAACGTGCGCCCTAAGCCGAGGAAGACCGCAACGCACAGCGTCAGGTCGAGGATCTCCGCATCGGTGAAAAGCCCGCGCATCCGCTCGAAAACGCGTCGTCAATCGAGGCATGCACGGTGGCGAAGCGTTCGGCGTACTCGATCGCAAGGCGCTGCCGCGGCGTGTAGCCCGGGTAGGTGGCGTACGCCGCGACGTTCTCGTAGAGCTCCGGGGCGAGGCCCGCCTCCAGCACCGACGGCGCGCGGAAGTCCGAGCGCGCGACGCAGTCGTTGATCTGCGCGATGCGCATCCTTGCCAGCTCGCGCTCCTCCGCCGGCAGGATGCTCTGCTGGTAGGCGCCGCGGATCATCCGCTCCACCATGGCGCCGAGCTCCGGCCGCAACGTCCAGATCATCGCGGCCCCGCCACCCGGGCCGTCAGGCACGTCGAGTCGGGCCCGGCGACGATGCGGTTGGAACGGCCGAGGAGGAGTCGGGCAATCAGGCAGAGCCACGGGCGAACTCCTGCTGGTAAAGACCGGTACCGTTTTGAGCAAACCAGATTCTCGGCTTAGCTGTCCAGGCGATGTACGGGTCGCGGCAGGCGGCTGTCGAGTGCCCTGCCGCCCAGCGTCAGGAAGCGTCGTGCTCATCATCGAGGGGCGCGCCATCAGCTACGGGGAGCTCGCGGCGGCCGTCGCACAGTGCGTCGCCGGTCTGGTTGCCAACGAGGTGGTGGCCGGAACCCGCGTCGCCGTCGTCGACGGCGGAAGCGTGCTGTCGATCGCAACGGTGCTCGGCGCGGCGCGGATCGGTGCCGCGGCGGCGTTGACGAACCCGGCGCTGACACCGTCGGAGTTGCGTGGGCTCCTGCAGAGCGCCGGGTGCGCGCAGGTGGGGGCTGCGGGGGAGGCGTACGCCGGCCGGCTGCGTGAAGCGGGTGCGACCAAAGCGTTGACAGCCGCCGACCTATTGAGCGATGGCCAGGTTTCCCAGCCTCGCTCGCCGAGGAGGTCGACGGCCGCGACGCCCTGGTCCTTTTCACGAGCGGCACCACTGGGCTGCCGAAGACGGTCGGCATCACCAATGGGCAGCTGAGTGCGCGGATCCGGGGGTTTGCGCCGTCATTCCGGGCCGACACCGCCCCCGGCGGTGGGGATGATGTGCGTCCCGTTCGTCCATGTCGGCGGCTCCCTCGGCATGCTCGGGAGCCTGTACTCGGGCAACACCTCGGTCGTGCAGCATCGGTTCGGTGCCGGCGAGTGGTTGCGCTTGGTGCAGGAGCATCGGGTGAGTACCGCATTCCTGGTGCCGACGATGCTCCAGCGGATCCTCGACCATCCCGACTTCGCCGACACCGACCTGACGTCTCTGGTCGCCATCGCGTACGGGGCAGCTGCCGCGCCCGTCGCGTTGGTGCGCCGCGCGCTGGCCGCCCTGCCGCATGTGGCGTTTGCCAACGTGTTTGGTCAGACCGAGACCCTGGGCGCCTACACGACGCTGTTGCCGGAGGACCATCGCGATCCCAACCGCGTGGGATCTGTGGGCCGGCCGCTACCCGGGGTGGACGTCCGGGTGGTCGATCCCGACACCGGGACCGACGTCGAGATGGAAACAGTCGGCGAGTTGTGGGTGCACACCAGCCAGAATGTCAGCGAAGGCTGGCTGCATACCGGTGACCTCGCCCGCCAAGATGCTGACGGCTACATCTACCCGAGCGGCCGGCTGACCGACACCATCAACCGCGGGGGAGAAAAGTTCGGGCCGATCGAGGTCGAGGAAGCCTTGCGTACCCATCCGGCAGTGAGCGACGCGGCGGTCGCCGGAATCGCCGACGAGGAGATGGGCCAGCGGGTGGGTGCCGTGGTAGTGGCTCGCTCCCCGGTGACGCTCGAGGAGCTGCGATCACATTGTCGCGAGTTGATCGCCTGCTTCAAGCTCCGGGAGTGGCTGCTAATCGTCGACCACATCCCATACACCGACACCGGCAAGGTCAACCGCCGCCAGCTCGCCGCGCTGATCGCCAGCAGGGCCTGAAAAGCGAGGAGTCGCCGTGCTGTTTCTCCACGAAACCCACAAGGTGATCGGCGCCTGCGCGGACCAGTTCGAGGCGGCCTACCGCGACGGCTGGATGCCCACACTGGCCGAGGACGACAACGCTCGGCTGCTCTGGTACACCAACCATGCTCACGGCTCCGGGGTGTCCTACAACGTGATCACCATTACCGCCATCGCCGATGCGGCGTGGGAAAGCCTCGCCCGCCGAGCCCAGACGGGGGATCTGCGGCCGTGGATGAGGGCGCTGGACAACCTGCGCCACGAGGTGACCGGCAAGATCCTGCTGCCGGTCGAGTGGTCGCCCCATCAGGCCGTGGACCTGACGAGCGTGCCTATCGATGGTGCGACGCATCCGTTGAGCCTGTTCATGGAGGACACCGGCTGGCCCTGCGCCCCGCTGGACGACTACATCCGCTGCTGGGACGAGATCTACTACAGGCCCCTTTCTCAGGCGCCGCCGGGGATGCGGATGCTCGAGATCCGGGCCTGCTTCCAGGTGGCGCATGGAAGCTATAAACGACGAGAGGCGATGCTGTGGCAGAAAATCGACGCCTCAGATAATTACGCGGCGCTCGTCCACCTGCTGGCCACCGACATCCCGCCTGAGTACCGCGGGCCCGGCAGCTACATGTTCGATGCCCTGAAGTACCGCGACCAGTGGGAGAGCCGACTGTTGCGCAGCTCCGCCTGGTCGCCCCTGTACTGAGAACGGTTGGCAGCTATCTGTTTGCGTGCGAAGAACCATTCAGTTTGGTCTCAGCGGTTCAGGATTCGTGCGGCGTCGCTGACCATCTGGCGCATGATGTCAGCGGCGGGGCGGACTTCGTGAATGAGTCCTATCGCCTCGCCGACGAATATGGCGGCGGTGTCGAAGTCCTCTGCAGCGACAGCCTTGTCGAAGGTGCCTACCGCTTCGGGCAACGACGCCGACAGTTGGACCTCGTTGCCATGCCAGGTGTCGAGGAAGGAGTTGCCCAGCGCCCGCTCGTTGTATTCGACAGGCCAATCCAGCCGCCGCACAATGTCATAGACCCGGGTGCGATAGGTGTCGTCTCCGCTGGCCTGGATGGCCCGCCGGTGCGCTCGCGGCGACACCAACGCTTCCGGGGACGCCCAAAACCTGGTGCCCACGAGCACGCCGTCGGCGCCGAGCGCCAGCGCCGCGGCAAGTCCGCGACCATCGGCGACACCACCGGCGGCCACCACAAGCGTTTCAGCCGAGCGCTCGGCGACGAGGTCAACGACATCGGGCACGAGGGTGAACGTTGAGCGAGCACCCATTCCGTGCCCGCCCGCCTCGCCGCCCTGTGCCACGAGGATGTCAGCGCCGGCTTCCAGGGCACCGCGTGCCTGGTCGAGGGTCTGCACCTGGCAGGTGAGGGGAACGTTGGCCTCGTGGATGCGGTCGGCGAACACCCGTGGATCACCGAAAGACAACATGATCGTCGCCGGTTGCCGCGCTAGGGTCGCGTCGAGCAGCTCGGGGTTGCGGGCGAGGCTCCAGGTGATGAATCCGCATCCGACCCTTGCCCCCTCGGCTTGGTCGAATTGGCTCTGCAGCCAGTCCGCGTCGCCGTAGCCTCCGCCGATCAGGCCCAAGCCGCCTGCGGCAGTCACCGCAGCCGCGAGCCGACCCCCGCAAATCATGGCCATCGGCGCCAGCAGGATCGGATGTTCGATCTCGAAGAATTCTGTGAGACGGGTGGTCAGCGACATGGCTGCGGCTCCTTTGAGGCTCACTTGAGCTCTCCGGTGAGGAACTGTGCTCGGCCGTAGCCGAAAGACCAGTCCTCATCGTCGTTTTCGGTGATTGAGACGATTAGATCGGCCGGGTCGAGGCCGCACCGCTCGGCGAGGTCGGACGCCACCAGCTCATAGAACCTTTGCTTCATCGCGGGCGTACGTCGCCGGCTCACCACGTGCAAAACCACCTGCCGAGATGATCGGGTGATGCCGAGACCGGTATCCCAAGCCACGATCTCGTGGGCCGGGTGGGTGCTCACCACCTGGTAGCGGTCGCGCTGCGGCGTCTCGAACGCTTCGACCACGGCCTCATGGATCGCGTCCAGTAGCGCCTGCACCTCGGGCGGCGTGCGACCCTCAATGAGGTCGACGTACAACAGCGGCATGGTTCTCCTTCGGTGTGTGAGAGGGCGCGGGGTGCGCCCGTCTCCCTCACGTTAGGCCCCGGGAAACGGCTGTGAAATGCCAGCGGTAACGCATCGGTGCTTGTCAAGACCGAAGTCAAACGTGCCCCCTTAGGCGGTGCCGGGTGGTCGATCAGGCGGCGAACCCGCCGTCAACGTTCCAACTGGTCCCCGTGATGAATCCGGCTTCCGGACTGGCCAAATACGCTACCGCGCTGGCGATGTCTTCCGGATGCCCGTCCAGGGCTCGCCTTCCAGATAGAACCGTCATGATTCGTCCTCGCAATCAACCCCTTCGGCCCCTGGGTTCGAAGGTGCGTTGCGCCCAGTCGGCGAACGACGTCCACCCGATGTCGGGGTTCGCCGCATGAAGGGCCGCGATGTCTACCCGATAGCCCGGATCGTTGAGAAACGTCCACATCGCATGCATATCGGGATTGCGGATCGACTCCAGTGGGGTCTGCTCGGGCCGCACGGCTCGGCCCACGGCCGCGCTGAGCGCCTCGGCCATTTGTGCCGGCGTCGCGGCGTCACTGGCCAGCTCGTTCCCAGGCCCCGACGTACGGCGTCGGATCGAGCAGCACCTTCGCGACGAAAGCCCCCAGATCCGGACGGGCCACCTGCTGCAGCGGACGATCGGGCGGCAGCGGCAGATCCAGAATCCCGGCATAGATACGATCCAGCCCGCCCAGGGCATTGTCGAAGAAGTAGGTCGGGGCGGTGATGGTGTAAGGCAAACCACTTGCCGTCAAATCCTTTTCGATGATGGCCTTGCTGTCGAAGTGCGGAAACCCGGTCTGCTGGTCCGCTGCGGCGACCGAACTGAACACCAAATGCGGAACATGTCGGTCGGCCGCCGCGGCAACGATCGCGCGCCCTTGGGCCATTTCGGCCTCTACCCCGGCTTCGAACGGAGTGGTCATTGCAAACGCGCCCGCGACATCCCGCATCGCCGCACCCAGGGTGGCGGGGTCGTCGAGAGAGCCGGTGACGACCTCGACGCCGCGGTCGGTCAGCCGTCGAACCGCCGGTTCGTCGGGCCGGCGCACCATCGCGCGCACCCGGGCATCACGTGCCAGCAGCGCGTCGGCAACCGCGCCGCCCTGCCCGCCGGTGGCGCCCAGGACCAGAAATGGATTTCCAGTGGTTGCATTCATGAAAAGTCCATACCGGCGCGGACTCGCAGCGCCGAACTAGTCTCGCCGCACGGATTGCGGCTGTAGGCGGTTTGGGTCGTCCTCGAGCGCCGCGCGGTCCCAGTCGCCGAGCCCGGCGGCGGCCTCATACGTGGTCTGCAGAAACCGCGTGACGGCATGGTCAGGGTCATCGGCGGTACGCGCGGCTTCGTAGGGCAGAAGAAACTCCTGAAGTTCCCCGCTGTAGTGCGCGGCCTCGGGCTCCACCGGGTGGTCCGCGAAACCGGCCGGCTCGGGATATGCATACGAATAGAACGCACCTTCTTTGCCGCCGCCCGGCCAAAATCCGCAGCTGCTCAATTCGCGGGAGTACCCCTCCGTCATCACCCAGTTCGGGCAGTTCGGGGCGCCCCCTGAATGCTTCGGTGCCGGCCGCCCGGAAAACCGTGTGCACGCCAGATCCATTGCGCCCCAGTAGAAATGCACGGGGCTGACCTTGCCCACGAACGACGCGCGGAAGTTGGTGATCACCCGGTGCGCCTGCACCAGCTGTCGCCAGAACGTGCGCGCAGCATTGGGATCGTATGACTTATGCTCACGATCGTCGGCGAACGGGATCGCGGGATCGACCTCGTTCGGGTGGGCGACGATGTGTGATTCGACGCCCAGGCTATTCAGCGCCGAGAGGGTTTCTCGGTAGAACTCTGCGACCGGCTTGGCCTCCAAGGGAACCGATCGCTGGCTGCCGTCGCTGTGCCGGATCGCCAAGATACTTTCGACGAAATCGAACTCGATGGCGAATACCGCATTCCGGTAGGGGATCGCGCCTGTGGTCAGTCCGCGGGGGCTCACGTACAGCGTGACCTGCCACCAGTGGTTGATCAGCGGCATGTGTGCCATGCGGACCTTGCCGACGATCTGGGCCCACATGTGCAGGGTGTCGCGCGTCGCCGTCCACTCATCCACGGGCAGTGACGGCCAAGTCGGTACCGCGGCGTGCATGTCAGTCCTCTCGATGCTCGATCGGTCGAAGACATCCGCCAATCCGTGTCCCTGGCCACGGCCGTAGGCGTCACACTCGACCGCTTCCCAGACGACATGAATCTGTCGGCCGTTTTGAACATACGAGGCTCGACGCGTGCGGTCTAGCCTGTGTGCTCCGGGAGAAGCGGCGAGGTAAATGGTCGCGACAAGCCGTCGCGTCAGCCTTGGAATGTTCCGGTGAGCGTGGCCTGCGCGGTGGCGGCCTGCGCTATCGCCTGCGCCGCCTGCATCCCAGCCGATCCCGCGGGCAGTCCGAGCGGGGCAGGAAGCTGGTAGAGGGTGAAGCGGTAGTGGTGTGTGCCGGTGCCCGCCGGCGGGCAGGGTCCGGTGTAGCCTTGCTGGCCGCCTGAGTTCGGCTGGCTGCGACCATTGTCCGGAGTCTGACCCTCGGTTGTGCTCCCCGAGCCGGGGGCGATTCCGGTCACGATCCAGTGGACATACAGTCCGTGGACTGCGTCCGGGTCGTCGACCACGAGTGCGAGTTCGGCTGCACCCGACGGTGCCGACCACGTCAACGGTGGCGCGTCGTTGGCCCCTTTGCAGGTGAATTGCACCGGGATCGGCGCACCGTCGGCGAACGCAGGACTGGTGATCGTCAGCCCGTCTGCTAAAGGCGTCGCGGTGGGCCCGCCGACGGTCGTCGCTTCCGGCGCGGGTGGCGGTGCCGATGTCTTTCGATCGCCGCCGCAGCCGGTCAGCACCACCAGAAGCGCCAGGCCAGCGGCGGCCGTCACGATTCGGTGAGGTGTGCGCGGTGTTGTCGATTCCATAGCGAACAGTGTCGCGCTAATCGTGGTCCGAGATGCAGCAGTTTCGCATATGCGTGCTCCCCGCTGCGGGAACGCCGGTCTTACTGCAGCCAGGCAGGAAGTAGCGCGGGTTGGTTGGCAGTCGCTTGCAGCCGGCGTCAGCAAGCGCCGGGGTGTGACTCGCAGTACGGCGTCGTTCCGGGGAAACGATAACGGTGCCTGGCCACCCATCGGTAAACGGCGTCTTCAACGACTCCATGGGCCTGCAGCGGCTCGGTCTGCAAGTTGCCCGTTCGATTGAACCTCAAGAGCAAATCCCGTGACCGGGTGCACATTCCGCAGGCGCCGTCGAAGAACAGGGTTCCGGACATCGGTGCATCGTTCATGAGACGGCACGCCTCGCCGTGTCACGTACTTGCTTGTCGGGCAATCCCGTATCCCCACCGGACGCTTGCGTCCTGGCCGCCCTGATGCCAGCGGCCGCGAAAACGACGCCGGTGCCGATCTCGGCGACAGCGCTGAACCACGAGAACCAGGTGACGTTGGTATGTGGCAGGGAGATGAAGCTGTCTTGGTAGCCAGGCCACACGGTCGGCAACAGGTGCGCGTACGTAAATACCACCGCACTGCCAAATCCAACAACGATTGCTGCCGCCGGTGCGCGGCGGTGATCAGTGAGCACCATGATGACAGCGACCGCGACAAGCAGACCTTGCACGGTGCCGCCGATCATGATGAACATTGGCGAGGCCGAGATGCCGCGGCGCAGATGGTCCAGACCGTGCAGCGTGAACCCGATTGCGAATGAGACTGCGGCCCAAGCCAGCAGCCGGCTCCGTGGTTGCGTAATCTGAGCGGTCATCGCTATCAGCGTCCTGTCGGGTGCAGGTCGGGGCCTATACGGCCTTTCTACTACTACGATCGGTAGTAGTCAAGCCCGGTCTGTTGGCCGAGGCCCCGGCCCGGTAGGCGACAAGACGTCAGCGGATCATCGAAGTGCCAACATTCGTTAGCGATCATCGCTGGCCAGTTGGGCTACCTCCCAAGCACATCCCCAGGACAAGGTGACGCCACTACTGCCGTGGCCGTAGTTGTGAATGCAGCGCGCCCCTCCGAGCGGCTCGGCCGCCACGCGTACAGCCGGGCGGTCGGGACGCAGTCCGGTAATCGTCTCGATCACTTCCGCGTCGCTCAGCCGTGGCTCGATCCGGCGGCAGCGCTGCAAGATCCGCTCGGTTACTTCAGGCTCTGGACTGGTGTCCCAGCGGCCGGGGATACGGATGCCGCCGCATACCACGCGCTGTGGATGGGGGAAGTAGCAGGTCCATTCCGAGCCTGTGCTCAGTTCCAGGAACAGTTGCTCCAGGCCGGGATTGGCGAGTACGACGTGTTGGCCGAACACCGGCCGCACCGTGTCGTCACCGGCCAAATCACGGGCGCCGAGACCGGCACAATTGACCACCGTCGGTGCGGCGTCGGCGGCCTCCGCCAGCGACCGCACCGGGTGCGTCTCGATTTCGCCGCCGGCTGCCGCCAGTCGCTCGGTCAGGTAGACGAGGTATCGGGGCATGTCGATCAGTGGCATGGTGGCGTGGAACCCGACGCCGAAACCGTCGGGGATTTCGGCCGGGTCGGCCGGCCGCAAATCGGGGACCAGCTTGGCTTGGGGCGGCAACTCGCCGACGCTGGGCAGATCACCGACGCTGGGCAGATCACCGACGCTGGGCAGATCACCGGCGCTGGGCAGCTCGCCGACGCTGGGTAACTCACCGACGATCAACGCCGACGCCAGGCGCACCCCTGTAGAGAGATCCTTGGACAGTTCGCGGAATGCCCCCAACGAGCTTTCGGTCCAAGCCAGTGTCTTAGCAACCGGTTCGCTGAACACGGGGCTCCAAACCGCGCCGGCCACAACAGATGTCGTCGCCTGTGGCATTGCGGCCGCCCACACTCGCACCGCCCACCCGGCCTCGGCCAGGCACACGGCGGTGGTCAACCCGCTCACGCCGGCACCGACTACCACCACTTGTCCCGTATCGTTTGCCACACCAGCACCGTAATCGAAGCCCATGACCGAGAGGACTGACCGGCCCACGTTGCACGACCGTTGCAGGGCTTACGAATACGGGTCAACCCGTGCTCGACGGCGCGATCATGACTGAGGTGGCGATCGAGAAGTTCCCGATCGGGCGCGGCGTGACCCTGCGTGACCTGGAGGAGGACCCGCACCCGCTGTTAGCACGACTGCGGGCGGCCGAGCCGGTGTCGTGGCTCGCCGTGTTGGGCGGGTGGCTGATCACCCGCTACGACCTTGCGGTGAGCGTGATGCGGGATTCCACCACGTTCACCGCCGACGACCCCCGGTTCTCCACCTCCCGGGTGGTCGGCCCGAGCATGCTCTCGCTTGACGGCGTTGACCATGCCCGGCACCGCGAGCCGTTCGCGCATCCGTTCCGCGCGACGGGGGTGCGGGACCGCTTCACCGCGTTCATCGAGGCGGAGACCGATCGGTTGATCTCCGCGATCCAGCCCACCGGCGACGCCGAGCTGCGGCGCGAGTTCGCCGGTCCACTCGCGGTCGCGGTCGTCACCGAGTCGCTCGGGCTGCGCGATGTCAACGCCGACACGGTGCTGTCCTGGTACGCCGCGATCGTGGCGGCGGTATCGGAGGTGACCGCGGGGAGGCCGGTCACCGCGGCCGGCGCAGATGCGTTCGCCCAGCTGCGGGCCGCCGTCATCCGGATCCTCGGCCATCCCGACAAAGCATCGCTGCTGACGGAGGCCGCGCGGGCGCCGGCAGGGCTGAGCCAGGACGAGGTCGTGTCGAACGCGGCGGTGTTGATGTTCGGCGGTATCGATACCACGGTGGGCATGATCGTCAACGCGGTCCGACACCTGCTCGCCGATCCTGAGGCGCTCGCGCTTGTCCGTCGCCGCGCGGATCTCTTGCCGAACGCGATCGAGGAGTCGATCCGGTTGGAGCCGGCCGCGGCACTCGTCGACCGATACGCCACCCGCGATGTCGAGCTGGGGAACCGTCGGATCCAGCGCGGTGACCTGGTCAGCGTATCGATCGCCGGGGCCAACCGGGACCCTGCCGTGTTCAGCGACCCCGACCGGTTCGACATCCGGCGCGCCAACGCCAGGCTCAACCTCGCCTTCGCGCAGGGACCGCACTTCTGCCTCGGCGCACAGCTCGCCAGAACCGAAACCGCGATCGCGGTCGGTCGACTCCTGGACCGCTTGCCCGGGCTGCGGCTCGACCCCGGCTACCCCGACGCGCCACCACGAGGCCTGGTGTTCCGCAAACCGCCGACGCTGCGCGTGCGCTGGACAGCGTAGCTCGCGCGAGAGCGTGCCCCCACGCCGTCAGGGCCCAGGCGCTTGCCCCGCGCCGGACTGACCGGCAGCGCCGTTGAGGCCGCCCAAGATGGTCTGCAACAGGCCTTGCGCGTTCTGTGGCGGCACCTCCCCTGGAGGCTTGCCGTCGGCCGAATCCGTGTTCTGCCACGGTTGGCAGCCGTCTGTCTTGAACGCCTTGTCGCTCGGCTCGATCTGCACTACCTGTGGCTTTTTGGTCATGGCGTTGTCAACGATGTCGCTCCCATTGGGGCCGCTGAGCCGCTTCCAGTAGCAGGCACCTTTGCCGACAGGTCCCGCGGAGCTGTACGTGCCCGGCGCAATATCGGTCCCCACCGTGTATGTGCCGTCGTGGTCAATGGTCGTCTTGGGTTGAGGCGGCGGCGCAGGCGGATCGGCGTTGGCGATCCCTGCGGATATACCACAGGTCGCCAAAACAAGCGTTGCGGCAACAATCGCCGTTTTCTTCGACCCCATCGAACAGCAGCCTACCCGGGTGCTCGGCCCCGTGGGCCTCCTGCGAGCCCAATGTCGACGCCCGGCTGATCATATGATGCATACACGCACCGTTCCATGCAAATGTGCATGTTACAGTGGAGATATGCCTAAGACGGTTCAGATTCGCGACATTGACGACGAGGTGTATGCGGCGCTGGTGCGTCGCGCCGGGGAAGAAGGCATCACCGTGCCGGAGTTGCTGCGCCGCGAGGCGGCTCGGTTGGCGGCGCGACCGTCGGTCGCACAGTGGCTGGCACGCACGCGTCGGCGGCCTTCTGAGATATCCACGGCTGAGGTGCTGGCGACGTTGGATGAGTGGCGCGACGAGTGGCCTGATGCTCGTCGTTGATGCATCGTGCCTCTTCGAGGTCGTCGCAGACACGCCTCGGTCGGGTGAGATCTCGGCCCGTCTGGCCGCCGATGTCGAACAGGTAGCGCCGCACGTGATCGATGTCGAGGTGATGGCGGTGATCCGCGCGCAGCACCTGCAGGGCCGAATGGACGGCACAGCCGCTGCCCAGGCGGTGGCCGATCTGCGCGACTGGCCGGGAGAGCGCTTCGGACACCGGTGGCTGTTGGAGCGGGCGTGGCAACTCCGGGATTCGGTACGGGGATGGGATGCGTTCTACGTGGCGTTAGCGGAGGTGTTCGATGCGACTCTGCTGACGTTAGATGCGCGGCTCGCCCATGCGCACGGCCTGACTTGCCGCATCGAGGCCCTGGGCGCCCGAGAATGATTCTCGCGCCGACGACCTCAACATTGCCGCTGTTGCGAGCTGCACGCCGCAGGTCGAAAGTTGCATTATCACCTGTGCTGCAAGATGTTTCACCCAAACCAATAACAGCAGGTTCGTCCTGCGCTACGGCATATCGGTGATGATGCGCGTCGTAGACGGCGATGCCCACGTGTTCCAGCATTCGCCATGTCACAGCAATCCGATCATGGCCGTGGCGCATGCGGGTTCCCAGTCCAACGACCTTGGCGCCGATGGCCGATGGTCCTCAAGAAAATCCAGACCCCTTGCTGGCAACGCAGCGCAGGCACGCGCCGAGCTCCCCGGACCCCGACTCTGCTGCGTTGATGTGGGCGGCTGCGCTGAAGCTGCACAAGGTCAGGAGGGCGTTAATGATTTCGGATCTGTCGTTAAGGGTGCGTCAGGAATCGGTAACAGCGGTTGCGCCCGCGCGAGGCTGGAGTTAATTCGGGTCGGTGTGGCGAGGAGCTAAGGGCGGTGTGGTTGTTCTGTTTTGCGTCGCTCACTCGCGGATGCGACTCGGCAGACGATGTCGTAGAGGTGGGCGGCAGGACCCGGCCCTCAGCCGTGATGATTGAACGGCGGTTCGGCTGAACGTGGGAGAGGCTGAGGCCAAGATTGGCGCGATGCCGTCGGGCGCATCGCGGCCGGCGCGCGGCCGCCTGTCGGTGTACCTGGGTATAGCGCCGGGCGCGGGCAAAACCTACGCGATGCTCGCCGAGGCGAATCACCTTGCCGCACACGGTGTCGACGTGGTTATAGGCCTCGTGGAGACGCACCAGCGCAGCGACACCGAAGCGATGCTAAAGACATTGGAGCGGATCCCGCCCCGGCGTATCGCCCACCACGGTGCCAGTCTTGATGAGCTGGATCTCGATGCGGTGCTAGCCCGTCGCCCACAGTCGGTAGTCGTCGACGAGCTGGCGCATAGTTGCGTGCCAGGCTGCCGACACGAGAAGCGTTGGCAAGACGTCGAGGAGCTGCTCGACGCCGGCATGGATGTGATTACCTCCCTAAACGTGCAGCACATCGACAGCCTTCGCGAAGCCGTCATATCAGCCATCGGTATCACTCCCCACGAAACCGTGCCCGACGCCGTGATCGCCGCCGCCGACCGCATCGAATTCATCGATGTGACACCGCAGGACCTCCGGGCCCGCATCGCCGGCAGCGACATTCTGAACCGCTCCGCGGCGCCACAGGCGCTGAGCGGCTTCTTCACCACCGAGCACCTCGCGGCGCTGCGCGGGCTGGCACTGGATTGGCTGCGGCGCCACCACCATGACGCCACGATGCCCCATCAAGCACCGTTCGCGCGCCACCGGCACCGCAGCAAGGTTGTCGCCGCGCTGACCGGCGCCGCCGAAGGCGAACGCGTGTTGCACCGCGCCGCCCAAATCACCGCCTCGCTCAACGGCGAATTGATCGGGGTCTATGTGCGGGAAGCCGGCGGGCTGACGCAACCCGAGCCGGTCTGGCTCGCCGGGCAGCGCAGGATACTCAGCGAACTGGGTGGGCAGTACGTCGAGCTCGCTGATGTAGACGTGGCCCGGGCCATCGTCGAGTTCACCCGCAGCGAGGATGCTCATCAGCTGGTGCTCGGAGCCACCCGACGCTCACGCTGGCAAGAGCTGCTGCATGGGTCGGTCATCAACAAAGCCATCAGAACCGCAGGTCCGGTGGAGATTCACGTCATTCCGTGGGCTGCGCCGCGCCGCCGCTGGCCCGTCCCGATGGTGTCCATCCCGTCGTTGCAGCCGGCCGCGTTTCCCGTCGCGCGGCGAGCCGCCGCGTGGCTGGCCGCCGTTGTGCTGCCTGCCGCCTTCACGTTGTGCCTCACGCCGTTTCGCGCCAACCTTGGGGTGGCGGGCGCACTGATGGCCGATCTGCTCGCGGTCGTCGCCGCGGCACTACTGGGCGGGATACTGCCGGCCCTGGTGGCAACCGCGGCGGCGGTACTGTTGGCCGACTTCTACTTCACTGCGCCGCTGCATTCGCTGCGCGTCGCCGACGTGGTCGACGTGGTCGCCTTGACGGCCTTTGGCATCGTGGCCATCGCAGTCGGCGGACTCGTCGACCTGCTCACCCGGCAAGGAGTCCACGCCGCCGCTGCCTACGCTGAGAGCAACAACCTCGCCCGACTCGCCGCCGCAGCGGTCGCAAGCACCGACGATCTCACCGGTGTTCTCGAGTCAATCCGGCGGGCATTGCGCCTCGACACCGTTGCGGTGCTGCGCACCACCCAGGACGGCTGGCAAGTCGAAGCCACCGCCGGTCCCCGAGTACTGGATCGTCCCGACGCGGCCGATCATCAAGTCGCCATCGGTCCGGCTCGGATTTTGGCGCTGACGCAAACCTCTGCCAAGAGCCGCCGCACAACGTCGCTGCAGAACTTCCTCAGCGAGCTGCGCCTTGCCCGCCAACAGGCCATGCTGCAAGCGCTTTCAGAGCCAAACCACTTGAGCGGCACCCTTCATCCATGACACCGGTGCGACCCCGAACACCGACGTTTCGTCCACGCCCGGAAGCGCCGTAAGCCATTGGGACACGAGGAATCATGCGTGCATCGGTGCCAAGAAAGACGACGCCGGTGAAATCCGTCTGCGCTACCGTTGATGGCTGGTGGACTTGTCTAGCGAAACGCCGCTCGTAGCGGCCAGGTAACGGATGGAACCAAGCGGTGAGGACTCGTCGCCGATCGAGATTCATCGGCCGGAGGGTCGCCGTACTGGCAGTTATGACCGGAGCCAGTGCCGTGCTCCTGCAGTGCACCGCCGCGCCGCCACTTTCTGCGGTAACGCCCTCACCGCCCGCTACGCCGTCGGCGTCAGTCAGCGCGCCGCCCGCACCAGCAGGTGCGACCGTTGCCCCTGTGACGGCCGCCGAGCTCGGCGCGAGCTGGCGGCCCGGTTGCCCGGTGGAGCCGGAGCAGTTGCGGCGGGTCGACGTCGATCACATCGGTTTCGACGGCCAGCCGCACCGCGGTGAGCTGATCGTGCACGAAGAACTGGTGTCGCAGGTCATCACGGCGTTCGAGCAGCTTTACCGACTGCGCTATCCGATCGAGAAGGTCCGGACGGTCGACCAGTATCCGGCCGCCGCAGATGAGCTATCGATGGAGGACAACAACACCTCGGCGTTCAACTGCCGAGATATCCCGGGGACCGGCCAATGGTCTCAGCACGCCTACGGTCGGGCGATCGACCTCAACCCGCTTCTCAATCCGTACGTTGACGGTAGCGGCGCATTCCAACCGAAGAACGCGGCGGCATACCTGGACCGCAGCCGCACCGACCCGGGACTATTGCACAGTGGCGATCCGGCGGTACGCGTCTTTACCGATCGCGGTTGGCGGTGGGGCGGCTACTGGAGGTCTCCCATCGACTACCAGCACTTCGAGCGGCCCTGATCGTTCTAAAACGGTCGGCTCGGTCGCATCCGAGAAGAGGTTTGCCGGTAACCGGCCATATCGATTCCGTGGTGGCGGACGCGCCGACATCGGCGTTGTTCGCCCGGGGTGGGCGTGCCGATCGGGCGGTGTACATAAATCTCGGCAGGAGCGCGTCGTGAAGAATGTTCTTCACTTACCTGGTGCCACCACCGGATGCGTGCGTTCAACGCCGAACGGAGTTGGCAGGGAATTATGGCGCGGGCAGTCCCGGCACGGTGGCCGAGGCGGATACTCGAGAGTCATGACTGGCTACAGCGATGGTGTGCTGTCGGATGCCTGCATCGCGGCGATGTCGCCCGCTGAACGCCGCAACTTGATTCAGCGGCTGCAGCGGCCGCTTGATGAAGTGTTTCCACCACCGTTCGCGAGTCGCGTGCGGCGGACCCGGTTGACCTTGATGGTGGGCGGCGCAATCGCGTTGATCCCGTGGATTGTCTACCTCGGCTTCAGCCTGCCCCCGAACTATGTTGCCCATAACTGGCCGGCTACATGGATGGGCTTCGACTGTCTGCTCATCGCGTTCATGACCGCGACCGCGGTGCTGGCCTTGCTGCGTCGCCAGCTGGTGCTGTTCACCGCGTTCACGACGGGGGTTCTGCTGATCTGTGATGCCTGGTTCGATATCCTGACTGCCGGCACGGGGCGAAATTTGGCTGTCCCGGTGTTGACCGCCGCCCTCGGCGAGCTGCCACTCGCCGTGATCATGATCACCGGCGCAGTGCGGATCATGCGACTGACAGCGACACGGCTCTGGTTTCTCGACCCCGGGACGCCGCTGTGGCGCCTGCCGTTGCTGCCCTAACCGGGCCGACGCAGAGAAATGTCCGATAGCCCGATCGACCTGCAGGGACCGTCGTCGACGAGGCGCTCCAGCGCCCGCCACGTGTCCACTAACGTGACCTCCGGGTCATCGTGCTGCACACCGCGTTCGGCATCGCCGAGCGGAAGGCCCCGGAGGTCGCCTTCGTCAACTACGGAATCAATATGGACGTGGGCAAGGTTGGAGCCGATGTGCTGACCCCCGACAAAATCGACAGGGTGGTCCAGGACCACCCGCGTCTCGGGTTCCAGGAGAAGTTCCTCGACCTCGTCGTGGATCATGCCAACGCAGGCCCGATTGCCATCTCTTCCGGGCCGGGTGGGTGGCAATGGGGCACGCCCAGAACACCTGCGCGTTTGACGAATATGGGGGCGCTGGAAGGGTTTGAATCGCGCCCGTCTGCCGCCACCAACAGTCCGAGACAGCGCAGGCGTTCAGCAGCTGAACAACCGGCCCTGACCGGCCCGGCCCTGACCCCGCCCTGACCTTGCCTAGCGCCAGTTCCTTCTTGACGTTTTCGTGCCCTGACCTTGCCCTGACCTGCGGTGTGAGAAGTTCCTTTACTGAGGTCAAGAGAATCAACTGTTTGAGGTAGCGTTTTGAGGAGTCTTCGATGAGGAGTCTTCGATGGTTCGGCAGCGAAGCAAAGGACTGGACTAATGGATTCGGTTTTATTTGGTTATCTGACCATAGTCGCCCTTGCGCTGGCGTTGGTGTTCGCCGCCTTTGCTGCTGTATACGTAAAACGGCTGGGGGACCGAGCGCCTACTCCGATAAGCGAAGAAATAGGGAGCGCCAAAGCGGTTATGCATAAAGTGCGCAAACGCGAACCAATGTCGAAGGATGAGTTGGACTTTGCGAAGCAAATCATTGCTGATCGTAGCTCCTTGATGGCGTACTGCATCCCCGGTGCTTTGTTCATGGTGGGATGCTTTTATGTGTTTGGCAGTCTTTACCACTTGCATGGAGCGACGCCCTCCGAGCGGACATTTCTCGGGGTGTTCCCCATGTTGGCCTCCATAAACTTCACGATTCGGCTTCTCGGCAGCGCAAGGTTGAAAGGGCGTCTGCAGAAAGTGTCTTGAAGCAACACAAGGCATGTGCTGTGGTCGCCGGCCGTTGTACCGGTTGTCAAGCCGGCAGCATGGTTAGCAACAAAACACATGTTCCCATCTATTCGTGGTACTGCCGGTTTCGTTGATTCCCGGGGGAACTGAAGGCTGGGCTCGTCCGTGCTGTCGACAGCACCAGCAGGTGATAAGGTCCGCACACCGGGTGTTCGCGTTCCGGCCCAGCGCTGGTATTCTCTGCACGTTCATATGTCAGCTTAGTTGATATATCGGCCCGGGGGGTTTTGTCTGTCCCGGCGCGTGGGTCAGGGATGAAGCGAAAACACGAGGTCTGGGCCGGATTCCGAAAGGTGATCGAGTGAGCCCTCGTTCGGTCGGCAGGACTGTCTTGGCGCGAGTCTGGATGCCGTTGGTTGCCGTCGTTGCGCTCGCTTTGGGTGCGGTGTGCATGTGGAAGGTGCACCAGTTCTCCGCTCCCGGGCCTGTCATCACCGTCAATGGCCCGGCAGCACCGCCGGAGTTCAATCTCAAACGGCTCACGTATGAGTTGTTCGGCTCCGTCGGGGAAGGGGGGATGCTCGTCTGGGTGGACATCGACGGGCATCCGCATCAGGTTAATCTCACGACCTTGCCGTGGTCGCACACGGAGACGACCACGCTCACCGTGGTGTCCGGCAGCGTCTCGGCGCAGGTTCATGGTGGTCAAGTCGGCTGCCGGATGCTGGTGAATGGCGTTGTCCGCGCTGAACAGTCCGATACTCATCAGGATGCGCACGTCTTCTGCCTAGTGAAATCCGCATGAGCGAGCATCGCGCGGAGCATCGGGCGAGACGACCCTTCGTCCCCAGAATGGTCCGCGTCCTCGCGATACCAATCATCGCCTTTTGGGCCCTTCTCGCCGTGTCGACGAACACCTTCATGCCGCAGGTAGAGAAGGTCGCAGAAGAACTCGCGGGGCCGGTGGTCCCGCACTACGCGCCGTCGCAGCGGGCGTTGCTGGCCATCGGTGCGAAGTTCCACGAGTCCAATTCGACCAGCTTGGCCATGGTCGTGCTGGAAGCCAACCGGCCGTTGGGCGACGTGGACCATCAGTACTACGACGATTTGATGCGCCGCTTCAAGCAAGACCCCAAGCATGTGCAGTACGTCATGGATCTGTGGGGGAAGCCGATCACCGCGGCGGGGGCGCAGAGCCTCGACGGCAAGTGCGCGTACGTGCTGTTGCGTCTCGCGGGCGATATCGGCCAAATGCAAGCCAATGCGTCCGTTGCTGCCGTTCGGGATATCGTCGCCAAGGACACGCCGCCGCCCGGGCTCAAGGTCTACGTCAGCGGCGCGGCCCCGCTCGCCAAGGACACGGTGGCTATTGCGAATTCAAGCTTGAACAACATCACGATCGTGACGATCTTCCTCATCACCGGGATGTTGCTGCTGGTGTACCGCTCCATCGTCACCCTGTTTGTGCCCTTGGCCGGAGTCCTGTTCGAGCTACTGGTCGCGAAGGGGGTTATCGCAACCCTCGGGCATCTCGGGTACATCGAGCTCTCGTCATTCGCCGTGAACATCGTCGTCGCGCTGACCCTGGGAGCGGGGACGGACTACGGCATCTTCTTGATGGGCCGCTATCACGAGGCGCGACACGACGGCGAAGGCAGGGAGGAGGCGTTTTACACCGCATATAAGAATGTCACGCCGGTCATCCTTGGCTCGGGGCTGACGATCGCGGGAGCATGTTACTGCTTGACTTTCGCGCGACTCAACTACTTCCACACGATGGGGCCGGCCGTTGCGATCGCCATGCTGTTCACGATCACCGCAGCGCTGACGCTCGGCCCGGCCTTCTTGACGGTGGGCAGCCTTTTCGGGCTTTTCGACCCGAAAAGCAAGGCCAAGGCGCAGCTGTATCGGCGGATCGCGACGAGCGTGGTCCGGTGGCCGGTGCCGATCCTCGCGGCCAGTGCCGCTGCCGTCATGCTCGGCGCGATCTTCGTGCCGACGTACCGGCAGAACTACGACGACCGTCAGTACCAACCGCAGAGTGGCTCCGCCAATCAGGGTTTCGCGGCGGCGGATCGGCACTTCCCGAAGAGCAAGCTGTTCTCCGAGATGCTGATGATCGAGTCGGATCATGATATGCGAAACTCGGCTGACTTCATCTCGCTAGACCGAGCGGCCAAGGCCCTCGAGCGCCTTCCCGGGGTCGCGATGGTGCAAAGCATCACCAGGCCCATGGGCCGCGCACTAGAACATGCCACCCTTCCCTACCTATTCACCACGCAAGGCAGCGGGAACGGTCAACAACTCCCGTTCAACAAGCAGCAAAACGCTAATACGGACCAGCAGGCACAGATCAACGCGGACACTGTCAAGGTCTTGCGGAAAGAGATCGCCCTGTTCCAAAACATGTCGGATGAGCTGCACAAGACGGTTGTCACCGTCGAGGACCTGCAAAGGGTTACCGAGGAGATGAATGAGGAAATCTCAAATGTCGACGATTTCTTCCGGCCGCTGAAGAGTTATTTCTATTGGGAGAAGCACTGTTTCGACATTCCCATTTGCTGGGCATTTAGATCGCTATGGGATGCGCTCGACCACATCGACCACTTGGCCGAAGATATCAACGACGCCAAAACTTCCCTCGAGGCCATCGACAGGATCTTGCCGCAAATAATCACGCAGCTGAAACTCACGGCCGACGACACGGAGGCAATTACGGCTCTTTTAGTCAGCAGCTACGGCCAGGCGTCTCTGCAGTCCACACAGACCGACCAGACATTCTTCGACCAGGTCAATGTGGGCCTCGACTTCGACCAGGCCCGCAGCGATGACTTCTTCTACATCCCCCGAGAAGGTTTCGACAACGAAGACGTCAAGACGGGTATGCAGCTCCTGATGTCGCCGGACGGCCAGGCCGCTCGGATCATCGTCACCCACCAGGGGGACGCCAATGGCCCGGAAGGCGTACAGCATGTCGAACAGTTCCCCACAGCTATAACCGTGGCGCTCAAAGAAACCTCGCTGGCCGGCGCGAGAGTTTATATCGGCGGTTCGGGATCAACCAACAAGGACATCAAAGAATACGCCGCGTCCGATCTGCTGATCGTGGCGATCGCCGCCTTCGTGCTGATCTTCTTGATCATGTTGTTCCTCACGAGAAGTCTGATGGCCGCCTTGGTCATCCCTCTCACGGTGGCCTTTTCCTACGTCGGAGCATTCGGGCTCTCCATACTCGTCTGGCAGCACCTCATCGGCCTGCCCCTGTACTGGTTGATATTGCCGCTCACGTTCATCATCCTGGTGGCGGTGGGTTCGGACTACAACCTACTGTTGATCCTCCGTGTCAAAGAGGAGCTGCACGCCGGACTGAACACGGGTCTCATCCGCGCGCTCGGCAGCACGGGCGGCGTGGTGACGTCAGCGGGTTTGGTGTTCGCGTTCACCATGCTGGCGATGCTCTCGAGCCAGCTCAGGTCTGTCGGTCAGGTGGGTTCGACCGTGTGTATCGGCCTGCTGCTCGACACGCTGATCGTGCGTTCGTTCGTCGTGCCGTGCATCCTCAGAATCCTCGGGCCATGGTTCTGGTGGCCAACGCTGGTGCGTTCCCGTCCGCTACCGCAGCGATAAGAGCATCATCAGATTCAGCGACTTGCGGCGAAGGGCTCGCCAGTTCTATTCCGAAGATGCACTAGTTACCTAACCAACTGCCGCACAGATCTGGTTCTGACGCAACTTCATTTTACGCCTTTGACCTGCTCAAACGTAGTGGAGCCAACGGGACTCGAGCCCGTGACCCCCACGCTGCCAGAACCAGACGGAATGCGTGATTCATACGCGCGGCTGTCCACGCCACGGATGCCGATTGGCGAGACGGCTTACAAATTTCTGAATCATCACGCGAACCTTTGGGGGGTTGACCCCTGATGGTGGACACCTGACTGGTGGGACTGCTGGTCCCGCGGGAAGGATGTCCGTATGTCGGGCACGCGTCGTAGGTACACCCCGGAGTTCCGGCAGCAGGCTGCGCCTGGTGATCGAGACCGGTCGACAGGTGGCACATGTGGCGGCCGAGATCGGTGTCGGCGAACAAGTCTTGGGTCGTTGGGTGCGCCTCGCGCGCCGTGCGGCCTCGGCCGGCGATACTGGCGCGGTGCTCGATGTGGATGAACGCGCGGAGCTGGAGCGTCTGCGCCGAGAAAACGCCGAATTACGTTTGGACCGTGAGTTTCTGAAAAAAGTTCTGATGGTCGCTGAGCGCGTCCACCTGGTGGGATGAGAATTGGCTGCTCGCGGCGGGTGATCGGCTGGGCCATCGACGCGCACCTGCGCCCCGATCTGGTCACCGCCGCGTTGGCGATGGCGGTTGCGATGCGCGGGGAGCTGGCCCACACGGTGATCGTGCACGCCGATCGTGGCTGCCAGTACACCTCGGCGCAGATCGCGGCGTTCGCTCGCGCACAATATTGCCCGGTCGGCGGGCCGCACAGGGGTCTGTTGGCATAACGCTGCGGCCGAATCATTCTGGGCCACACTCAAAGTCGAGTTCTATGACCGCTTCCTATGGCCCACCCGCGCCGTCGCCAAGCTTGCTGTCGGCGACTGGATCGAACGGGTCTACAACCGTCGCCGCCACTCGCCCCTCGGTATGATCAGCCCGGTCGAGTTCGAGAACCGACTCACTCAGACGGCACAAGCCGCCTCACCCTGTGTCCACTCGACAGGGTCAAGCCCGGTGGTATTCGCGGTAGGGCGGAGGGGAGTGGAAGTGGGATCGATGCGTGTTAAGCCGTTCTCTTGATCAGCGGCAGCAACAGCTGACGGCGTTTGACGATCGCGTCGGCCAGGTTGCGGAGCGCCTCGTGTACCGAGCGCGTCATCGGGAACATGGTCTCGTCGTCGTAGTCACGCAGTACCTCAATGACCGCGGGGCTTGGGACTAACGTCCATTCCACCCCGGCGGTGCGGCACTCGTCATCAAGGATGTACAAGAAGGAGATACCGACCGGAGCAAAAGAATTCACGGCGCTCAGATCGAGTACAAGAGGGTTTTTCACGAGTGTGCACTGGCGAATGTACTCACTGATCCGATCGACGTTGGCGGCGTCGATTTCGCCGTGGATGGTCACCACCATCGCCAGGTGATGACAGTGAGCCCGAATTTTGGCGCCACAGCACTCGAAGGTGGGTTTTCCGTATCGAGTCGTGGGATCCGAAGCCGACGCAGTGATCGTGACAGTCATGAGAAGCCTCATTCTGCGTGGTGTTACAGAAGCCGACCTAACGCCGACCAAACTATCTCCAACGCTTACCCGCAAAACCTAAGGTGACCGCAAGCAGTGTCTAACTCTTTGTTAAGAAACGACTTTCGCGTGTCCGCTGACATCCCAAGAACACTCGTGGCAGCCGTTCGGCGTCAGCGACCAGCATGGGGCAATCCGGGCGACGGTGGTGCTGATCGTCGACGGTCGATTCGTATGTGGCCACCTACCCTGATCAGCGGATTCGGTATTTCCGAGGAACAACACAGCGTCCCGTACACGCTATTGCGGCGATCGCGCTGTTAGTCTGCTTAGGCTGCCGGTGCCACGTCGCGGAGCTGCGGAGCGCCCGGCCAGCCGAATTAGTAGGCGAACGATACAGCAGAGTCCAGACGGAAAGAGCATCGTGCGCAGCGGAGAGATCAAGGCCCTGACAGGACTCCGCATCGTCGCCGCAGTGTGGGTGGTGCTGTTTCACTTCCGGCCGATGTTGGGCGACGCGGCGCCCGGTTTCCGCGACGCGCTCGCGCCGGTGCTCAACTGCGGCGCGCAAGGCGTCGACCTGTTTTTCATCCTCAGCGGGTTCGTGCTGACCTGGAACTACCTCGAGCGCATGGGTCGGTCTTGGTCGACGCGCGCCACTCTGCGCTTCCTTTGGCTGCGGCTGGCCAGAGTGTGGCCGGTCTACCTGGTCACATTGCACCTCGCCGCCCTGTGGGTGATCTTCACCCTCCACGTCGGTCATGTATCGTCGCCGGACGCGAGCCAGCTCACGGCGACCAGCTATGTACGCCAGATCCTGCTGGTGCAGCTGTGGTTTCAGCCGTACTTCGATGGGTCCAGCTGGGACGGGCCGGCCTGGTCGATCAGCGCGGAATGGCTGGCCTACCTGTTGTTCGGTCTGCTAGTGGTGGTGATCTTCCGGATAGTTCATGTTACGAGGGCACGCACCCTGATGTTGCTGGCCTTCGCTGCGTCGCTGCCGCCGGTGCTGCTGTTGTTGGTCAGCGGCCAGTTCTACACCCCGTGGAGCTGGCTGCCGCGGATCGTCACGCAATTCATTGCGGGCGCGCTGGCCTGTGCCGCCATCCGCAGGTTGCGGCTGACCGACCGCGCTCGCCGCGGCGCCGGGTACCTTTCGGTGCTCCTTATCGTCGCCATTGTCGGCATCCTCTACCTGTTTGACGCACATCCGCTGACCGGAGTCCAGGACAGCGGCGGGCTGGTCGACGTGCTGTTCGTGCCGCTGGTGATAACGCTGGCGATCGGCGTGGGCAGTCTGCCGAGGCTGCTGTCGACGCGGTTAATGGTTTTCGGCGGCGAGATCTCGTTTTGCTTGTACATGGTGCATGAGCTGGTGCACACAGCCTGGGGATGGGCCGCGGAACAGTTCGAGCTCACTCTGCAGGACTTCCCGTGGAAATGGAACGTCGTCGGCCTGCTCGCGATCGCCGTGGGTGTCGCGATCCTGCTGTATCACTTCGTCGAGGAGCCCGCCCGCCGGTGGATGCGCAGGATGGTCGACGTCAGGGACGCGACCGCGAAGTCGCGCATCGAGCCGGTCCGCGACCCGGTGAGCAGCAAGCTTCAACCGGTCGACGGTGCACTCGGAGCGCGAACGAAGGCGGTTTCGGTCCCGGCGCTGTGACGGTTGACTCGGTAGGCGAACCATCCTGTAACACATAGTGTTATCGGATAGGGTTCTGTCCGGCAGGGCCGGTTCGCCGTCTCGTGCCCGATGACAACGAGTTTCGTCTGACAGATCATAGGCTGGCGGTGATCGCGGCGCGGGACAACCGATGCCGTTGACAGTGGAGGTAGCAGTGAGTCGTCTGAGCCCGTTCGTCATCTCACTGGCCCTTCTGGTCAGCGCGGTCAGCGGACACCGAGTATCGGTGCGGCTCTGCACGACATCGAGCCTGGATTCCCCGCTAAACCACGTCGCAGTGATCGGCGACTCCTATACTGCCGGTACCAACGAGGGCGGCCTGGGCACGAAATCATGGACGGCTCGCGTCTGGCAGATTCTCGCTGAGCAGGGGGTGAGGGTCGCGGCTGGTGTGGCATCCGAGGGCAGAGCCGGTTACGACGCGCGCGGCGACCACGGTGACGTTTTCGAGGATCTGACCGCCAGGGCGGTCCGACCCGACGATGCGCTGGTGGTGTTCTTCGGGTCCCGCAACGACCAAGATGTCGATCCTGAGCTGCTGGCCGAAATGGCCCGCGATACCTTCGGTGTGGCTCGCCGCACCGCAGCATCCGCGAGGCTGCTGGTGATCGGGCCGCCGTGGCCAACCGCCGATGTACCTAACTCCGTGCTGCAGATTCGCGACATCCTCAACGCTCAGGCCCGGGCCGCGGGAGCGGCGTTCGTCGATCCGATTGGCGACCGCTGGTTTCTGGACAGGCCCGATCTGATCGGCGCTGATGGTGTGCACCCTAACGACGCTGGACATGCGTACCTGGCGGAGAAGATTGCGCCGCTCATCGGCGCACAGTTTTCCACGCGGTCCTGAATCCTCGTGCCTACGGCTGCCATGCACCAAGGGTCTGACAACCTCCCGCGCGTTTGCATAGTGCGTGACCGACGGGGCGCTGCGCCCGGCACCGCGATTTCTGGGGGCCACGTCACTTTGTGCTGCCGGGAAAACCCCTGGACCGCATCCATGGGCCTGGACCAACGGGGTCAAGGAGATGCACGGCACCCCGTGAGCTGTGTCAGCTCGCGGGGTGCCGCATGAAGTGGTGGGTGATCGGCCCCGGGCCGATCATCGCGCCGTGATCAGGCGAGGTCGAACCGGTCGAGGTTCATTACCTTGTTCCACGCGGCCACGAGGTCGCGCACGAACTTCTCCTGGGCGTCGTCACCGGCGTAGATCTCGGCGAGACCGCGTAGCACCGAGTTCGAACCGAAGACCAGGTCGACCGCGGTGGCGGTCCACTTGAGCTCGCCCGTGGCGCGATCGCGAACTTCGTAGAGGTTTTCAGCCGACTTGGAAACCTCCCACTCGTTGTCCATGTCGACCAGGTTCACGAAGTAGTCGTTGGTCAACGTCTCGGGCCGGTCGGTGAAGACGCCGTGTTGCGCTTGGCCGAAGTTGGCGTCCAGGACGCGCATGCCGCCGACGAGGACCGTCATCTCCGGAGCAGTCAGGTTCAACATGAAGGCGCGGTCCACCAGAAGGGCCTCCGGCGACAACTTCTCTCCGGCTCGCAGGTAGTTGCGGAACCCATCCGCCTTCGGTTCGAGCATCGAGAACGACTCCACGTCAGTCTGTTCCTGTGATGCGTCGGTGCGCCCAGGCGCGAACGGCACCGTGATGTCGTACCCGGCGTTCTTCGCCGCTTGCTCGACGGCCGCGCATCCGCCCAGGACGATCAGGTCAGCCAGCGAGACCAACTTGGCACCGGACTGTGAGGCGTTGAAGTCCTGCTGAACCTGCTCGAGCACCGGCAGCACCTTGGCCAGTTCAGGCGGGTTGTTGACCTCCCAATCCTTTTGCGGCGCAAGGCGGATTCGCGCCCCGTTGGCCCCGCCACGCTTGTCGGTGCCGCGGAAGCTTGCCGCCGCCGCCCACGCGGTGGACACCAGCTGGTGAATCGACAGTCCCGATTGGAGGAGCTTGCCCTTGAGGGCAGCGATGTCCTCGTCCGAAACCAATTCATGATCGACCTCGGGGACGGGGTCCTGCCACAGCTGCGGCTCCGCAACCCACGGGCCGAGGTAGCGGGAGACGGGCCCCATGTCGCGGTGCAACAGCTTGTACCACGCCTTGGCGAACTCTTCTTCCAACTCCTCCGGGTGGTCCAGCCAGCGACGGGTGATCGGCCCGTAGATCGGATCCACCCGCAGCGACAGGTCCGTCGTCAGCATCGTTGGTTTGCGCTTCACGGACGTGTCGAAGGGATCGGGGATAACGGCCTCGGCGTCCTTGGCGGTGTACTGCCAGCAGTCTGCGGGGCTCTTGGTCAACTCCCACTCGTAGCCGTACAGGGTCTCCAGGAAGCTGTTGTCCCACTTCGTCGGAGTGGGCGTCCACACGACCTCCAGGCCACTGCCGATCGCGTCCCTGCCCACACCGCTGCCGTAGGAACTCTTCCAGCCGAGGCCCTGCCGTTCGATCGGGGCGGCCTCGGGCTCGGGACCGACCAGGTCGGCGGGGCCCGCGCCGTGGGTCTTACCGACCGTGTGGCCGCCAACGATCAACGCGGCGGTCTCGACGTCGTTCATCGCCATCCGGCCGAACGTCTCACGGATGTCGATGGCCGCGGCCAGCGGATCCGGTTTGCCGTTGGGCCCCTCCGGGTTCACGTAGATCAGGCCCATCTGCGTGGCGCCGAACGGACGGGCGAGGTCTCTTTCGCCGCTGTAGCGCTCATCGCCAAGCCACGTGTCCTCGGGACCCCAGAAGGTCTCGTCGGGTTCGTAGATGTCCTCCCGCCCGAAGCCAAAGCCAAACGTCTTGAACCCCATGGATTCGTAGGCACAGTTGCCGGCGAAGATGATCAGATCGGCCCAAGAGATCTTGCGGCCATATTTCTTCTTGACCGGCCACAGCAACCGGCGCGCCTTGTCGAGGATCACGTTGTCGGGCCAGCTGTTGAGCGGGGCAAAGCGCTGAGCACCTTCGCCGCCACCACCGCGGCCGTCGTGGATGCGGTAGGTGCCCGCGGCATGCCAGCTCATCCGGATGAAAAGCGGCCCGTAGTGCCCGTAGTCGGCGGGCCACCAGTCCTGCGACGCGGTCATCACTTCGAAGACGTCACGCTTCAGCGCCTCGACATCGAGTTTCTTGAATTCCTCTTTGTAGTTGAAGCCCTCGCCCATCGGGCTGGCCTGGAGCGCGTGCTTGTGGAGGACCGACAGGTCCGGCTGGTTCGGCCACCAGTCCCGGTTCGTCATCGGCCGATGCACCGTGGGGGTCGGGGAGGGGATTGCTGGGCTTTCGCTCTCGGACATGGGTGCTTCCTTTCAGGAGTAGGTGAATAGCGCTGTGATCACGTTTGTGAAGTCGAGCAGTCGGGGCACAAACCCCAATAGATGACCTCGGCTTCGTCGAGGGAGAAGCCGTTGTCGTCAGACGGGGTCAGACAGGGCGCCTCGCCGACGGCACAGTCGACGTCTGCGATGGCCCCGCAGGACCGGCAAACGACGTGGTGGTGGTTGTCACCGACCCGCGACTCGTAGCGAGCCACGGAGCCGGACGGCTGGATCCGCCGCAGCAGACCTGCGGCTGTCAGGGCATGCAGCACGTCATACACCGCCTGCCGGGACACCTCGGGCAAGCCGGTACGCACGGCCCCGAAAATCGTCTCCGTGTCGGCGTGCGGATGCGCGTGCACCGCCTCGAGCACCGCGACCCGAGGGCGGGTCACGCGCAGATCAGCCATTCGCAGCTGCTCCGCGTAGTCCGCCGTCGAGGACACAGAAACAATCGTCGCACTTTTCTGGACTCAGTCAATACTTTTTCTGGATTCGTTCAATACTTTTAGCTGACCATGGTGAGCCGTGCCCGGATTCGGAGTTCAGCGTCCGGTTAGTCGAAAGGCCGCCGAGGAGTCGACCCGTTGCCGGGCTCACCACGTGATCGTCAAGCCCGTATGTTGTTCTCGGCACTGGGAAGTGAAGCGATCCAGACTCTTTCCGACGTTTTACGTATGCGCATCAGGGGTACAGGCAATCCGGCCCCAGAACAAAGGGAGAGTCTGATGAGATCCGAAGCTAGGACGGCGATCGCACTGTTCGGCGGAGTGGCCATGCTTCTTTTGGCAGTCGCGTGCGGCGGCGGTGGCAAGGGTGGGCCGACAAGCACCACGACTACCACGACGACTACTGCTACTACGACGACCCCGTCATCCAGCGTGACGCCGCCACCTCCGCCAGGGACGACGACGGCTGTCCCCGGGGGTCCCACCGGCGGCGGCGGACCTGGCGGCGGCGGTGGCAGCATCCCCGGCGGCCCCACCGGCGGTGGTGGGCCTGGCGGCGGCGGTGGCAGCATCCCCGGTGGCCCGACTGGCTGGGGGGGACCTGGCGGCGGGGGTGGTTGTATACCAGGCGCGGGTTGCGGCGGCTGGCCGTAATCGCGCGCTGCCGTTGCGATAGTCCGCGCACGGCCGTCGACCAAATAGTGTGGCGGCCTCAACGCGTGGCGCCTTCCACATCCCGCCGGGGCGGCATCTAGATCGGTGAGCATCACACCACATGTGGTGGTACGGGTCCATGCCAATCAATTCAATTTCTCACCCGTTGCCGGACGCGCTGGCAATGCTGATGACGGACGGAGATGTTCCTTTTCGTGTCCCGGGGCCGACCGCGACCTTCGGGTTGAGGTTCGGGCAACTCGATCGCAAGGGCCGGGGCCATTTCGAGTTGACATTGCGTTACTCAGTCGGCAAGCAGCACGACGACAACGAGAACGCCGACCCCTTCGTACAGCATGACGCAAGCGCCCCCACCTCTAGCCGCTCCCGGAGATCACACTGGCGGTGGAGGAGTCGCCGGTCTCCGTGGTTGTGTTGTCGGCGCGAACTGTCAGCCCCCGACCGCGCGCGGCCGTTGAGGTAGTCACGTACGACCATTCGACATATTGCTGCTGGCAGAATGCGTGGCCGCTTAGGCGGTCGTCGCATCAGCTGCCCTTGGCCGTGTCGACCGTGGCGGACGAATGGCCGCGGTCCCTCGTCTATCGGGCGCACGCTGATGCGCGATGCGTTGCTGCACGCGCTGTGAAAGCGGCGACCCTGCGTTACCGCTAACCCTACATATTCGACTCCGTCGTGTTCCCGCAGGTAAGGGCCGGCTTTGGCGCTCAAGTCGTGATCGGTTGCAATCGGCTGGGATGGCGGTGAGCCGTCACCACCACCACGCTGACCGGCATGGCCGACGAATTCGTCCGCCTCTTGCGCGATCGCACGCGACGGGATCACTGAAATCGTTTACCAACCAAACAGGACTCGACGTCGCCACGGAGTTAGAGGAGTTCATCAAGCCCGCCAAGCACATGGACACCGGTACGGGCGAGATGTCCTCTTTCGTGCACTAAGGGCGTGTGATGAATTAATCTAGCCCGGCTCGGGCGTGTCGTGGTTCTGGGTGGAGCGTGTAATTCCATTCGCCGTGGAAGTCGTGCCGGATCAGGATGCGTTTGGTTTCAAGGTCTTTCATCTCTTGATCGGGGATCTTGACCCC
>DASPOT010000122.1:0-7123 GCA_035625875.1 Mycobacterium sp. | reverse complement strand
CTCCGAGCGACAACTGGGTCGCCTCCTGGGCAGCAACCGGATTGTCGCTCGGAGGCGGGCGCATCGCACGTCCCCTCCGCGTTGACTCACCAAAAATGCGCGCGTAGCTCTCTTCGTTGCCTCACCTGAGAATGCGCGCGTACGGCGCGCCTGCCTGGGTGGTGAGTACGGCCTCGGTAGGCCCAGATGATGGGGTTGACGTTGGCCGAGCGCAGGGCTGTAACCGAGACGATCGCGATCCGCTATGTGCGGGCGGATAAGCGGGGTAAGGGCAAGATTCTCGACGAGTTGTGTGCTACCACGGGCTGGCACCGCAATCATGCCCGCAAGGCGCTCAAGGCGGCGTTGCGGCCCAAGGTCACCGCGCCGAGGACGCCGCGTCCGCCGAAGTACGGGCCGAAAGTCATTGCTGCGCTGACGTTTTGCTGGACAGTGCTGGGAATGCCGGCTGGTAAAAGGCTGGCGCCGATGTTGGGCGAGTTGGTAGCGGTGTTGCGGCGGTTCGGCGAGCTGGTCATCGATGAGGACACCGCGGCGCTGCTGGTGTCGATGTCGGCGGCCACCATCGACCGTCGCCTGGCTTCCGAACGGCGCAAGCACGGCCTCAAGGGCCGCGCCACCACCAAACCGGGATCGCTGCTTAAAAGCCAGATCCGGGTGCGCACCTGGGCCGACTGGGACGACGCCAAACCGGGGTTCGTCGAGATCGACCTGGTCGCCCATGACGGCGGCAACGCCGCCGGCCAGTACGCGTTCACGCTGACCGTCACCGACATCGCCACTGGCTGGACCGAGAACCGCTCGGTGCCCAGCAAGGCCAGCAAATGCGTGCTGGCCGCCCTAGTACTACAGCCGTAGATCGCGGTCATTGGTGTTGATGGTGTCTTCGATGGTGGCAGGCGCGGGCGATTGCCTGGTGTTTTCGGCGCCATGTCGACCATGCCATGATGTCGGCGGCGGCGTGCAGGGGTCGTAGCAGTAGCGCGTCGAATAGTCGGCGAAACTCGTTGACTGTCAAGGCGATTAGTGTGGTACCGGCGCTGTCGACGCACCGTTGTGTGGCGGTGGTGACGACCAGGAAGGCATGCGCGAGCATGGCCAGGGTGACCCAGCGGTGCCAGGAGGTCCAGCGTCGCACCTGATGCTCATCCAGCCCGGCCAGTTCCTTGCCGGTTTGGAAGGATTCCTCGACCTTCCAGCGCCACCCGGCCACCCGCACGTAGTCGGCAAGGGTCGCCGGTGTGGGGCTGTAGCAGCGGTAATAGGCCAACTCGCCGGTCTTATCGTTGCGACGCACCAGCAGATGATGCTGACCAGCCGCGGCGTCGGCGTCGCTGTCGGTGATGTCGATGAGCGCCCAGGAATACCAGCGATCTCCCTTGGCGCCCACCCCAGCCGAGCGGTGTTGCCAGGCGTGCCGCGGCAGCGACCGGGTGAGCACATCGACCCGCTCAGCGCTGGCGCCGGTGCTCACCGTGCGGTTGGCGCCGATGCCCAGCACGTAGCCGATACCCCGCTGCTGTAGCCTTTGGCGCAGCTCGGGATCGGCGCCGTAGACCTCGTCGCCGGCCACCCAGCCCGCCGGCACGCCGGCATCAAGGGCAGCGGTGATCATCTGGGTGGCCAGGGCCGGTTTGGTGGCGAACTCGACCTCGTCGGGAATACCGACGGCCGCACGGCGCCCCGAGTCCTCGCACCAGTCCTTGGGCAGATATAGTCGCCGGTCGATCAACGTGTGCCCGGCCGGGGCCGCATACGCCAAATACACCGCCACTTGGGCGTTTTCGATCCGGCCGGCGGTGCCGGTGTATTGGCGCTGCACCCCCACCGTGTTGGTGCCCTTCTTGACATCACCGGTCTCATCAACAACCAATACCGCATCCGGATCACCCAGATGATCGACGACGTAGCCCCGTAGATCGGCGACCACTTCGTCGGCGTCCCACTTGGCGCGAGCCAGCAGATGCTGCAGCCGATCCGGGCTGGGATGACCCGCCCGCTCGGCCAGCGTCCAGCAGTTCTTACGCCCCAAATCCGAGACCAGTCCCAGCATCAACGCCCCAGCGTTACGCAGCGTCTCGCACCGGGAAAACCGCCACGCGACACGGTCGAGAACCTCATCAAACCCCACACGCCAGCGTTCAACGTCTACGCTATGAGCCGCGGCGGCCGCGGCTAATTCTGTTGTCTTCACAAACTCCGAACAATGCCGCGGTCACCGCCTCAACCAGCGCAGACACACCGCACGGCACGATCTACGGCTGTAGTACTAACCGGGGCTTCGCCCCAGCCCCACGAGGCATGCCGTTGGTCGCCGTTGTTTTGGGGGCTCCGGTCGGCGGGTGAAGACCGTGACCGGCGGGCCGGCACGGTGTATGAACCGTCATAACGGTTGGTTGGCCAACTGGCCGTCCCATCTCCGTCCGGAGCCCATCATGACCGTAGCGCGATCTGTCGCCGATGTCTTGTCTGAGCATGTGGTCTTTGAGGTCGAATGCATCGATCGCATGTTCTGCAACGTCTACGTGCCGGGGTTGCAGTACGCGGCTGGCCTGGTGGCCTATGTGCATCAGCAGCTGGGGTTGCCGATCGCCTCGACCGCGCCGTTGGCCCGTATCACCGAGGCGTTCGATAAGGCGGTGCACCGGTTCGCCCGCGACCACGGGCTGGCTTGGGTCGATTTCGCCAAGGGGCAACGCAAAGACGACATCGCCCACGAGTACCTGACCCGGTTCACCGGCACTGAGGGGGTCCTGTTCGTGGGCCGCGCGCAGGAGAAGACCAGGCTGTTTCGCACCGAGAAACGCCGCGACGCCAACGGGGATGCCTACCCGTGGATCGTGGCGGCGACCGGGCTGGTCAACCATTTCTACTTCTATTGCTACGACGACGATTTCGGCCCATTCTTCATCAAGTTCTGCTCCTACTTCCCGTACAACGCCAAGCTGTGCATCAACGGCCACCATTGGGCGCAGCGGCAGGCCGCCAAGGCGGGAATCGGGTTCACCGCGTTGGATAACGGGTTCGCCGCCGTCGACGACCCAGCCGCGCTGCAGGCGATCTGCGGCAGCCTTGGCCCTGAGCAGATCGATGCGCTGCTGCGCAAGTGGCTGGCCATCCTGCCGCACCCGTTTTCCACGGCCGACCGCGCCGCGGGCTACCGCTATGAGCTGTCGATCCTGCAGGCCGAGTTCTCGCTGACGCAGATGCTCGACAAACCGGTGGCGGGCCGGATGTTTTTCGAGCAGGTCATCCGCGACAACCTCGACATCGGCCGCCCCGATCAGGTCGCCTTGATCTTCGATCGCCGCCTGATGCGCCGCGGACCGCGCCGCACACCCGGAGTGTTCCGCACCCGAGTGATCACCGAGGGCGTCACCCCCAGCCTGTATGTGGACTACAAGCACACCCGCATCAAGCAATACCACAAGCAAGGAAAGGCATTACGCACCGAGACCACGATCAATGACACCACCGACTTTTCGATCGGCAAACGGCTGACCAATCTGCCCGCGCTGCGGGAGATCGGCTTTTCCGCCAACCGACGTCTCCTGCACGTCCAACGACTCGGCCACGACCCGATCACCGGCGCCGATGCGCTGCAGGCCATCACCGGCACGGTCACCACCGCCACCGGCGCCCGCATCCCCGGACTACGGCTGGCCCACCGGCGCAGCCACGCACTGCTGCAGGCGCTCCTGACGTTTGGCTACCAAACCAACGGATTCACCAACGCTGATCTGCGTACGCTCACCGCCCAGTTGCGTGGACTGCCACCCGGGGCGGTCACCGCCGCACAAACCACTTATGACCTGCGCCGACTCAAAACCCGCGGCCTGATCATCCGCATCCCGCACACCCACCGCTACCGAGTCAGCGACCACGGCCTGCACACCGCCCACTTCCTCACCTGCCTACATGATCGATTCCCGCCCACCGGCCTAGCACACCTCGCCGACCGCACCGGCCCCCCACCACTGCAGCAAGCTTCTCGCGCCTACAACGCTGCCCTCGAAAACCTCAGCAGCACAACACTACTCGCCGCATGAGGCAAACCACCTGGCCCAACACGTCAAACTTGACTCAAAAATCCGGCTTCGCCGGTGCTAGCTTCGCTAGGTGGCTGGTGTCTAACGGGCTTCGTGGGTCGATGGTAACGATCGTGCGGTTGAGGTTGCTGTGACGGCTGGTGTGGGCGTGTGGCGTATTCGGTTGGTTGACGTGCGTGCTGGCTGAGCGGGTCATCGGGTCTGCTGTGGAATCTGCTGTCCGGCAGGGTTTTTGCTCTCATGCGGGTACGACCTGCCAGCTTGGGCCGGTGGCTTGGCGCAGTCCGAGCGCGCCGAGGCGGGCCAGGTTGACCGCGGCGGCCAGGAGGGAGAAGTCGGCGGCGACCTTGGTCATGCCGCGCACTCGCGCGCGGCGCCCGCCGTGGCGGCGGCGCATCAGGTGAGAGATCTTGCGTTCCACTTTCGGGCGGGTCGCCCTGTAGTCGGCGACCCAGGCGGGATCGGTCTGGGCGGTGCGGGCGCGGGCCAGTTCGGCCTCGTAGCGACTGATCTGGATGGTGCGGCCAGCGGCCGAGCCGGTGCATTGGACCGCAAGCGGACAGCCGGCGCACGCCACGCCGAATATGGCGGTACCGCCACCGATTTTGGCGGCACGGATGGCGACCGTCACCGCGTTCGGGCAAGTGACCGTGCCCGCGTCCAGGTCGATGGTGAAGCAGTCCTTGGCGAACCGGCCGCCCGGTGCGGCCGGCGGCTGCACCTTTGTGAAGATCTGCGCACCAGCGGCTTCCAGCCTGGCCAACAGCTTGCCCGCACCGTAGGCCGCATCGCCGTAGACCGCCGGGCCATCCTGGCCGCGGTCGGCGGCCTCCGGTGTGTGCGCACCGGCGCCGGTGTCAGGGTTTCGGTCATCGTCGCCGTCGTCGAGGTCCCCCGCGTCGGTGTCAGTATCGTGGGGCAGGTCGTTGGCCAGCAGCTCGGCAGTGGGCTCGGCGTCGCCGGCGTTGGCCGTGGTCACCTTGGTGGCGACCTGCTCCGAGTCGCTGTCAGCGTTGTCGGGCAGGTCGTTGGCCAGCAGCTTGGCAGCGGGTTCGGCGTCACCGGCGTTGGCCGCGGTCACCTCGGTGGCGGTCACGATCTCCGAATCAGGGTCGATCGCGATGTGGCCCTTGTAGCCGTCGAACCCGTGCGCGGAGGTCTTGTGCCCGTGCCGCGCCTGCGGGTCAACGGTGGAGATCACCCGATCAGCGGCGACCCGCCGCGCGATCCGAAACACCCCGTCGGCGTCGCGGTCAAGGTCCTGGCCCACCACGGTGGCCAGCAACTGAGCGGCCTTGTCCACCTCGGCGGCCAGCTCGCGCCCGTCCAACGCTGCCACCAGCGCCATCGCGTCGCGAGCCAGCGCGTCCACCAGCGCCGTCCGCGCCGCGGCATCCTCGTAGTCGCACACCGGTTTTCCCGCCCGCGCGTAGTCGTCGTCGCGGGACAGCCGCGCCCGCAACTGGGCCTCCAGCTCACCGTCGGCCACCTGCAACAGCCCTCGGATCGCCGAGCGGATCAATGTGACCGTGTCCATCGTGGCCACCGCGTCATACAACGCGGTGGAGTCCAGTACCCGCCGCCGGCCCACCAGCCCCGCCGTCGTGGCCGCCTCCAGCGTGACCTCAAAGATCCGGTTCGGCCGATCCGAGCGCGCCAGCCGGGCACGCATGTCCACCAGCACCGTGTGCACAAACCCCGGATAATCGAAGTCCAGCCCGCCCGCCGCATATTTCCACCGCGCGTCAAACGCGAACCGCTCTACCGCCTCCCGATCCGACAGGCCCTCAATGCGCTGCAGCACCATCACCACCGCCACGATCATCGGCGGTACACTGCGGCGCCCCACCTCGGTGAACAAGTCGGCGAACATCTCGTCTGGGAACAAGTCGAAGCACTCCCGGTGCAGCACACCGTAAATCGAGTCTGGCGCCACCCGGCCCCGACAGAAGTCCACCGTCGTTCGCCACAGATCCGCCTGTTTCGGCGTCAAACCCAAAGTCACCCAACCATTCTCACCGATCACGCCCGGTTTTGGGGTCAACGCCACGCGAAAAACACCAGCCACCTAGGGCCTGGCCCACCACGTGGGAGCTGGTGGACCCAACCGACAGCGCGGCGCCGATCCCGGCCAGCACATCGACCCGCTCGAGGTGGCGGTGCAACAACAGCACCTCCACGAGCGCACGGGTGCCCGCGGCGTCGCCGTGGGCTTTGCGGGGGGCGGCCCAAAACTCCTCATGCTCGGCGGTGAACACCTTGGATGCGCGGGCCTGCGCCAGCGCGGTTGCCCCGGGCAGCGCGCCGGGTTTGCGCAGCAGGATCTCCAGGTAGTGATCCAAGTCTAAGACTTTGGCGCCCTTGCCGATTGCGCGCGGATGCCGAGCCACCACCGAATTGCGGTCATAGACAGTGATGTTGCAGGCGGACAGTTTCACCCGCAATCGATGGCCGATAAACCGCGCCGGCACGCTGTATTGATTGCAGCGCACCATCACTTGGGCAAAGCGGTCCACTCGAGGCGTCAAAGTCAATGCTGTGTCGAATGATTCGATCGGCAGCGGTGCCAGCAGCGTCTTCTCAAACGCCCAATCCTGGCCCACACTGGTGGACCGGTTGCCCACCCGGCGGGCGTCATCGGCGTCATCGGCGGCCTCCAACAGCGCGTTGAGCTCGTCAATAGATTCGCCGACAGGCATCGGGACGCAGTGGTTTCGGCGAAACCGCCCACCCTCGCCCTCCACGCCGCCTTTCTCGTGGCTGCCCTCATGGCCGGGCTGGCAATACCACGCCTCGAAACCATAGTGCGATTTGAACGCCACCCAGCGCTCATTCTCCTGGCGAGAGCGCCCGAACAGCACCTGTTTGACTGCGCTGGTCAGGTTGTCGTAGCGGACCTTCTCACGCGGCACCCCGCCCAGCCGGGCAAATCCATAAACGTGGCCTTCCAAAAACGCCTCCTGCCCCTGGGTCAAAAACGCCCGATGCGCCGCCCGCGCCGAATACGACAAGCGCATGGTGAACAGCGCGGTCTTGGTCTTGATCCCGCGCAAGATCACCCACAGATCGTGGAA
>DASPOT010000121.1:0-5202 GCA_035625875.1 Mycobacterium sp. | reverse complement strand
CCGGGCGCGTGGCCGGTAACCCGTTTTTCGCCGAGGAGATCACCCGTGAACTCGCGCAACGCGGCGTGCTGGTCGGACGGCGCGGCAGCTACGCCTGCCGCAACGATGTCGGCGAGGTCGGGGTGCCGGCCACGCTGCAGGCGACCATCGCCGCGCGCATCGACCGGCTCGACCCGGCGGCCAAACCCACGCTTGCCGCCGCGGCGGTCATCGGGTCTCGCTTCAGCGCCGATCTGCTGGCCAGCCTGGGCATCGACCCCTGTGTCGAGGAGCTGATCCACGCCGAGCTCATCGACCAAGTGCGGTTCACCCCGCGCGGAGAGTACGCATTCCACCATCCGCTGATCCGCACCGTGGCCTACGAAGCACAACTGAAATCCGGTCGCGCCGAGCTGCACCGGCGGCTGGCCGCCGCCATCGAAGCCCGTGACCCGGCAGCCGCCGAGGCGAACGCGGCGCTGATCGCCGAACATCTGCAGGTCGCCGGTGAGCTGCACGCCGCCTACGGCTGGCACATGCGCGCCGCCACGTGGGCGACCAACCGCGACATCACCGCGGCGCAACTCAGCTGGGAACGTGCCCGAAAGATCGCCGACGCATTGCGCGCCGAAGACCCCAACCGGGCAGCCATGCGCATCGCCCCGCGCACCATGCTGTGCGGGACCGCCTGGCGGGGAGCCCATATCAACGTGGTCGGTGCCCGCTTTGATGAATTGCGGGAGTTGTGCACAGCTGCGGGGGACACGGCGTCACTGGCCATCGCCATCGCGGGGCTGGTGATCGATCGCGTGAATCAGGGCCAGATACGCGAGGCGTCGCGGCTGGCATCGGAAGCTTGGGCCCTGATCGAGTCGCTCGGCGATCCGACCTTGACGGTAGGCCTGTCCATCGCGGCCGTCTACCCCAAGGCTGAGAGTGGCGAGTGGTGTGACGTGCTGCGGTGGTCACAGCAGGTCATCGACCTGGCCGACGGTGATCCGTCTAAAGGCAACTTCATTTTCGGGTCTCCGTTAGCGCTCGCCTTCACCTACCGGGCTGCGGCCCGGTATTGCCTGGGTCGTCCTGGCTGGCGAGACGACCTGCTGCAGAGCCTGGCCATGGCCCGCAGCACCGACCCCCTGTCCTACGCCACGGTTGTCAGCGTCGCCTACTCGGCAGGAATACCGCTTGGAGTCATGACCGCCGACGATCCTGCAGAGCGCGAGATCGAGGATGCCCTACAGGGTGCCGAACGATGCGGTGATGATCTCGCGGTGACCCTCGCCCAGATGGCGTTGGGCTTTGCGCTGGTGCACCGCCCAACGGCTGCGGAACGTGACCGCGGACACAAGCTCCTGGCCCAGTTCAGCGACGTCTTCCTACGCCGGGGCTACTCCCTAGGCGAGTTACCGCTCAGCAACGTGTACGTGGCGTGTGAGCGGGCACGTCGTGGAGATCGCGATGACGCCATACCGCTCATGCGCGCCGCCGTCGACCATCTGTTCCGCGAGGGACAGCTGGTTTGGGGCGTTCCCGCGACCGGTGTTCTGGTGGAAACACTGCTGGATCGCGGGGCCGACGGTGACGTGGCCGAAGCCGAGGCCGCCATCGTGCGGTTAGCGGCCGCGCCAACCGATGAGGATCTGGTGATACGCGACATCTGGCTGTTGCGGCTCCGGGCTCTATTGGCGCAGGCACGCGGCGATGCCGCCGCTTACGCGAATTTCAGGGATCGCTACCGCGACATGGCGAAAACGCTTGGCTTCGAAGGGCATATCGAGTGGGCCGAGGCGATGCCATGACGGCTGCCGGGTCGCCGCGCGTACGTCATGCCCACGGAGTCGTCTGAGTCAGCCGACGGCAGGAGGGATCATGGCCGACACGGACGAGGTGTCTAGGGAGTTCCTAAAGGGGGCTACCTCGACCACCACGAAACCGCCGCGCTGTCCAGCAACTAACTACCGAATTGCCTCCGGTTGTGCTGTGGACATGCTTACGCTAGTGGCTTGCAGATGACTGCGATTAGCGAGAAGGGGCGTCGCAAGGGAACGGGGAGATGACGAGCGAACCGGCGGCGGCGCGCTTCGACCAACATTCCCTAATGGGTATTAGCACTTCGATCGGGGCCGCGGTTCTGGTCGGGTTCGTGTGCGCCCAGCTGCACGTTTCGGGCCAGGTAACCGGCACCCTGACGGCAGGTGCCGCCAGCCTCCCCGCCGCAATCGAGTACAGCCTGCAGGGCAGGCGGCGCACGGTAACGGATGAAATCTCGCGCCTCAGGCAGGGCGAGTTGCGGCGACCGATCGGACCCGTGGTGGTGATGCTGACCGCAGCGTTGTTCGCGGCCGAAGTGATCGGCGGCGTGATTGCCGCGGCCCCACGACCCTGGGACTCGGTCTGGTATGAGATCAACTTCATCTTTATCGGGCTGATTGCTGGAGCATTAGCATTCTTCATCTCGTGGTACGCCTCGCACTACCTTGGCAAGCACCCGTACCGCTGGACCGTCGTGGCTGTCGGCGTGATATTCATCCTCATCGAGGCTTGGGACGCTGCTTCGGTCCATGACCTGCCGTCGGATTACCGTGCCCATTCCTTGTCCGACGCCTTCGCGTTCAACTTGATGGTGCTCAATGCGTCCCTAGCCGGAGCTTGGTGCGGCAGGCGCCGCCACGACAAGTTCCTCGCCAGGAAGCTCGCGCGCCTAGAGCGCAAGGCTGCGAAACAAGCTTCGGCACAGGACTCCAGCGCCCCTCAAGACCTCGTGCCCTTCGCGACGAACGTTGCCACCCAGCCCAACGGCCCGCCGTCGACGCCGTACAACCTCCCCACGGGGGACCCGTTCAAGCAGATTGGGAAACTCGCCCAATTGCGGGACACTCGTGCGCTGACCGAGGAGGAGTTCAGGCGAAGAAAACGGAGATCCTTGACCGGATCTGAGCGCGCAACCGACCCCGCCGGGCGCCATGGCATAGCCGCTAACCCAACTCCGGTGATATTAGGTGCCTAGGCAACCATTAAAGGGAACTACCCGAAGATACCAGGACGAAGGCAGAACTCCCGACGAAGCGGAGTTTCCGACGAGCACGTTGGTCGCATAGTTGGATACCCCTGTAAGTATGGCAGCTACCCATGGTGGGTACCAGGTATTGGCTAGGCCAGCTAGTTAGCCGGTAGATATTGTCATTGGCGTATTTGCTGTTGCCATTGGGGCAATAGGAATGGCTGGCCATTGGGCAATAGGAATGGCTCGCCATGGTGCACCCTGGTCCCATGGGGGTAAAATTTCGGGGTGTTTTCCAACCGCATACGTAGCCCTCGGGCGGGCAGCGTGCGGTCAGCAGGCCGCTGGGTCGGCCTGGGCGCTTCTGCACTGGTCACCGCCGCCGGCCTGCTCGTCTCCCCAAGCGCGGCGCCGGTCGCCTCAGCCGACAACTGCCCTGATGCCGAGGTCGTCTTCGCGCGAGGTACCGACGAGCCACCGGGCCTCGGCCGGGTCGGCGACGCCTTCGTCGGCTCGCTGCGCCAGCAGACCGGCGGCATGAACATCAGGACCTACGGGGTGAACTATGCCGCCAGCATGCTGCAGCTGCACGGCGGTGACGGCGCCAATGACGCGATTTCCCACGTCAAGTCCACGGTGTCGTCCTGCCCAAACACCAAGATCGTGCTGGGCGGCTATTCGCAAGGCGCGAGCGTGATCGACATCGTCGCCGGCGTTCCCATCGGCGGCATCAACTGGGGCAGTTTGCTACCGCCGGAGTACGCGAACAACGTCGCAGCGGTCGTTACGTTTGGCAACGTGGCTGACCGCGCCGGCGGATCGCTGCCTGTCCAGAGCGCCATGCTCGGTTCCAAGGCGATCGATCTGTGCAACCCGAACGACCCGATTTGTCACGCGGGTCAGGGTAACGAGTGGCGCGGGCACACCGAGGGCTACATCCCCGTGTACACCACTCAGGCGGCGGCTTTCGTTGCGTCCAAGCTTTTGGCTGGGACCGGCCAGGAGGTGCCCGGATTTGGGCCGTCGGTGCCCTGGTACGGCCCGCAGACGCCGGGGTACGGCCCCCCGATGCCGGGGTACGGCCCCCCGATGCCGGGGTACGGCCCCCCGATGCCGGGGTACGGCCCGTCGATACACGGATCCGTTCCGCCGGACTCGCCTGCCCCCCAAGCCCCGTTGGTTTAGGCGGTTCACTGACGGATGGCGGCAGGGACTCGTACCAATCCCTGCACTTGGCCAGCACCGGGCAGTCGCGAAGACAGAGGTTGACCGCTCCGGTGGATGGCCAGCGGGTCGTCGGTGTCATCGAACAGCGAATGGCGGCCGACGTAACAGCCGTCGGTGAGGTCGACGCCGCCGCCGATGGCCGCGACTAGCGCGTGCCAGGCAGTCACGCCGCGGCCTGGCCGTGGTCGTCGCCGAAGAGCTCACGCGCCAGCTTTCCGACGTACATGCGGTGGCTTCTGCCGCCATGCTCACCGGCTGGTCCGGGTGCTCGACGAAGTGATGACTGCAGCGACGTGCGGCGCAGGCTCCGCGGTATGGGTATTGGGCGACTAGAGGACTGGCGCCGCTAACGCCATATCAAAAGGGAAGTCTGCACTGCCCTAGAGTCGGCGGCTCGGCTGGGACAGCGCATCGGGACGGCGCGTCCTCAAACTAGAACCCAAGGTGAAGGCCGGGGATTGGAAGCGGGACTCACAGGCGCGGACCACCAAACCCCCCTCACCGTCATCGTCGCCGTGGCCCCCCCGCGGCCCGCATTTGTTGAGGGCCTTCCGTCTAATCTGAGCATATGCGACGGGAGCTCAAATCGCCGGACAAGGGGCCGCGGAATAACCGCGTCATGACCGGCCCATACCCGCTACGCGCGAACCGTGAAAAACACGCGCCTGCGGGCTTGATGCCGAGGACCCCCTTTGCCTCGTACCCCCGGGCATTGAGCAGCTGCCTGAGCAATTACTAGCAGCCCGGGTGCGCACAGTTCGAATGTGCCGTAACTCAATTCGTCGCCCGTCATCGCGACCGCCGCCACCTCGGCGACGTCGCGGTAGTCCACCCAGCACATCTTGGAAGATGCCGAGTACGGCATCGCCAGCCGACCATGTGCGACGATCACGTCCCAAGTCCGCTCCATGAACGCCGCTGGCTGGAGAACGGTGAAATCCATCCCAGACGTGTAGAGCGCCTCTTCAACGGGCACCTTAGCCCGGTGGTTG
>DASPOT010000120.1:0-3123 GCA_035625875.1 Mycobacterium sp. | reverse complement strand
GCCCAGGGTGGTGTTGGGCCACCAGCCCAGGGTGGATAGCTTCGACTTTGGCCGCACCACCCGCGAGATGATCAACGCGACGACGATGTCGCGGGCCCGGCACGCCGGGCCCAGCAGCGCCGCCAGCTCGAACTTGCGCGCCATCGCCGCCACCGCCGCGACGTCCCCGTGCGGTAGCGACCGCGCCTTGCTGAACTCGCTGCCGGCCGGGATCAGCGTCTGCCCCTTCGTGAAGGCCTCGATCGCCGCGACCAGCTCCGGCGGGAGCTTGGACAGGTTCGCCAGGGTTTCGTGGCGCACCTTGGCCCCGTCGCGGAACGAGCGCCGCAGCAGGATCGTCTCGTAGACGCGTTCCTCGCCCGACTTCGTCACGTACCCGCGCTGGTTCCGGGCTACATGCATTGCACCCCTGTATGCCGCTATACCCTCAGTCTACCGCGATCTCATCGCATGTAGTCGTAGTGACACGCCAGCTTCGTGGCTACATGCTGGCGAACCAGGATGCTAGCGACTCCCCAGGTCAGCTACACAATCCCCGGGCAAAAGCGGTCGCAACTTCGGGCTAGAGCCCAGCCCGAGCGACCCCCCGCACGTCGCCCGCTACCGCGAAGACAGCGGGACCTCGATGTCGGCCGCTCACGTGTCCCGGGCGATCGCCGCTTTCCTTTCCGTTCGTACCGAATACATCAACCAGCCCCAACTGGTCAAGCGGCTTTTCCTGGATAGCGCGACAGACCTTGGCCGACACGCGTTTTACCAAGGCGCCGGCCTTGTTGACCTCCTGCGAGTGTTGTCAAACGATTAGACCCAAAGGGGAACCATCATGACCGATATCGATGGCCTGCGCTACTACGAAGTCGACTTCAACGCCGACGGCACACTCAATGACGGCACACTCAATACCGCCACCGGAGGCGGTGACGGCGGACTGCCCGCGGCCGTGGCTGCCGGCGGCATCACCGATCTGTTCGTGCTGTCCCACGGATGGAACAACGGGTCGATTCCGCCCGCGATCTTTACCTAGCGATGTCCACGCTGCTGGCCGTCCGGCTCGGCCAACACTATCGACCAGCGCCGCGGTCGGCATCATCTGGCCGTCTCTGCTGTTCCCCGACGACGACCCGGCCACCGCGGCCCCGGTGCCCTCAACCGGCGCACAACTGGCCGCCGCGCTCACACCCGCCTTCCCGGCTTCGCGGCAGCAGCTGACCACCATGGGTGAGCTGCTCGACCAACAGCCTCAAGACCCCGCCAAGTTAAACGAGTTCCACGAGCTGGAAAGGGGATTGGTCACCACTCTCCCACAAGGCGTTGAAGACACCGGGGAAGCCGCACTGCTGTCCAGCGACACCGCGACGGCGTTTGGTCACGCAGCCGCGATGGCACCGCATGCGGCTGGCGGTGCGGAGGAGATCGGCAATCCTTTCGCCGGTTTGTGGTCGGGTGCACGCGAATGCTGCGCACCCTGAGCTATTACGAGTTGAAAAACCGCGCAGGAGTGGTGGGACAGCACAGGCTTGGCCCGCGCGACATGGTAGAGCTCGGCGTCCATCGTCGCCAGGGCGAGGTCAAACTGGCGGTCCGGCGAAAGGCCACCGACCCCATGTCGGCGGTATTGCTGAAGACGCGGCGCAGCTGCTGTCCACTGGCCATCACATCGGCCGGCACGCTGGACCGGCCCAACCTGTGGGAAACGGATCGGCGAACATTTCATCTAGGAACAGCTTTCCCGATGCCCCGCCAAGGCCGCAAAAGCGCTGTCCGGCTTCAGAAGATGCCGCGCCGATTCCACTCCAGCAGGTCCCGCTGGCGTTCCGATCGAATCGAGCACGCAAAATCATCACCAACAACAAGCCGGATTATCCAGCGCACTCTGAGCGGAACAAGAAACACGTAGTGCACACTACGCATGCGATCTCATACCTCCGACCTTAACGTCGACGCACCAGGAGCTTGCGCATCGCGCAGAACGCTGGCGATGTCGATGACAAGACCCGCGGGCCGCTCGGGGCGCCGGCGTGACCCACGCGAAGATCGGTGTGATCCTCGACGACCTTGTACTGAACGGGCCCCCCCGCGGGCCGCCAGCTCCTCGCTGACATACCGCCAGCCGGTGCAACCGTGCGGATGCGCGGCTGCTGCGCACGCTGCTGTTGCAGGGTCGGTTCCCGGAGTCGTGGATCCCGCCGGCGCACGTGCTGGAGATCCGCAGCCTGGGCCGGTTGTACTGCACCCTGATGGACGAGCGCCGCGCTTGGCAGCAGCGCATCCACGCCCAGTTGTTTCACCAGGGCTGCCCGCCGATCAGGGCGCTGCTGTCGGCGGCGGGCCGCGATGCGTTGGCCAGCACCGAACTGTCATCAACCGGCCGCCAATACGTCGACACGGCGCTGCGGCGCATTGATTAGCTCAGCGCCGAGATCGCGCCGCTGCGAACACAATTGGTGGATTTCGCCCCGCCGCCAACACGGTTGCCAGGCGTTGGAGCGCCACTACGGCATCGGGTACCCCTTCGGCGGCCCGCACGTCGGGCATCCCATCGATCATCATGGCGCCGGACTTTCGTCCGTGGACCCAGATAAAGCTCGGCACCGGCACGCGCAACACGTCTCCCGAGCCACGTTCGCTCACGGGAGGCCGTAGATGACTTGAACCACAACCTGTTTGGCCATGTCTGGCCAACCCAAGTATGCGGCGGATCCTCGTCGGCCTCGAGGTCGTTCGTCCTCGCTGCGCTGCGGGCGCTCCACCTCGACCCCGACTGCGATCCACCGCCACACGCACGGGCCAGAACGAGGCCAAACAACAAGAAAACGACCAAGGATCCACCTTTACGGGGGTCCTCAACACAGACAAGGAAGGGCTAATCCGAAGTTCCCCCTGGTAAGGCGTATCTGAACTATCACGTGTGGTGCTGTGCAGGTGTTTTGTGCCCGCTTACGCGATAGTGGGTAGACATGTATTGAGAAATTTGTTTGGCGCGTCATCTTGAAGATGCAGAAGCGTATGAGATTCATGTGATATGAAGTAGACATGTACGTGGCTCGCGTGCCCAACCGGGGGTCGCCACCGGCGATCCTGCTGCGCGAAAGCTACCGCGACGGCGGCAAGGTGAAAAACCGC
>DASPOT010000119.1:0-2868 GCA_035625875.1 Mycobacterium sp. | reverse complement strand
CGTGATCGCGCGGTCGATGGCCTCGGCCACGACGTCGGTGATGTCGTCGATTCTGCCGAGCGCGCCCGCCGCGATGGTCAACGCGATGGACGCCAACAGCGCGTGAAAGTCGGGCAGTGTCGGCGAACGCAGCGCCGCCCGCGCCTTTTCCGCCGCGGTTACGCTGCGGGCCATCACCGCGTCTACGCATGATTCCATCGCGGCGCGCTCGGCTTGCTCCGCCGCGGATTCCCGCGTCGATGCCAGGCCGTCGAGAATGGCCGACGCCTCGCGGGGTCGCCCCAGATTCCAGATCAGGTTCGCTGCCCGCACGGTCGCCCAGTGATGTCCGTTGGGGTCATCCACGCCCATCCCGGCCAGGATCGCCTCGGCCTGGTCGCCGTGCCCGCGCCCGGTCAGGCTTATCGCGCGCAGGCCGACAGCCTCGCTGGCCCCCGCATCGGCTGCGGCGGTGGCGAATCGGTCCGACAAGTCCAGGTCGAGCAGCGTCATCGCGAACCGCGCCGCCTGCAGGAATAGGTGCGGGTCGGGGGGAAGGTCTGATTCGAGGGCCAGCAGCGCCCGGCGGACCGTCGCGTGCAGGTCGGCGTCGGCGTCCTTGGCCAGTCGTTGTGCCAGCTTGCCGCGGATTCGCGACAGATACATCTCGCTGGCCGCGGCCCGCCGAAGCTCACCGAACAGCGGATGGGCCAGCCGAGCCATCAGCTGGGAGCCGCTGCGCTCCACGGTGACCAGGTTCATCTGTTCGGCCACCTCGAGATCACGGCGGTGCACCAGGTCGCAGAGCACGTCGACCGCGAGCGGCTCGTACTGCGACAACGTGTCGACGACCAGCGCCACATCCGGGGCCAGCCGCCCTAGCCCCGTTTTCCGCGTGGTTGGGGGTCAAGGGTTGAGTTGTTGAATGTTGTTGTGGCGCTGTGTGTTTCTGGCCACGGTAGGGGGATGTCGAGGTGGGCGAGGATGCGCCGTTGGACGGGAGTGAGCCGGTCAAGGACGAGCCCGGCGCTGCTGGTGTAGGTGGCGTGTAGGTCGGTGAAGGCGGCCAGCACGGCGCGGGCGGTGGGCACGGCGTCGCGGTGCTCGGGCAGCAGGCCGGCAAAGGGGGTGTCGGGGCCGAGGGCGGCGCGCAGGTCGGCTTCGATGAGCCCGTAGATGAGCAGGGCGATGCCGATGACGGCGATGAGCGCGTGGACGCGGTCGTCGTTGTGCAGGAAGACCGGCCGCACGCGCAGGGTTTGTTTGAGGTCGCGGTGGCGTTGTTCGACGATCCACTGGTCTTTGTAGATGTTGAGCACGTCGAGGGCGGTCAACTCCCGGCCGGGTGGGTCGGGCAGGTTGGTGGCGAGGGCATAAAGCCCGTCCAGCGCCGATGCGCTGGTGATGGCGTCGGGGTTGCGGCGCCAGGCGATGGTGGGTTTACCGTCGGCGGCCACACCGGTGGTGACGGTGATCAGGTCGGCGATGCGGTGGCCGATGATGGTGGCGACCCGGTCGTCGACCTGCTTTTTGGTTTTGTAGTGGCGCCCGCCGAGGCCGTTGCGGATGCGGGTGAGCGCGTCTTCGGCGCTGGCCAGGGCGCGCTGGCGGGCCTCGGCCACCGAGGCGGCCTCCTCGGAAGACCAGATGTAGGCGATGTGCAGCCGGTGCGGGCCGGTGTCGGGGTCGTCGACCTGGCGGTCGCGCAGCAGTCCTTTCCACGTGGTGCGCTGGCTTTCGGGCAGCCGCCGTTCCCGCTTGGAGCAGTGGTCGAGCGCGACCAGTGCGGGCAGCCCGTCGGGCACGTCGGCGGCAAACCAGTCCGCCCAGCCGGTGTCGGCGCGTAGCGGCACCACAAAGCGCAGCCCGGTGGCGTCGGCGGCGCACAGCCGGCCCAGGTAGCCGAATCCGGAGTCGATGACACAGACCACGCCGGGCGGGGCCAGTACGCGGATGCGCTCGAGGGTGTCGGCAAAGCAGGGCGCCTCGTTGGACGCCCCCGGGTGCGGCCGGTAGTAGACCGTCACCCCGGCGCGGGTGGACACCTGCAGGGTCTTGATCTGCCGGGCGATGGCGCGGTCGGCGGCCCACCCCTTGGCCACCAACGCCGAACCCTCATAGCCGCCGGTGAATCGGACCGCGGTCATGTCCAGGTGCAGTCGTGACAGGTCCGCCGAGCAGCGGGCCGCGGCGGCCAGGGCCAGCTCGCCGCGGATCTGTTCGGCCACCGGGGCCAGCGCCTCCAACGCCCGGCCGAGCCGGTCGTCGTTAAGCAATCCCGCGGGCACGCCGAACAGTTCGGCCATCGCCGCGCTGGACGCCCAGCCCGCCACGTCATACAGCGGCGCCGGCCCGCACAGCCGGTTGGCCACCAGCGCCGCGATCACCTCCCCGTGGGTCAGCATGGCCCGCCCCCGCATCGGCACCGCCGCATCGATAAGCTCCACCAACCCCAACCCAGCCAGGTAATGCGCCACCAGCAGCAGCGGCCCGACGTGGCGGCGGGTGCCAGCCGGCGGCGGATCCAGCCGGGCGAAGGAGGCCGCCAGCTGCTCGAGTTGGCCCGACGCCTTCAGCTCGTCCTCGCGGCCCAGCGTGGAAAGCACCCGATGCCGCACCCGGCCCCGCTCATCCCGATAGGCTTCGACCAGCCGCAGGTACACGTAGCGCTTGCCGCCCTTGACGATGGCGTGGCGCTTAACGTACATGCAGGACCCATCCCGTGACCTCGTGGTTGGTCCTACACTATCGCGACCAGAAATGCATTACAAGCGTGTAATTCAGTGTGTCTGCATTGTCGTCAGGAGTCACTATTTGGCCCTACATGGCCGAGCCGCGCACCGATCCGTCAGGGCCACCAACCATGCCCATCAGAATCCAATACTCGAC
>DASPOT010000118.1:0-3510 GCA_035625875.1 Mycobacterium sp. | reverse complement strand
ATCCGCCGATGCCCCTGCTGTTCCAACGCAAAGTCGGCGTGGAGAATCGGCCCATTCCCGCCGGCGGCGTGCGGGCCCTGCTCAACAACGCCCTCGCCCGCACCGGCCTCACCGACGCAGATGGAGCCCCATTGTTGTTCTGCCCCCACGATTTTCGGCAATTGTTCATCACTGACGCCATTCTCAACGGGATGCCGCCGCACATCGCCCAACTCGTCGTCGGGCACGGCGACATCAACACCACCATGGGCTACAAGGCGGTCTATCCCGAAGAGGTCATCAACGGCCACCGCGCCTTCATCGCCCGCCGTCGCGCCACCCGCCCCAGCGAGGAATACCGCACCCCCACCGACACCGAATATGGGAGGAGTTCCTGGGCCATTTCGAACGCCGCCGAGTAGCCCTGGGCGATTGCGGCCGCGCCTACGGCACCAGCTGCGCCCATGAGCACAGCTGCTTGCGGTGCAGCCTCCTTCGAGCCGATCCAGCCCAGCGGCGGCGGATCACCGAGATCCGCGAAAGCCTACTGGCCCGCATCACCGAGGCCGAGCACGAAGGCTGGCTCGGCGAGGTCGAGGGCCTCAAAGTCAGCCTAGCCGCGCGGAGCAGAAACTCGCCCAGCTTGACCAGCGGTCCCGCCGGGCCGCCACCGTCAACCTCGGCCTGCCAGCCTTCCGCGACATCGCAGGCCGCACAGCCCTGCTCCCGGGGCGCCCCACCAAAGCCCGGAGCTGCTGATGTCGAGACCAGCCGTCGGCGGCTACAACCAACCACGGAACCTCGCCGAACTGCTCGCCGTGCTCGACGAATTCCTCCGCTGCCGAGAGCTGCCGATCGCCGAACTGCTGGCCAAGTTCCTCGAATCACGCGGCAGTGTCCATCCCGCCTTCCATGCCAACAACCTGATCGATCACCTCAGCTTCACAGCCGTCGGAATCGCCACGAAACACACTGGTACACAAAGCAATTCGTCGTACCAGTAGTTCAGAGAATATCTGCGGCAGTCGTCGATGGCGCAGGTGCGCGAGCACGCCGAATCCACGATGCGCCAGTACGGGCTGGTCGAGGAGGCGGTGCGGCTGGGCTGGGCCCGCGAGGCGGTGGTGGTGATCGACACCGACCTGGGGGTCTCAGGCCGGTGGGGGGTGGCCCGGGCCGGGTTCGCCGAGCTGGTGACGCGGGTGTGCACCGGCGAGGTCGGGGCGATCTTCGGGCTGGAGATCTCGCGGCTGGCCCGCTCCAACGCCGAGGTGGCGCGGTTGATGGAGTTCGCCGCGATCACCGCGACGTTGCTGATCGACGCCGACGGTGTCTACGATCCCGCCGACATCAACGACCGGATGCTTTTGGGATTGAAGTCCACGATGGGCGAGGTGGAGTTGCACGTGATGGCCCAACGCCTGCAGGCGGCCAAACTCGCCGCGGCCGCCCGCGGCGAGCTACGCACCCCGCTGCCGGTCGGCTACGTCCACGACGCACAGGGTGCGGTTGTCGTCGATCCCGACGCCGAGGTCCAGGCCGCGATCCGCGACCTGTTCGCGGCGTTCGCTACGTGCGGGTCGGCCTACGGGGTGGTCGGCGCGTTCGCCGGGCGCCGGTTCCCGCTGCGCGCCTACGGCGGGGTGTGGGCCGGACAGCTGCGCTGGGGCCGACTGTCGCACGCCCGGGTGCTCGGCGTGCTCCAGAACCCCTGCTACGCCGGGGCGTATGTGCATGGCCGCTACACCTCGACGCGGCGGGTCGACCCCGACGGCACCGTGCACACCGGGCTCGTCGAACGGCCCCGCAGCGAGTGGCCGGTGCTCATCCGCGACCATCACGAGGGTTACATCGGCTGGAGCGAGTACCTGGCCAACGAAGCCAGACTGGCCGCCAACCGCACCAACACCGGCGCCCGTCCACCACGGGAGGGATCGGCGTTGTGCCAGGGCATCATCGCCTGCGGGTCGTGCGGCAAGCCGATGCGCACCAACTATCGCAGCGATCAGCGCCCGGCCTACGAGTGCTCCGGCCGTGCGGATCGGGCCAGCACCCCGACTTGCCGCTCGGTGGCCGCGGCCACCGTCGATGACGCGGTCGCGGGTCGGCTGCTGGCCGCGCTGAACCCGCAGGAGGTCGGGCTGGCGCTGGCCGCCGCCGACGCGGTCGCCGACCGGTACCACCGACTCGGCCGCGCCGCCGAGCTTGCTGTCGAACGCGCCCGCTACGAGGCTGAGCGCGCCGAACGCGCCTTCCATGCCGTCGAACCGGAAAACCGTTTGGTGGCACGAACATTGGAGACTCGGTGGGAAGCCAAGCTCGCCGTGCTCAGCGACGCTGAACAAGCACTGGCAGCCGCCCGTGAGGCGCTGCCGCCGCTACCGGGCCGGGCCGAACTCGAACGGCTCACCGCCGACCTGCCCGCCCTGTGGCATGCGCCGACCACTAGCAACAAGGATCGAAAACGCCTGCTGCGCACCCTCATCGCTGACATAACCCTGCTTGCGGAGACAGACAGGGACAAGGTGCGGATCGGGATCCGCTGGCACACCGGCGCCACCGACGAGATCACCGTCGCCCGCACCACTCATCCCGGCACCGCCAAACGCAGCCCTTCGCCGGCGGTGGCGATGGTGACCCGCCTCGGACCCACCACCCCCACCGCCGAACTTGCCGAACTGCTCAACGCCGCCGGGCTGACCACCGGCACCGGAGCCGCGTTCGACGTCAAGGCCGTGCAGTGGATCCGTCACGCCTACCACGTCCCCGCCCCAAACCCCTACGCCGATGGCGAGATCAGTGTCGCCGACGCCGCCGTACGGCTGGGCTGCAGCACCAGTGTGGTCTACGAGTGGATCAAGACCGGAAAACTCGCCGCCCGCCGCGGCACCGGCAAACGCCTGTGCATCCCCTGGACTGAGCAGATCGAGTCCGAATGTCGTTGCCGCATCACCGAATCCGGGCATCTTAACCCCGCCGCCCGCCGGACACCGCTCCGCAAACACGCCTGACAGCCCCACTGTGTCGGCGCCAGCTGGCATCATCACTTCAAAACACCAAGTCCGACCAACGCAACTCCATCACCGACGAGAACATCCCAACCCAAGATTGCAGGAGGACAGTATGAAACATCCGTCCCTGCGGTGCGTGATCGCGTCGTGCAGGCTGCGCTGAAGATCGTGCTCGAGCCGATCTTTGAGGCGGACTTTGCTCCGTGCAGTTTCGGGTTTCGCCCCAAACGGGGTCAGCACGATGCCCTGCAGGTGCTCGTGGATGAGACCTGGCGGGGTAGGCGGTGGGTGGTGGAAACGGAGTGCGCCGGGATAAACCGGCTTGGAGGAGGAGATGGAAAAGCTCTACGCCGAAGGAGTAGCGATCCACGGCGGCCCTGAGTCATGCGTCGGTGCCCGTGAGGGTGCAGGCGAAGCGTTGACAGGGGCACGTGTAGGCCGGGCTATTGAGCCGCGAAATAAACAGTTCGGGGTGCCGACACCGTTCCGTTGGTTGGAAGGCAACACGGCCAGTGGCGTT
>DASPOT010000117.1:0-2530 GCA_035625875.1 Mycobacterium sp. | reverse complement strand
GTCGGCGCCGGCAAGACCGTCGCCGTGCGCGCCGCGCTGGCGAGCTTGGATCGCAGCCGCCACACCGTGATCTATCTGCCCGATCCCACCGTCGGCGTCCGGGGGATCCACCACCGCATCGTCGCCTCGCTGGGTGGCCAGCCCCTGACCCACCACGCCACCCTGGCCCCCCAAGCCGCCGACGCGCTGGCCGCCGAACACGCCGAGCGCGGACGCACCCCCGTAGTGGTCGTCGAGGAGGCACACCTGCTGGGCTATGACCAGTTAGAAGCGTTGCGGCTCTTGACAAATCATGACCTCGACTCCTCCAGCCCGTTCGCCTGCCTGCTGGTCGGCCAACCCACCCTGCGGCGGCGAATGAAACTCGGCGTGCTCGCCGCGCTCGACCAGCGCATCGGGCTGCGCTACACAATGCAGCCGATGACCGACACCGAGACCGGTAGCTACCTGCGTCACCACCTGGCGCTGGCCGGGCGCGACGACACGCTGTTCTCCGACGACGCAGTCACGCTCGTTCATCAGACCAGCCGGGGCTATCCGCGCGCGGTCAACAACCTCGCGCTGCAAGCCCTCGTCGCCGCGTTCGCCGCCGACAAGGCCATCGTCGATGAATCCTCCACCCGCACCGCCGTTGCCGAAGTCACGGCGGACTGAACACCACCCCGACACCCCGAACACCACCGACCCCGCCGGACATCTCCCGGCGGGTCGTTTCATGCCCGCACATCCTCACCGTCAACGCCGCCATCATGCTCATCTTGAGTGCCGGTCAACAATCGGCCGTCTCGGCCGGTCCTTGGGTATGCATCTATTGCTGGCCAGTCAGCGGCTCGACGAGGGCAGGCTGCGTGGGCTGGAATCTCACCTGTCCTGTCGGGTGTGCTTGAAAACTCTGTCCGCCAACGAATCACGGGTCGTCCTGGGAACGCCGGACGCCTACCAGTTGCCGAACACGCCGGGGGCCGGCTTGCTGCGGACCCCGACGGCGGAATTGGTGCGCTTCCAGACCTCGTTCGTTTCCGGACCGTGTCCGGCGGGGGCCTCGCCGCGGCCTGGACCGGATCCGGCGCCGACTCCGCGGGTCCAGTTTCTGCAGCATCATTGTGACAGCGGGAATGCGGTGGCCGCCGGTGTCCGCGCGGCCGCCGAGGGTTGCGCAGCACTGCGTGACGACCTGTGGCAGATGATCGAGTCCAAAGTCGCGACGACCATGGCCATCGACGATCGCGGGTTGGCGCAGGACACTAGTTGGCCGCCGCCCAAACGGTGACGACCGGGGTGGGGGACCGGCCCGCGGCCGACGAGACGGTCAACCAGCAGGTAAAGCCTTACGTTGACAACGATATTCGCACCGACCCGTCTTTCTAGGAGATGACAAGTTAATTGACAGAAAGTTAGGAAGAAAAGACTCGCCGCTGATATCCGGGGTTGGGTCGAGGTCGCATGGTACAAACCGCGCATGAAGAGAATCACACGCGTCGCAGCAGCAACAGTCATAACGACCGCAGGTTTAGGGCTCGCCGGTTTGGGGGCGACCGTCGTCGCCCAGGCCCAACCCGCGCCGCTCCCGGACTATCACTGGTGCCCCGGCGAGTATTGGGATCCGGGGTGGGGCGACAACTGGGAATGGGGGCGCTGCCACGACGACCACTGGCGCGACGGCGAACCCCGCGACCGCGATCACTGGCAGGGTGGCGACCCCCGCGACTACGACCACTGGCGCGACGGCGACCGCCGCGACCACTGGCACTGAGATAGCTCCCGTGGTCAGGGCCGCTGACAGCCCGTTCGACCGCGTGCTGCACGAAGTCCGCGTCTACCGCGGCCTGCCGTCCCCCACACGTCAACCGAAGGGATACGCGGCGGCCAGAGCGCAGATTTCCGTGTGGCAGCAGCTCCCCAAGGTGAAGGTAGTGACCCGGCCGTTGCAGTACCCCGACAACTGGCCGGCCGAGAAGGCCAACGAGAAAGGGGTCGACGTCCAGCTCGCCCTGGACATGGCGCTGATGGCCCACAAGCGGGCCTACGAAGTGGGCATCCTGATGTCGCTCGACACCGACCTGAAGCCCATCCTCGAGAGCGTTGCGGATCTCACGCGGGCCTGGGGAAAACCCCGGGCCGAAGCGGCCGCATACAGCGCCGCCGGGCAGCGCTGCGGCCGGCTGCCCCTGCCGGGCCAGCGGGTCTACTGCCATTGGATCGACGAGGCCGTCTACAAGTCGCTGCGTGATGACACCGACTACACCTAGACGGCGCGCGTAACCCGCAACTAGCGGCTGCTTCAGATCGATACCCAGATGGTGGTGCCTCACGCACCCATCGCGCCGCGCATCTGCACATCTGTATTCACAGATTCACGCCGACACGCACACCTTGCTGTCTCTGTCTATAACATATAGCCACACACCGCTGGGCGTCGAACGCTTCGCCTGGGTGACCTCAAAGCCATGCGGCGCGGTGCGGTCCCTGCGGCGATCTGACAGCGGCTCGGTGTCACGACGTTGTCCACAACTCATGCACTACACCCGGC
>DASPOT010000116.1:0-18484 GCA_035625875.1 Mycobacterium sp. | reverse complement strand
TGGTCCGGCGGGAGAGCACCTGCATCACCCGCTCGATTTCCTTCTCGCGGCCGATGACCGGGTCGAGCTTGCCCTCCATTGCGGCCGCCGTCAGGTTGCGGCCGAACTGGTCGAGCACCAGCGAGGTGGACGGGCTGCCTGATTCGCCGCCGCGGCCACCCGTGCCGGCTTCGGCGGTTTCCTTGCCCTGGTAGCCGGACAGCAGCTGAATCACCTGCTGGCGCACCCGGGTCAGCTCGGCACCCAGCTTGACCAGGACCTGGGCGGCAACACCCTCGCCCTCACGGATCAGGCCGAGCAGGATGTGCTCGGTGCCGATGTAGTTGTGGCCGAGCTGCAGAGCCTCGCGCAGGCTCAGCTCGAGAACCTTCTTGGCGCGCGGGGTGAACGGGATGTGTCCCGACGGTGCCTGCTGGCCCTGGCCGATGATCTCCTCGACCTGGCTGCGGACACCCTCCAGCGAGATCCCCAGCGACTCCAATGACTTTGCGGCTACGCCTTCGCCCTCGTGGATCAGACCCAACAGGATGTGCTCGGTGCCGATGTAGTTGTGGTTGAGCATCCGGGCCTCTTCTTGCGCCAGGACGACGACCCTGCGGGCACGGTCGGTAAATCTCTCGAACATCGGTGGTTACCTGCTCTCCCTCACCATCGGTACAGCGGTCAGCATCGCGTACCTGCCATCCACTGTAATGGTCGGCCGCCCGGGGTTCCTAACCTTGCGGTCCATGCCGCAGCGAACATTCCCCGGTGAAACACGGACGCAACAAAGTAACGCCGAAAATCACCAAAACGTTTCCCGCACTGACCGGTGATCAGTTCGCTAACAGCGAAAGGTGAACGACCGGCGCCCAGGCACCGAGCTGGCCGGGCGACGATGCGGGCGTGCAGCGGCCCGAGGAGGAGCCGGCCCATCCAACCCAGCTCAGCGAGATGCGCGCCGCTACGCGACCCGAGGAGGACGCGAGCAATCGGGTCCAGGCGCCGACAAGCCCGCCCGCCGTCAGGTCGCTGCGTGGAACGCGTCGATGATGTCGGCCGGTATGCGGCCACGACTCGACACGTTGTGCCCGTTGCGACGGGCCCATTCCCTGATCGCGGCGCTCTGCTCGCGGTCGATCGCGCCCCGGCTGCGGGCCGAGCTGGAACGTCCGCGTCGCCGACCGCCGACCCGGCGGCCAGCTCCCACCCATTGCTTCAGGTCGTTACGCAGTTTCGCGGCATTCTTGGTCGAAAGGTCAATCTCATAGGTCACCCCGTCAAGCCCGAATTCGACCGTTTCGTCGGCGGCAGCTTCACCGTCGAAATCATCGATCAAGGTGACGGTCACTTTCTTCGCCATTAGCTCGCCCTCGCGCTTCTTCCTGTGTACATACTGTGCAAGTTGGATTGACTCCCCGCCGACTAATCTGCCATAAGAACGCAGCATATTCAATCCCACAACCGGCCATCACTACCGCAGCAGTTCAGTTGCTGTGCGGCCGAACAATCGGGAACAAAACTGTCTCCCTAATTGACAGCCCAGTCAAGGCCATCAACAAGCGATCGATACCCATTCCGGTTCCGGTGCACGGCGGCATCGCGTACTCCAGGGCTGCCAGAAAATCTTCGTCGAGCACCATCGCCTCGTCATCGCCGGCGGCCGCTGCGCGAGCCTGGGCGGCGAATCGCTCCCGCTGCACCATCGGGTCGATTAATTCGGAGTAGCCGGTGGCCAGTTCGATTCCCCGCAGGTACAGATCCCACTTCTCGGTGACGCCGGCGATACTGCGATGCTGACGGGCCAAAGGCGTTGTCTCCACCGGGAAATCCCAGACAAAAGTGGGCGCCGTCAGGCTCTTGCCGACCGTGTGCTCCCACAGTTCCTCGACCAGCTTGCCGTGCCAGTAAGCGCGCTGGGCGGGAATCTCGACACCGAGCCGGTCGGCGATAGAGCGCAAGCGGTCGACCGTCGTGTCAGGCGTAATCTCTTCGCCGAGCGCGGCCGACAGGGATGGATACATTTGTATCGACGCCCATTCTCCGTCGATGTCATAGACAGTGCCGTCGGGCAGCGGCAGTTGTCGGGTTCCGAACGCCTCGTCGGCAACCTCTTGAATAAGCTCCCGGGTGACGACGGCCGAATCGTCATACGTTCCATACGCTTGGTAGGTCTCCAGCATGGAGAATTCCGGGGAATGAGTGGAATCGGCTCCTTCGTTTCGAAACACTCGATTAAGTTCGAAGACCTTGTCGATACCACCGACGACGCAGCGCTTCAGGAACAGTTCCGGTGCGATCCGCAGGTAGACATCGATATCGAGAGCATTGGAGTGCGTGATGAACGGCCGCGCCGCAGCGCCCCCGGCAAGAGTCTGCAACATTGGCGTCTCGACTTCGACAAACCCGCGGCGCTCCAGGCCAGCTCGTATCGCACGAACGACGGTGATCCGCTGACGGGCAACCGTGCGGGCCTGCGGGCGGGCGATCAAGTCGACGTAGCGTTGGCGCACACGCGACTCTTCGCTCATCTCCTTGTACGCGACGGGCAGTGGCCGCAACGACTTCGATGCCATCTGCCAGGAATCGGCAAGCACGGACAATTCACCGCGACGTGAGCTGATCACCTCCCCGTGCGTGTAGACGATGTCGCCGATATCGACATCGGCCTTCCACGCGTCGAGCGCCTCCTGACCCACCTTCGCGAGGCTGATCATCACCTGGAGCTGGGTGCCGTCACCGTCCTGCAGTGTCGCAAAGCACAGCTTCCCGGAGTTGCGGAGAAACATCACTCGGCCCGCGACGCCGACAATGTCACTGGTCGCGGAGTCCGTCGGCAGGTCAGGGTAGGCCGCGCGGATCTCGGCCAGGGTGTGGGTGCGCGCGACAGCAACCGGATACGGCTCGCGTCCCTCTGCCAACAGGCGGGCGCGCTTGTCCCGGCGGATTTGGAACTGCTCAGGAATGTCTGCATCGGCAGAGCTCACGACGTGCCAGCTTAAATGACCGGGTAGTCGAGCTGATCGGCACGTTCGTCTGAGTAGTACCGCCGCGACGCAGAAGCCTGGGTTGTGATCTCAGCGCCGGATCGCGACCGTTCGCTTCTGACCCGCGGAAGTAGGTGCGATACATCGTTGACGCTGACCAGCAACCGCCGCGCGTACGAGAACGGTACGTTAGTGCGCTGTCTTCAGCCGTCCGCGCTGGCTGTCTCGATTGCGTTCGAAGACCAGCCGCAGGCCATGCAGGGTCAGGTGCTGGTCGTAGTGGTCGACGGTGTGCAGTTCCGGCAGCAGCAGCGGCGCGGTGTGCCCGGTAGCCACGACCGCGACGTCGTTGCCGGCGAAGCCTTCCACGTCCTCGCGGATGCGCTGGACCAGGCCGTCGACTAGCCCGGCAAAGCCGAACACCGCACCCGCCTGCATGCATTCGACCGTGTTCTTGCCGACCACCGACCGGGGCCGGGCTAGTTCGACCCGCCGTAATGCGGCAGATCGGGCCGCGGCCGCGTCGGAAGATACCTGCACCCCAGGCGCGATGGCGCCGCCGAGGAACTCTCCTTTGGCCGAAACCACGTCCACGCAAATCGAGGAACCGAAATCCACCACGATGGCAGCCGTCCCGAACTTATGAAAGGCGGCCAGACAGTTCACGATCCGGTCGGCGCCGACTTCTTTCGGATTGTCGACCAGCAGTGGGATACCGGTGCGTACCCCGGGCTCGATCAGCACGTGCGGCATCGACGGCCAGTACTGGTCGAGCATGATTCGCACCTCGTGCAGCACAGACGGAACAGTGGACAGGGCGGCCGCGCCGGTGAGCCGCTCGGAGTCGTCGCCGATCAGACCGTCGATCGTCAGCGCCAGTTCGTCAGCGGTGACCTCAGATTCGGTGCGTATTCGCCATTGCTGCCCGACCTTTGCGCGCTCTCTCGATCCGGAGAGCAGTCCGACGACGGTGTGCGTGTTGCGGACGTCGATCGCCAGGAGCACGGCTATCCCGCACTCATCCGGTGTGAGACCAGCTCAGCCGCGTCGGCGGGAACGAAGGCCGGATCGTGGCCCAGGTCGATCGGCCTGTTGTGGGCGTCCACGAACACGATCCGGGGTTTGTAGGCGCGGGCCTCGGCGTCGTCCATAGTCCCGTAGGCAATCAGGATCACCAGATCACCTGGATGGACGAGATGCGCGGCGGCGCCGTTGATTCCAATCACCCCGCTGCCCTGCTTACCGGTGATCGCGTACGTGACGAGCCGGGCGCCGTTGTCGATGTCGAGGATGGTCACCTGTTCACCCTCGAGCAGGTCGGCGGCGTCCATCAAGTCGGCGTCGATGGTCACCGAGCCGACATAGTGCAGGTACGCCTGCGTGACAGTGGCGCGGTGAATCTTCGACTTCAGCATCGTCCGTAACATCAGTTCCTCCAACGTGATTCGGCATGCCTGTCCGACCCGGCGGGCGCTTGCCCGTCGGTGTCAGCGAGAGTTCCGATTTCAATGGCGACATTGTCCAGCAGTCTGGTGTTGCCGAGCCTCGCCGCGACCAGCAGCCGGCCGGTGCCCGCGGCGGGTGCGGGACGGAGTTCGGTGTCGCGCACCTGCAGATAGTCGACGTCGATCGCGGGGACTTCGTCGAGCACGGCGCGAGCAGCGTCCAGCGCGGCGCCCGCCCCGGCCGGCGCGGCGTGCATGCCGGCCAGCAGCGCCGCCGACAGCGCACCTGCCGCTTCCCGCTGCACCGTGTCGAGGTAGCGGTTGCGTGACGACATCGCGAGTCCATCGGCTTCGCGCACGATCGGCACACTGACCACCCGCACGTCGAGGTTGAAGTCGGCGACCATCTGCCGGACCAGCACCAGCTGTTGATAGTCCTTCTCGCCGAAGAACACCCGGTCGGGACGCACGATCTGCAGCAGCTTCAGCACAACGGTCAGCATGCCGGCGAAGTGCGTCGGCCGGGTGGCGCCCTCGAGTTCGGAACCCAGCGGACCCGGGTGCACGGCGGTGCGCGGACCGTTGGGATACATCGCTGCGACCGTTGGCGTGAACGCGATCTCGACCCCTTCGTCGCGCAGTAGCGCCAGGTCGTCATCGACGGTGTGCGGATAGGCATCAAGATCTTCGCTGATGCCAAATTGCAGCGGGTTGACGAAGATCGACACCACGACCACCGAGCCGGGTACCCGTTTGGCGGCACGGACTAGCGCAAGGTGTCCGTCGTGCAGCGCGCCCATGGTTGGCACCAACATCACCCGCCGACCGTTGTGTCGCAGCGCATGGCTGACGTCTGCGACATCGCGCGGCATCGAATACATGTTGAGTTCACCCGCAGCGAACGCCGGCGGCTTGTCGACTGTCATCGCGCCAGCACCTCGAAGACTTCTTCCGGCGCGTGTGCACGCTGCGCGGTCCGCAGCGCGTTCACGCGATACGCCTGGGCCAGCTGTGGATCGAGCTCCGCCAGTGCGGCCAGATGCCCGGCGACCGCAGCCGCGTCACCGCGTGCGACGGGGCCGGTGAGTGCGGCCTGTCCTCGTTGCAGCGTGTTCTCCAGCGCAGCCCGGGCCAGTGGTCCAAGGATGCGTTCAGCGATATCGCTCGGCTGGTCATCGACATGCTCGCTTTCGCACGCGGCGCGCAAGGCCTCCAGCGCGTCGGCGAGCATGGCAACGATGTGGTTGCCGGCATGGGCCAGCGCGGCGTGGTACAGCGTGCGAGCGTCCTCGCGGACCCGGAACGGCTCCCCGCCCATCTCCAGCACCAGCGCCTGCGCGATCGCGTAGCCGACCTCGTCGGCGGCGGAAATCCCGAAACAGGTATCGGGCAGCCGGGTGATGTCCTCGTCGGAACCGGTGAACGCCATCGCCGGGTGAATGGCCAGCGGGATACAACCCTGCTCGGCCAACGGTGCCAGCACGCCGATGCCGTTGGCACCCGACGTGTGCGCCACAATGGTCCCGGGCCGCACCGCCGACGTGGCAGCCAAACCACACACCAGGGCGGCAAGTTCGGTGTCGGTAACGGCCAGGATTAACAACTCCGCGCTGCCGGCAACATCCGGGACCGGCATTACCGGAGTGTCCGGAAGCCGGCGCTGGGCCCGCTGCAGCGACGCCTGGGAGATGGCGCTGCACGCCACCACCACATGGTCGGCGCGCTCTAGCGCGACCCCCAGCGCGGTCCCGACCCGGCCGGCCGAGATGATCCCCACCTTGAGCCTGGCCGGGCGCAAACCGTCGAACTGCACCATCGCAGACGACCCTCACAAGTCTCTTAGTACGTTCCAGTCCCACGCCGCGGGTACCGGACGGTCACCAAGACCTTACCCGGTCGACGATGCGGCCCGCGCGGAGGACCCCGGCTTGCCAGGGGACGGGGCGATGCTCACTCCTCGCGGCGTCGACGCCGGCCGCCTCCGGTCGGCTTGGCTTGCAGCCGCGCCAGTAGGTCGGCAACCGACTGACCACTGCTTTGCGGGGCATTGCCGTCGGTCGATGGATCCCTGCTGCGGTGCCGGGCCGCGAGCGCCGGTGTCGGCGACATCACCGATGCCGCATCGGGGACCTCCGGTATCGGCGGTGGCGCGGGTGGTGGCGAAGGCGCCGAGGGCGCCCCAATACCCGTCCCGTGGGCGTCGTACTCCGTCGATTCACTTGCCTGCGCTCGGCGGCCAGTCTCACCGTATTGCCAGCCGGGTTCGGCTTCGCGGGGTTGGGGGACTTCCGGCTCGGCTGAGCTGGCATGCCGGCCGCACGGCTGCTCTGGTGGCGTGGCAGCTGGCGGGAGCCCGCTGACGGCTGTCGAACCGTTCGCAGCGTTGGCGGTATCGACAACGCCGTCGGAGGGACTGGAAACCCAGTCGCTGCCCGGTGTCCCGGGCGGTAGCCACTGGCCCTCGGCGCCGACCGGCTGCCACTCCGTGGCCTCTGGAGTCTCGGCAGGCTCGGTATACCACTGGGGCGGCTGCGGCTCAGGTTGCGATTGCGACGGTTCGCGCTGTGGTTCGAATCGCGCCTCCGGTTGCGGCGGTGGAGTCTCATCTCGGGGCCCGTCGCGTTGCTGCGACTGGGATTCGTAGCTCCCCTCGGCACGCCAGCCGTCGTCTGGCCGCCGCTCTTCGGTTGGCCAGCCCCGGTCTTCGGGTTGCTGCCAGTGTGAACCCCGATACGCTCCAGCAGCCTGATATGTTTCTGCAGCCTCATACGCGTCGGCGCAATACTCTTCGGCGTGGTACGCCTCATCTGCAAGACCGGCGTCTGTCGCCGCTTGCCGAGGCGGCAGCAGCGGCTCCTCTGGCACGTCGATGATCGAGCTTTCATCCGACCTGCTGGAGGTGTCATCCCGGCGTACCGACGTGACTCGACCGCTGGAAACCCAGTCGCCGGGTGGGCTCTCGCCTTCGCGAGCCCAATCGCCGTAGCCACGCACCGTTGTACGCTCGGTCTCCAGCGCCGGACGATGACTCAGCTCTATGTCGAACAAGATCTCCAGGTTGGTTCGCAGCGCGGCAAGTTCTGCCCGCAACGCCGCCACCTCGTCGGCGGACTGCGCCCGCAGCTCGGAAGCCAACTCACGACGCAGCTGGGACTCCACGGTCAGCTCATACTCGCGGCGGGCCGAGATTTCCCGATCCAACTGCAGGTCGTAAACCAGCTTCAGGTCACGCACCCGGGCCTGGTCCACGTCGCTTTGCCGGCGATAGATCACCGATACAAACGCTGCAACGACGGCGGCCCACAGGGCCAGGATCACCGCGAGCTTGAGCAGTTCCACCCGATTGGTGAAAACCAGTGCGGAACTGGCCCCAATTGCGAGGACCAGCAACGCCGTCAACAGTAGCCAACCCGGCCTGCGGCCGCCGCGCCGGACCCGGGCGCCGCGGGACAGAACGGTCATGGCCTGACTGTACCGGGCCGAGGTCACTCCGCGTGTCGCCCCATCCCGGCGATTCGCACCTAGCCTGATTGCCCGCCTCCTCCTCGGGCCGCTTCACGGCCCGCATCGTCGCCGAGCTGACCTGATTGCCCGCCTCCTCCTCGGGCCGCTTCACGGCCCGCATCGTCGCCGAGCTGACCTGATTGCCCGCCTCTCCCCCGCAAACGGGCGGTACCCCCACCTCGGGCCGCTTCACGGCCCGCATCGTCGCCGGGCTGAGCTAATTTTCCGCGCCCTCACCGCGCTTGGTCGGATCGTGCGGAGATTTGCAGCAATGCTGCAGCCACAGCGCGGCGACCACCAGAGCCAGTGCACTGGCGGCCGCCACCACCGTGCCCGCGGTGTCCTCGCCAGCGACCCGTACCGACGACCGTCGGGGCAACAGGTACACCAGCACCCCAACCCACCAACCCAGCACCAGCGCGCCCACCCACGCCGATGCCTTGGCGATCATCACGCTGCGGGCCACCGCGAGTGGATGCAGCCAACCCGGCCCGTCACCAATCTCGCCGTGGTTGATCTTGGCCCGCACATAGCGACCCCACGCCGCCTCGGCGACGGCGACCGCGAGCAGCGACAGACCGGTCCACACCGTGATGGGCGGAAACCACCGGTACAACAGCTCTACCAGCAGATAACCGACCACTGCAGCGCTGACCACGCCAGCCGTCAGGTCACGTTTCCGGGTCGGTCCCATCAGCTTTCCGTTGTCGAATCGGATTGGTTTCTGGTTCGCGGTGCAGACTCAGCGCCAGCCCGGTCAATCGCACGCCGGCATGGTCGGCTGGCTCCAGCTCAGCCAGCAACTCAGCGACGGACCGCTTCTGTCCGGCCACGGTCAGCTCAGCGTGCGGGTCGACGGCAAGCCACGGCACCATCACGAAGGCCCGCAGGTGAGCCAGCGGGTGCGGCAGCGTCAGCCCATTCTCGCGGGAGATCAGCTCGGTATCGCCGTCGTAGCAGGCGACCAGGTCTATATCGAGGGTGCGTGGACCCCAACGCTGGCCGCGCACTCGATCCGCCGCCTGCTCCAACTCCTGGGCCCGGCGCAACCAGCCACGCCCGTCGACCGCGGGGTCGTCCGCGATCAGCACCGCGTTGAGGAACCGACCCTGCTCTACGCCACCCCACGGATCCGTCTCATACACCGGCGAGGCCGCCCGCACCGCCCTGCCCAGCCCGTCGACCACTGACTGCAGCCGATCTAGCCGGTCACCCAGGTTGGAGCCGATGGACAGCACCACCCGCGTCATTAGGCGCCTCCAGCGGGGATCACCGAACCGCGGCCGCCGCGCCGCGACCGCCGGGCCACCACGGCCACATCCCCGAAGGTCTGACGGATCGGGGCCTGCGGTTTGTGCACGACCACCTCGACAGCGTGCACCCGCTTGTCGTTCATCACGTCGTCGGCGATCTCGCCCGCGACGGTTTCGATCAGGTTCCGGGCCGGTCCGCCGACGATATCGGCTGCCCGCTGCGCCAGCACGCCGTAGTCGTAGGTGTCAGACAGATCGTCGCTTGCAGCGGCGTCGACCAGGTCAATCCACACGGTGATGTCGACGACGAAGTCCTGCCCGTCGCTGCGTTCGTGGTCGTAGATTCCGTGACGACCACGAACGGTCAAGCCGCGCAACTCGATTCGGTCAGCCATCACCCGTCCCTGCCTGCGTCCAGGCCGCGACGACCTTCAGTGCGTCAACCGAGGCCCGCACGTCGTGCACCCGCACACCCCAGGCCCCATGCAGGGCAGCCAGCGCGGAGATCACCGCGGTCGCGGTCTCACGACCGTCGGGCGGTCGCACCGCCCCGTCCGGCCCGGCGAGCAGCGTACCGAGGAACCGTTTACGTGACGCCCCGACGAGTACCGGCACCCCGGTGGCGACAAACTCGGGCAACGCATGAAGCAGCGCCCAATTATGTTGTCCCGTCTTGGCGAACCCGAGGCCGGGATCGATCACCAGCTTTGCCGGATCGACACCTGCGGCAACCGCATCGTCAACGCTGGCGAGCAGCTCGGCGCGCACCTCGGCCACCACATCGCGGTAGTGCGGCACCTGGTGCGGGTCTTCGGCGGACACCGGTCGCCAGTGCATCAACACCCACGACACACCCGCCTCGACCAGCAGAGGGGCCATCGCGGGATCAGCCCGTCCCCCGGACACGTCGTTGACGATCTGCGCGCCGCTCTCCAGCGCCGCCCGGGCGACACCCGCGTGCATTGTATCGATGCTGACGCTAATACCCTGTGCCGCAAGTCCTTTGACGACGGGCACCACACGGGAAGTCTCCACCTGCGGGTCGATCCGGATGGCGCCGGGCCGGGTCGACGCACCGCCGACGTCGATGATGGCCGCGCCTTCTGCGGCCAATGCCAGCCCGTGTTCGACGGCGCGATCAGCGTCCAGGTAGCGCCCGCCATCCGAAAACGAGTCGTCGGTGACATTCACCACCCCAATAACGCGTGTCGGGCTCACTTGCGCAAGATGAGTTCGAGCGCTTCGGCTCGAGATGACGGGTTGGTCTTGAACAGACCGCGCACCGCCGACGTCGTAGTGACCGCACCGGGCTTGCGGACACCGCGCATCGCCATGCACAGGTGCTCGGCCTCGACCACGACGATCACCCCGCGCGGATCGAGTTTGCGCATCAAAGCGTCGGCGATCTGGGCGGTGAGCCGTTCCTGCACCTGCGGCCGCTTGGCGTAGAGGTCGACCAGCCGCGCGATCTTAGACAGGCCGGTCACCCGGCCGTCGTCCCCAGGGATGTATCCGACATGCGCCACCCCGTGGAACGACACCAAATGATGCTCGCACGTCGAGTACAGCGGGATCTCCTTGACGATCACCATCTCGTCGTGGTGTTCGTCGAACGTGGTGCCCAGCACTGTGTCGGGGTCGGTATAGAGCCCGGCGAACATCTCGCGGTATGTCCGGGCGACCCGCGCCGGAGTCTCCTCCAGACCATGCCGATCCGGATCCTCGCCGATCGCGAACAGCAACTCGCGGATCGCCGCCTCCGCACGTGCCTGGTCGAACACCGGTGTGCGCCGCAGTTTGACTGGGCGGGAATTCAGCTGCGCCATGACGCCTCCGTTCGTCAACCGTGGGCTGGCGGGTTGGGCCGGCTCGCGTCCTCGCCCCGCTGGTCGAGGGACTTGTCGTCCTCAGGCGCATGTTGACCAGGGGGCGGATACGGCAGGGAGGGCTGGCCCGGGGAGTGGCCGGGATAGTTCGGTGCTGGCTGCGGCCAGTACGGTGGCGGTGGCGGTGGGTACCAGTAGTTCGGCTGTTGCGGCGGTGGCCACCCGGGAGCACGCCAGCCGGCCGGAGCGCCGTAATCGGGCTGCGTGGGGCGCCGCGGCGAAACGCCATCACCCTCGCCAGGACCCTGGCTGGCCGGTGCATGGTGAGAACCGTTGGCGCCGTTAGCGGTTCGGTCAGCCTCGGCCTGCGCGGCCTCGGCAGCTCGGGTCGCCTGCGCGATAGCGGCCTTGAACGCGGGTTCGGGCACTGGCTGCGGCCATGACTCCCCACGCTCGATGGCCAGCTCGCCGGGTGTCTTGATTGGCGGCTTGTCCGATGGGATGCGGCCACCGAAATCGTCGAACATGGTGAGCCGGGGTCGCTTTTCGACGTCGGCAAAGATCGCTTCCAACTGGGGTCGGTGCAGGGTTTCCTTCTCGAGTAGCTCGCCGGCCAGGGTGTCGAGCACGTCGCGGTATTCGGTGAGGATCTCCCACGCCTCGGTGTGCGCGGCCTCGATGAGCTTGCGGACCTCGTCATCGATGTCGCGGGCGACCTCATGCGAATAGTCCGGCTGCGTGCCGATCGCGCGGCCCAGGAACGGGTCACCGTGTTCGGTGCCGTATTTGACAGCGCCGAGCTTGGAGCTCATCCCGAATTCGGTGACCATCGAGCGCGCGATTTTGGTGGCCTGCTCGATGTCGGACACCGCGCCCGTCGTCGGCTCGCGGAACACCAGTTCCTCGGCCGCGCGCCCGCCCATCGCGAACACCAGCCGAGCGATCATCTCCGAACGGGTCATCAGGCCCTTGTCGTCCTCGGGCACCGAGACCGCATGCCCGCCGGTGCGCCCGCGGGCCAGGATGGTCACCTTGTAGATCGGCTCGATGTCGGGCATCGCCCACGCCGCTAGCGCGTGACCGCCTTCGTGGTAGGCGGTGATCTTCTTCTCCAGTTCGCTGATGACCCGCCCCTTGCGGCGCGGTCCGCCGATCACCCGGTCCACGGCCTCTTCAAGCGCGGCGCCGGTGATGACGGTGCCGTTCTCCCGGGCGGTCAGCAGCGCCGCCTCGTTGACGACGTTGGCCAGGTCGGCGCCCGACATGCCGACCGTGCGTTTGGCCAGCCCGTCGAGGTCGGCGTCGGGGGCCATCGGCTTGCCCTTGGAATGCACCCGCAGGATCGCCTTGCGGCCGTTGATGTCGGGGTTGGACACCGGGATCTGGCGGTCGAAGCGGCCGGGACGCAGCAGCGCCGGGTCGAGGATGTCGGGCCGGTTGGTGGCCGCGATCAGGATGACGCCGGCCCGCGGGTCAAACCCGTCCATCTCGACCAGCAGCTGGTTCAGCGTCTGCTCGCGCTCGTCGTGCCCGCCGCCGAGGCCGGCGCCGCGCTGGCGGCCGACGGCGTCGATCTCGTCGACGAAGATGATGCACGGGCTGTTTTGCTTGGCCTGGTCGAAGAGGTCACGCACCCGGGATGCGCCGACGCCTACGAACATTTCGACGAAGTCCGAACCGGAGATGGTGAAGAACGGCACCCCGGCCTCACCGGCGACCGCGCGGGCCAGCAGCGTCTTGCCGGTTCCGGGCGGGCCATACAGCAGCACGCCCTTGGGGATCTTGGCGCCCAGCGCCTGATACCGACCCGGGTTGGACAGGAAGTCCTTGATCTCGTAGAGCTCCTCGACCGCCTCATCGACCCCGGCGACGTCGGCGAAGGTGGTCTTGGGCATGTCCTTGGACAGAAGTTTGGCGCGTGACTTGCCGAAGCCGAAGCCCATCCGGGCACCGCCCTGCATGCGGGAGAACATGACGAACAGACCAACCAAGAGCAGCAGCGGTAGCACGTAAATCAGCAGCGAACCCAGGATGTTGCCCTGGTTGACGACGGTGCTGACCTGGGCTTTCTTACTGCTGAGCGCGTCGAACAGCGGGACGGCGTAGCCGCTGGGGTACTTGGTGATGATCTTGTCGGAACCCTCGGTGTCGGTGTTGCCCTTCTTCAGCGTCAACCGCAGCTGTTGCTCGCGATCGTCGATCTGAGCGCTCTTGACGTTGTCGGTGCTGATCTGGGCCATCGCCACCGAGGTGTCGACGGGCTTGTAACCGCGGGTGTCGTCGCTGAGATAGAAGAACGACCAGCCGAGCAGCAACACGACGGCGATCGCCGTGAGTGTGCGGATCACGTTTTTGCGGTTCATCAATCATCGGCCGTGGCCGGCCATGTCCTTCCCCGATACGCCTCAGCTGGAATAGCCCAGGCTACCGCTTAGACCAACGAACGACAGTTCCGACCTGTGCCCGGACAGCGAACGGGGGATCTAGCCCCCGGCGACGATGCGGCCGCGCAGCGGGCGAGGAGGAGCCGGGCAATCTGGCTAAGCCCGGCGACGATGCAGGCCGGAACGGGGGGTCCCCACGCTTGCGGGGCGAGCCTGGCAATCGAACCCCGCCCGGCGATGATGCGGGCGACGACGGGCCGTCTGGCCTCTTCTCAGGCCGGTGCCAGTGTGCTTTGGTGAGACGGTGCGTGCATCGACCGCACGGTTAGTTGGCACCAACGGTGTGCAGTTGCGCGTGATCGAGGCCGGGAACCGTGGCGCGCCGGTGGCGGTACTGGCCCACGGCTTCCCGGAGCTGGCCTACTCATGGCGCCACCAGATTCCAGCGCTTGCCGACGCCGGCTATCACGTGCTCGCCCCCGATCAGCGCGGCTACGGCGGCTCGTCTCGTCCGGACGCCATCGAGGCCTACGACATCCACGAATTGACCGCGGACATCATCGGCTTGCTTGACGACGTGGACGCCGAGCGCGCTGTCTGGATCGGACACGATTGGGGTGCCGTCGTGGCGTGGAATGCGCCGCTGCTGCACCCCGACCGGGTGACGGCGGTGGCGGGGTTGAGCGTGCCGCCGCTGCCCCGCGCACAGGTGCCGCCTACGCAGGCCTTCCGCAACATGTTCGGCGAGAACTTTTTCTACATGCTCTATTTCCAGGAGCCTGGTGTGGCCGACGCCGAGCTGGGCAGTGACCCCGCCCGCACGATGCGCCGGATGATCGGCGGCCTGCGGCCACCCGGCGATCAGGGCGCGGCCACCCGGATGCTGGCCCCGGGACCGGCGGGCTTCATCGACCGATTGCCCGAACCGGCCGCGCTGCCCGACTGGATCAGCCAGGATGAGCTCGACCACTACATCACCGAGTTTGCCCGCACGGGGTTTACCGGAGGCTTGAACTGGTATCGCAATTTCGACCGCAACTGGGAGACCACGGCCGAACTCGCCGGCGCCACTACCGCCGTGCCCGCGTTGTTCATCGCCGGGACAGCCGATCCCGTGCTGGGATTCACCCGCCGCGACCGGGCTTCGGAGGTGTTCACCGGTCCGTATCACGAGGTGATGATCGACGGCGCCGGGCATTGGCTGCAGCAGGAACGGCCCGATGAGGTGAACACGGCCCTGCTGGACTTCCTCGAAGGATTGGAGTTGCGATGAGGAGTGTGCAGCCGCGATGAGCGCGCCACTACGTTTCGGCGTCTTCATCACGCCGTTTCACCCGATCGGCCAATCGCCTACAGTCGCACTCGAATACGACATGGAGCGGGTAGTGGCGCTGGACCGCCTGGGGTTCGACGAAGCGTGGTTCGGCGAACACCATTCCGGCGGCTATGAGCTGATCGCCTGCCCGGAGGTGTTCATCGCTGCCGCGGCGGAGCGGACCAAGCACATCCGGCTGGGTACCGGAGTGGTTTCGCTGCCCTACCACCATCCGCTGATGGTGGCCGACCGCTGGGTGCTGCTGGATCACCTGACCCGCGGCCGGGTGATGTTCGGCACCGGGCCCGGTGCGCTGCCGTCGGATGCCTACATGATGGGTATCGACCCCGTCGAGCAGCGCCGGATGATGCAGGAGTCCCTCGAGGCGATCCTCGCGCTTTTCCGGGCCCCACCCGGTGAGCGGATCGACCGCCACTCCGACTGGTTCGCCTTGCGCGACGCCCAATTGCACATACGACCCTATAGCTGGCCCTACCCTGAAATTGCCACGGCTGCAATGATTTCGCCATCCGGCCCGCGGTTAGCCGGTGCGCTGGGCACGTCGCTATTGTCGCTGTCGATGTCGGTGCCCGGCGGCTACGCGGCGGTGGAAAATGCCTGGGAAGTGGTCCGCGAGCAGGCTGCCAAAGTTGGCCGCGACGAACCGGACCGTGCCAACTGGCGTGTCCTGGGCATCATGCATCTGTCCGATAGCCGCGAACAGGCGGTCGACGACTGCGTTTACGGGCTGCAGGATTTCGCCAAGTACTTCGGCGCGGCCGGGTTTGTGCCGCTAGCCAACCTGGCCGACGGCGCTCAGTCCACCCGCGAGTTGGTCGAAGAGTATGCGGCTAAAGGTAATTGCTGTATCGGCACACCTGACGACGCGATCGGCTACATCCAGGGTCTGCTCGACCGGTCGGGTGGTTTCGGGACCTTCTTGTTGCTCGGTCACGACTGGGCTTCACCGGAGGCGACCTACCACTGCTATGAGCTGTTCGCCCGCAAGGTGATTCCGCATTTCAAAGGACAGCTGGAAGCGCCGCGGGCATCACACGACTGGGCCAAGGCCATGCGTGAGCAATTGCTTGGCCGCGCCGGTGAGGCGGTGGTGAAGGCCATCAGCGAGCATACCGACGAACTCAAGATGGAAAGCGAGAAGAGCTGATGCGCGCCGCAGTGCTGCGCGACGGGCACATGCTATGCCGCGACGACGTGCCCGAACCGGTGCCCGGGCCGGGCCAGGTTCTGGTCGCGGTGCGCTCCTGTGGAATCTGCGGATCTGACCTGCATTTCGCCGCCCACGGCGCCGAGGTAGTGGCACTGGGCGGTCAAATGGGACTCGGTATTGGCGCCGCTGGCTTCGGCGTCGACCTGAACCGCGACGTGTTCATGGGTCACGAATTCAGCGCCGAGGTACTCGAAGCCGGACCTGACACCGAAACCTATCCACCGGGAACCCCGGTCACCTCACTTCCGGTGTTGCTGTCTGACAAGGGCGTCGAGCCGATCGTCTACAGCAACAGCACGATCGGCGGTTACGCCGAACGGATGTTGCTTTCGGCACCGCTGCTGCTGCCCATCCCCAATGGCCTGGACCTCAAACATGCCGCCCTGACCGAACCCATGGCGGTGGGGTTGCATGCCGTCAACAAGTCGAACATTGCGCCCGGCGAGACGGCCCTGGTACTTGGTTGCGGTCCAATCGGTATGGCGATCATCGCGGCCCTCGCGGCGCGTGGTGTCGAAACTATTGTGGCATCTGACTTTTCGCCGAAACGGCGCGAACTGGCCACCACGATGGGGGCGCACCAGGCGCTGGACCCGGCGCAGGGCTCGCCATTCGACACGGTCAAACCCGCCGTGGTGTTCGAGGCGGTTGGCGTGCCCGGAATCATTGACGACGTGATGCAGCGGGCACGACCGGGCACCCGTCTGGTCGTCGCAGGGGTATGCATGCAGCCCGACACTGTGCATCCGTTCTTCGCAATCGCCAAAGAGATCAATGTGCAATTCGTGCTCGCCTACAGCCCGGACGAGTTCGGCGCCTCGCTGCGCGCGCTCGCCGAGGGCGACATCGACGTCAGCCCACTGATCACCGGAGAGGTAGGACTGGACGGGGTCGGCCAAGCCTTCGACGACCTGGCCGACCCCGAGCGGCACTGCAAGATTCTCGTCACCCCTGACGCGGGTTAGACCCGCAATCCTGGAACCCCTTCCGGGTCACTACCCGACAGAGAGTGTTGGCGCCGAATCCGACGGCGGAGGGGCCGCGCGACTAAGTCAATGTCCTGGGGTGTCAGTGGACGCACCTATAATCGAATGTATGTACTGCTTATCTGCTTAAGTGGACTCGTTTGCTTGAAATTCGTCAAAGGTGTTGCCGGGCAGTGGTTTAGCAGTTGCTCGCAGAGTTTGCTCTGGGCCTTCGGCGCCGCCGATGAGGTCGGCCAGTGGGTGGGGATCGGTGTTGACGCTTTGTTGCAGGAGTCGGTAGAAGAGCATTCCGCGGGCTTTTGACCTGCGGCGATTGAATCTGAAGGTGAACTCGTCCAGGTAGTACTGCAGGTGCTCGCGTTCCACGCGGTAGTGGTGGGTGCCGGCGGTCCACCGTTTGAGCAGCGAGGCCACCCGATGGGGTCCGGGTAGGGTGACGTGTCCCGGTTCAGGCGAGCGGTAGCCCGACACGTACTGGTGGGTGTAGCCCTCCTCGGCGAGAACCCGGAACATCCGTGCGCCGTCGGTGCGGATCAGCGAACCCGGCGCTACCGTCGTGCGGGCGAAATCCACGAGTTGTTTGGAGCCTGGTGCGTCGGCGACCCCAAGTCGTACCCGGCCGAGTCGAAGCTTTCTATTCACCTGTGTTCCCAGGTTTTCCACCGCGATCATGACAGAAGCCTTGTCCGTTGAGGCGCCCTGTTTCCCGGCGGCGCGACCGCCAACAAAGGATTCATCGACCTCAACGGCACCCGCGAGCAGTTCGCGCTCGGGACGCACCATTGCCCGGCGCAGCTTGTGCAGCCACACCCAGGCCGTCTCGTAGGAGCCCAGGCCGAGCATGTCGTGCAGATTCTGTGCCGAGGCCCCGTTCTTCTGCGAGGTCACCAGCCAGATCGCGGCGAACCACGTGCTCAGCGGCGTGCGCGTGCGGTGAAAGATCGTTCCGGCCGTCACCGATGTTTTGCGTCCGCAACCGGCACACTTCCAATGTGCCGTGGACGTCTGCCACGCCCGATCGCCACCACACACCGGGCACCGGAAACCCTCTGGCCAGCGCAAACGCGCTAGATACGCCGCACACGACACATCATCGGGAAACCACGCCCGAAACTCCTGATACGTCCGCGGATAGTCCACCCCGCCGACCGGCCCCACACCAGCAAAACCCACGCTGACCAGCCTAAGTCCACTTAAGCAGATAAGCAGTACATGTGTTCGAGTATAACTAGGCCCACCGACAAGTGATCCTGATAATTGGCCTGGGCAACCGTCGTCCCCGGCCCCGCCTCGAGACCGGCAGCCGATCTCGTTGAACGCATGCGCACTCGTAGACGGCTCGACGCTATCGCCGACCGCGATCATCAGCCCGGCGTGATTGTCCACTCCGCCGTGGCGATGCGCACTCCGATAGAAGGGTTTGCGGGTGTCGTTCAGGACTTCGGGTACGTGTAGAAGCCCTCGCCAGTCTTGACGCCGAGCTTGCCCGCATCGACGTAGGACTGCAACAAGTCCCGCACGTTCTTCGGTAGGTGCGGGAACTCCTCGGCGTAGTGGTTCTCGATGTCGAGCAC
>DASPOT010000115.1:0-105707 GCA_035625875.1 Mycobacterium sp. | reverse complement strand
CCGCGTCGGGCGGATGGCGTCGGCCAAGGCGGCGACCTCGGCGGGCGTCAGGATCACCGGCTCGCGGCGGCAGACCGTGCTCATCGCCCGTTTGATCGTGCACGGGTTCGCGGCCAACAGGCCATCGGTGGCGGCGGTGGCGGCGATGGCGTGCGGCAGTTGGTAGGCGTGCGCCTTGGCGGTTGGCCCGGTCGCCAGCCCCGCGTACCAGGCCCGCACGGCAGGCGCGCTCAGCTCGCCGACCGGAGTATCTCCCAGCGTGGGCTTGATGTGGTTGGCCAGCAGCGCCCGATAGCCCTCGCGGGTGCGCGGCTTGACGTCACGGTGGGTGATCCACTCGTCGGCGTACTCGCCCAGCGTCAGCTCTTGCGCCTGACGGGCGGCTTCGGCGGCGGCTTCGCGCGCCGCAGGCGGTGTCCAGGCGTCGGCGTCCTCGTAGAGTCGGCGCTCGCCTGCCAGCCAGCCCTCAGCGACCAGCCGGGTCGAGTACGTCACCGGCGGTGTGCCGGTGGTTGTCGCGGCCGATGTAGCTGGCCTGCCAGCGCCCGGACGGCAAACGGCGGATCTTCCCCCAGCCGCGACGGTCGCGGCGGGTCCGTTGCGACATGTGGTTGTGCTCCTCGTGGTCGTGCCCTATTCGTGCCCTATAGCCTGACTCGATCCGATGCATTTCCGATACATTCCGGACTATCGATCCGCGCTGTCAGCGCAGGTCAGAACACTTTTTGATGACTGTACCAGCACGAACACAAGACCGCCCCCGGCGGGATTCGAATCCTGCCGGGGGCAGTGTGTCGGGGGCACTGTGTGATGTCTCAGGACATCGGAATAGCTCTGAACCTGCATTAGGGTTCAGAGCTTTTTCCGTTTTGGGCCTTTGGGGGCGCCGGTGGGTTGATAGTCCCTGGTGGGGTCAAGGGTTAGCTGGCGTAGCAGTTCGCCGGTGGCGGCGTTGAGGATGCGGATGTGGAGATCTTGGACGAGGACTAAGACGGGGATGCCGGTGTAGGTTCGGCCAACGCCGATGTGGTGCAGGCGGCCGGCGACGCGCAGGGTGATGACGCCGGCTTGGTCGATGCGGTCGGTGCGGACCCGGTTGTGGGTGTCGGTGCGGGTTGCTGGGTCGGCTTTGGGGCGGGCGGTGTAGGCGGTGGCGGGGGTGGCTTGGTGGGGCAGGGAGCGGTGCGGACGGCCGTGGTTGTGTTCGGTGACGAAGGCATCCAGCTGGGCTTGCAGATCGGCGATGGTGGCGGCCCGGGGTTGGCCGTTGAGCCATTTCTTGAGGGTCTGATGGAAGCGTTCGACCTTGCCGCAGGTGGTCCAATGATTCGGTGTGGAGTTGATTTGGGTGACCCCGAGGCGGCGCGGTTCGTTTTCCAATCCGTTGCATCCGCCCCTGCCTCCGGATAGCCGGGTGGTGAAGACCACGCCGTTATCGGTCAGGGTGGAGGCGGGAATGCCATGAGCAGCACAGGCTTTCCGGAACTCGGCCAGCACGATGGGGCTGGTGACGCGGCGGTGTGCAGTGACCGAGAGCGCGTAGCGGGCATGCTCGTCGAGCCAGTTAAGGATCTCCACGTGAGTGCCATCGGCCAGCCACCAGTGTAGCTAGATGGCTGAGCTCTTCCCGCAATGGATCCGGTGCGGCAGGTGTCATTCCCAATGGACTGGACTAAGCCTGCCACTGCTCCGGTTGCTATCGAACTTTCACCAGGATCACTGGCTTGGCATCCGCCTATAAGGAATGGCGTTACAGGCCGAGCCCGCAACACTTACCGACATTCCCTCGGGGCCGCTACCCGAGACTCCTTTCGACCCACGCGGACCCCGCCGAGAACGCGGGGAAACGGCGCCATGATCGCGAGGAGCGAATCGCCGCCGCAGATTATCGATCATCCGCTCGAGGATGTATCGGTCCTGTTGCTCGATGCGGATCTGGCGCCGAACGCAACGGGCGTAGTCGGCGTCGCCGCTGGCTTCATAGCGAGCCATCGCGGCCTGGTATGAGGCGATCCGGCGCTCGATCTCCCGGCTGCTCCTGGTGAGCGCACGCAGGTAGTAGTCGGCTTGGCGTTGATCCCCCGCCATAACGGGCGTGGCAGCACATCGATCAATGTTCCCGGCGGGCTCGTTCCTGGGCAAGTACGACATTGGACCACCGCTTGGCGGTGCCTTCCTGGCCCCTTCGGGCATCGGGTGATCAAGCTGCTTCTCGGTGTTGTCAGTGGTCGTCATGGCAGGGGCCCTCCTTCTTAAGGCACCGTTTGATGATATGCGTCACTGACACGCCCGACAATGTTGCTACCTGCCAATTCAACTGTGCGCCTATACGTTTCGACGCATGAATAGCGCAGTGTAACGGATAGGCGTAACGTTTCCGTTATGGCAGCTTCTCGGCTGCAATGCTTGATGTGTGGCGCCGTGTTCTACGGTCGCGCCGACGCGCGCTACTGCTGCGGGGCGTGCCGCCAAAAATCCCACCGGGCACGCGCTCGTGTGGCACGGCGCACCGCCATCCAAGCCCAGGGTGCCGCCACTCGCCGGAGCGCACGAGACATCCGTGAGCACGGGCAGGCGGCGCGGGAGCAATCCGCTCAGAGGCTCCGCGAATCACGTGCAGCAATGATCGCGACAACCGGTTCAAGTAATACGGGAGGGTGAGCCCGACTGTGACCAAACCGGCCAACCGGCAGCGATAACTTGTTTGCTCGTTTGACCACCTTGGAGTTCGGCGATCCGGACAACATCGCCTTCGAGCTCACCGCGCCCAAGTAGTGTCTCGGCATTGTGCTGTGGTGCCGAGAGTGGTTGACTGGCAAGAGCAATGAGTATCAGTTTCAACCACACCATCGTCGCCGCACGCGACAAGCGGGAGTCCGCGGAATTTCTCACCGAGCTGTTCGGGCTGCCGAGCCCGAAGCCATTCGGCCGCTTCCAGGTTGTCGAGCTTGACCACGGCGCCAGCCTCGACTACGCCGATATACCCAACGGTGAGGAGATCCGGCCGCAGCACTACGCGTTCCTGGTGTCCGACGACGAGTTCGACGCGATCTACGCCAAGATCCAATCGCGCGGGCTGCGGCACTGGGCGGACCCGGCAGGCCAACGGCCCGGCGAGATCAACCACAGAGACGGGGGCCGCGGGGTGTACTTTCCGGACCCAGCTGGGCACCACATGGAGATCCTCACCCGGCCCTATGGCTCAGGCAGCTGACCGCTGCCGGCTACGTCCGATTACCCGGCTCTCCCCCGCAAGCGGGCAGCACCCCCACCCCCGGCCGCCGCACCGCCCGCATCGTCGCTCGGGCTACTGCGAGCCGTGCCGCTTGCTCTCCTGATCGCGATAGTCGTCGGCGAGTTGTGCGACGTGCTTCGGCAGCGCGCCGGCGGCGACGTCGGCCAGGGTTGTTTCCTCTAGCACCAAACGCATGCTGGCACGCAGCGCGCGCCACACATCGGTGAGCGCTGCGGTCGGGCCGGAGTAGGGCAGATCGCCGAGCCCAATGTCGCGAACGCTGGCCAGCGGACCGTCGATGCAGCGCAGCACGTCTGCGATGCTGATCTCGGTGCCGGGACGAGCCAGCTCATAGCCGCCGTCGCGACCGCGGTGGCTACGAACGAGGCGGTCGGTGCGCAGGTCGGACAGGATGTCGACGAGAAACTGCGGCGGTATGCCCTGTGCCTTAGCTAAATCGTCTGTCTTGACCACCGCGCCCTGGCCGGCCGTTGCGAGCTGGATCATCGCCCGCACCGCGTACTCCGCTTTCGCCGACATGCGCATTCCGTGAATTGTGCCACCCAGCCCGGCGACGATGCGGGCCGCAAAGCGGCCGGCTGAGGAGCCGGGCAATCGAGCCTGAGCCCGGCGACGATGCGGGCCGCGGAGCGGCCCGAGGAGGAGTTGGGCGATCGGACCCAGCGTGGTGCTACGGCGCCGTCAGCTGGTCACAGCCAACACCGCATCGGTGTACTCCGGCCGGCACACGACCACGTCGGGCACCAGCGCTTCGGGCCGGTTGTACTCCAGCGGAGAACCGTCCAGGCGTGAGGCGTGCAAACCGGCTGCACGGGCCACCGCGACCGGTGCCGCAGAGTCCCATTCGTGCTGTCCGCCGGCGTGGACGTACACATCGGCCAGTCCCTGGATGACTGCGGCGACCTTGGCCCCGGCCGATCCCATCGCCACCAGGGTGCCACCCAGACGTTCGCATACCCTTGGCGCGGTGGCGGGCGGGCGGGTCCGGGATACCACGATCCGCGGGCCTGCATGCGGCGGTGGCGGCGCTACGTTCGGCGTGGCCAGCGTAATGCCTTGCGCCGGAAGCGCGACCGCGCCGGCAACGAGATCACCGGATTTCCACAGCGCCACGTGTACGGCCCAATCCTGGCGGCCGAGTTCGGAAAATTCCCGGGTGCCGTCAAGTGGGTCGACGATCCATACCCGCTCGCAGCACAATCGCACCGCGTCGTCGGCGCCTTCCTCGGAGAGCACCGCGTCACCCGGCCGATAGTGGGCTAGTGCTTCCATCAAGAAGTCATGGGAGCGCTTGTCCCCGGCTGCTTTTCGCTCGGCTTCGGTCGCGTCGGCCAGCTCGTGGCGCACAGCGAGCAGCAGTTCTCCGGCGCGACTCGCCATGCGCGCGGCCAGCTGGTGGTCGTTCACCGGCGTGACTCGAGCAGATCGATGACTTGCTGCGCCAGTTCGTCGAGGCTGCGGTCCGAAGTGAGCCGCAGGTCCGGATTCTTCGGCCGCTGGTAGGGGCTGTCGATGCCGGTGAAATGCGTGATCAGCCCGGCACGGGCTTTGGCGTACAGGCCCTTCGGATCGCGTCTCTCGCAGTCCTGGAGCGGGGTATCGCAAAACACCTCGAAAAAGTCGATCCCCGCATCGGCGTGTACCTGCCGGGCGAGCTCGCGGTGCTCGGCAAGCGGGCTGATCGCCGGTACCAGCACCACCTGGCCGCAGTCGGCGAGCAACGTCGCCACATGCGCCAACCGGCGCAGGTTCTCCGCACGGTCTGCCATGCTGAAGCCGAGGTCGGCGTTCAGACCGTGTCGCAAGTTGTCGCCGTCGAGAACGTAAGCGGGAATACCTTCTCCGAGCAGCTTCCGCTCGACGAACATGGCGATCGATGACTTTCCCGAACCCGACAGTCCGGTGAACCACACAGTGCGGCCCCGCCCCGACAGCCTGTCCTCGGCGGTGACCAGCGATTTGTGCCGCACCGTGTTCGGGCTTGACGTGCGGGCCGCCACGTCACGCAGCACCATGCCCGCTGCCACCGTTACGTTGGTGTCGGGATCGATGAGGATGAACGAGCCGGTGCTGGCGTTGCGGGTGTACTCGTCGAGCAGCAGAGGTACCTGGGTGCGCAGCGAGATGCGGCCAAGTTCGTTGAGTTTCAACGCCGTCGCGGTCTTGTCCCGGTGCAGGGTGTTGACGTCAAGCCGGTAGTCCAGTGCGGTGACCCTCGCGTGCGTGGTGCGGGTGGTGTGCTTGATGACGTAGTTGCGGCCGGGCTCCAGCGCCGAGGAGTCCGCCATCCAGCACACGGTGGCGTCGAACTCCTGCGACACACGCGGCCGGTTGTTAGGCCGGGCGATCATGTCACCGCGCGAGATGTCGACATCGTCAACAAGCCTCACCGAAACCGCCATCGGCGGAAACGCCTCTGCCACTGGACCGTTCGGCCCGTCGATCGCGGTGACCCGGGTGGTCTTGCCGCTCGGCAGCACGACCACCTCGTCGCCCGGGCGCATCACGCCGCTGGCCACACTGCCGGCGTAGCTGCGGTGGTCTTGATGTTCGCGGGTCTGCGGCCGGATGACGTACTGGATGGGGAACCGGACATCGACCAGGTTGCGGTCGCCGGCGATATACACCTCTTCCAGATACGGCAGCAGCGCCGGTCCGTCGTACCACGGTGTGTATTCGGACTTGGTTACCACGTTGTCGCCGTGCAGCGCCGACATCGGAATGGTGCTCACGTCATGCACGTCGAGGCGGGCCGCGAAAGCGTGAAACTCGTCGCGGATCGCCTCGAATTTTTCTTGGTCCCAGTCGATCAGGTCCATCTTGTTGACCGCGAGCACGATGTGCTGGATGCCCAACAGCGACGCCAGGAAGGTGTGCCGGCGTGATTGTTCGCGCAGACCGTGCCGGGCGTCGACCAGCACAACCGCCAATTGGGCGGTAGAGGCCCCGGTCACCATATTGCGGGTGTACTGGATGTGGCCTGGGGTGTCGGCGATGATGAATTTCCGCTTGGGGGTGGAGAAGTAGCGGTATGCGACATCGATCGTGATGCCCTGTTCGCGTTCGGCCCGCAGACCGTCGGTAACCAGCGCCAGGTCAGTGTAGTCGTGGCCGCGTTCCTTGGACGTACGCTCCACCGACGCCCACTGGTCTTCCATCATGGCCTTGGAGTCGTAGAGCAGCCGGCCGATCAACGTGGACTTGCCGTCGTCCACGGAACCGGCAGTGGCCAGCCGCAGCAGAGTCGTCATCAGAAGTACCCCTGCCGTTTGCGGTCTTCCATGCCGGCCTCAGAGATCCGGTCGTCGGCGCGGGTGGCCCCGCGTTCGGTCAACCGTGCCACCGCGGTCTCGGCGATGACCTCCGCGACCGTGGCAGCATTGGATTTCACGCAGCCGGTGCACGTGACGTCGCCGACGGTGCGGAACCGCACCGAAGCCTTGAAGACCCTCTCATCGGTGCGTGGGTGCATGTGCCGGTGTACCGCCAGCAGCATCCCGTCGCGCTCGAACACTTTCCGCCGGTGGGCGAAATAGATCGACGGCAAGGTGATGTGCTCGGCGCCGACGTAGGACCAGACGTCGAACTCGGTCCAATTGGACAGCGGGAACACCCGGATGTGCTCGCCCTTGTGGTGGCGCCCGTTGTACAGGTTCCAGAGTTCCGGCCGCTGGGCCTTCGGATCCCACTGGCCGAACTCGTCGCGGAAACTGAACACCCGCTCCTTGGCGCGCGCCCGCTCCTCGTCACGCCGCGCGCCGCCGAACGCCGCGTCGAAGTGGTTCTCGCGGATCGCGCGCAGCAGCGTCACGGTCTGTAGCGCGTTACGCGACGGGATGGTCTCGACGACTCGGCCGGCGTCGATATCGTCTTGCACCTTGGCGACGATCAACCGCGCCCCGGTCTCGGCGACCAGTTCGTCGCGGGTGGCGATAACCTCGTCGAAGTTGTGGCCGGTGTCGACGTGCATCACTGGGAACGGCAGCCGGCCGGGGCGAAACGCCTTAAGCGCCAGATGCAGCATCACGATGGAGTCCTTGCCGCCCGAGAACAGCAGCACCGGCCGCTCGAACTCGGCGGCCACCTCGCGAATGATGTGGATGGCCTCGGCCTCCAGTGAGCGCAGATGGCTCAATTCATACTGTCCCGCTGTTGGGCAGACCGTCGCTTGGCTAATCATCCGTCCGTCGAATTCCTGGTAAAGTTGATGGCATTGATCAGATTTATCAGCATTACCATGTATGAAACCAGTCTTCGCCGCCGCTGTCAATGAGCAGGCCCAACCAATCTGCTCGTCCAGCAGATCTACGAGCGCCTGACTGGCCGGGACCGTCGCGGGCTTTTGGCGGCCAGCGGTCGCGGCCAGCGGTGCTGCGAAAACATGAACACATGTCGACTCATGCCCAACCACGCAGCGGCCGCGATGTCATCGCACAGTTCCTCCCCCAGTCACCTTTCGTCGCGAAGCTAGGAATCGTCGCGGATATGCTCGGTGGTGATCAGGTCCGCCTTCGGCTGCCCTGGGATCCCTCCAACGTCACCATCGGCGACATGGTCCACGGCGGCGCCATCGCCACCCTCGCCGATCTCACCGTCATGGCGGCGGCCTGGTGCGGCGTGGAGGCGCCCCCCGAACTGCGGGGCGTGACGGTGTCGATGGCGCTCGACTTCATCGCGCCGGCCCGCCGCACCGACGTGATCGGAGTCGGCCGCGTGCTACGGCGCGGCAGGTCGTTAGTCAACTGTGAGGCCGAGATCGTCGATCCGCAGGACCGGCTGACCGCGAAAGCTCTCGCCACCTACAAGGTCGGCTAACCACCCCCGCCCGAGGCCGCGGCCGCCGCCCTACTAAGTCACCTCGTTGAGTTTGCCGGTGGCGACATCGAAGACGAACCCGCGCAGTGACTCGGTCTTGGTAACAAAGGGACTGTTCTCGATGCGGCGCAACGATTGCCGGACGTCCTCCAAAGCATCGGGGAAGGCCTCGGCCGACCAGGACGGCTTGATACCGGTCTCGTCCTGAATGGCGCGCTTGAAATCGTCGTCGGTGAAGGTGAGCATCCCGCAGTCGGTGTGGTGAATCAGGAGGATCTCGCGGGTTCCCAGCAGCCGTTGGCTGATTGCGAGCGAACGGATCGCGTCGTCAGTGATCACCCCGCCAGCGTTTCGGATGACATGCGCCTCGCCCTCGTTGATGCCGAGCATGCGGTAGACGTCCAGCCGGGCGTCCATGCACGCCACGATCGCGACATGCTTGCTCGGCGGCATCGGTAGCGGGCCCTTGAAGGCGCTCGCATACTCGGCGTTGTTGGCCAGATAGTGATCCGTAACCGTCACGCCAATCTCCTTGTGTATCGCAGTATGTCGTTTGCTGCCGACGATCGGGTTGCTGATTCTAACAATTGACGGCGGGGATTTCACGGGTCCAGATCAATCCGATAAGAATGCTTCGGGCTGCTCGGCTCAGCAGCGCCAGGGGCGCCAAGAATGCCTGGCGCAACGAGACCGAGAAAACACGGATAGATTGCAACCCGGTTCGCCGATAACGGCGCGCTCGAAACACTTTGCGGTGCAACGATACACGGTGTCGGCGAGAAACGGCACCAGCTGTGGTACAACGAGAAAACGTAGGCCGGCGGCAGTTTTTAGCACCCGGTTCTTGCCATAGTCGGTGACATACACATCCCCCGCGCCGTCGACTGCCACACCGTTGAGGAAGCTGAGGCCGGTGAAGGGCAGCTCGGTTTGGGTACTCGCACCCGCCGCCAGCTCCAGCACACGGTGGTTTTGGCTGTCGGCGACATACACGTCGCCCGCACCATCCACCGCCACGGCGTAGAGGCCGTTGAGGCCGGGGAAAGGCATGACGATCTGGCGAGACGACGAGGACCACGATTCGCTGGACTGGGACGGCGATCCGGTCGACGATCTGGTCAATAGGTATCCCGTGATCGATGCTGCGACGATGACCAGGATCGCCGCAGCAACTGCGACGATTCTGGTGCGCGGCCGGCGGACGCGTGGGCTCAGCGGAACGGAACCTTCTCCGGCGAGCCCCGCAACGCGTCTATCGCGGCGAGTGTCTGCGCATCCGGCGCTTGGGTGGCTCGCGCGCCTGGGCCGGGCTGCGTGGTTTGCGGGTCGGCGCGCTCGGGTGTCGTGGTGCCGGCGGCGCCTAGATGGGTTGCGGTGAGGGTGGGCTCGACTGGGATCGCAGGCTCGGCCAGGATCCCGGGCTTGGCTGGGGCGGCGTGGCGTCGGTGAGGGTAGGGGCGGTGCGGTCGGCGGCCTCGGTGGTGAGGGCGTGGCGGGCGGCGGCCGCCAGCTCGGTGGCGGTTTGGTAGCGCTCCTCCCGCTTTTGGCCATGCCGCCGGGGATGACGTCGTCGAACCCGGCCGGAATATCGGGGTTGAGGCTCGTGGGTTTGGGCGGATCGAGGCGGAGAGGCCCGGCGATCTGCTGCTCCCTGCTGTGACCCGGATAAAGCTGGACGCCGGTGAGGCATTCGTGCAGCACGCAGGTCAGCGCGTAGACGTCAGTGCGGGCGTCGGCGGTTCCGGTGAGTAAGCACTCGGGGGCCACGTAGGCGAAGGTGCCGATGACGGAGCCGGCCTGCGTGAGTTTGGTCGCTGAGGCGTCGTGGGCGGTGCCGAAGTCGATCAGGTACACGAACTCGTCGCCGGTCATCAGCGCGTTGGACGGTTTGATGTCGCGGTGCACCAAGCCGTGCGTATGGGCGACATTAATCGCGGCGGCCAGTTGCTCGATCACCCGCACCGCCTGCGGCGGAGTCAACGGCCCATCCCGTTCCAAGCACGCTATGCAGGTGTCATGGTCGGCATCACTAGATACAGGTGCTAACAACCCACCGCAGCTCGCGATGCTGATTTGGCGGCACCATCGCGTCAGCTCGCTACCCTGTGCGCATGCGACATGGGCTAGGCCGGTAGACATGATCCGCTTCCTGGCGCGCCGCTTACTGAACTACATCGTGCTGTTGGCGCTGGCGTCGTTCTTGACGTTCTGCCTGACATCCGTGACGTTTCATCCACTGGACAGTTTCATCCAGCGCCACCCACAGCCGCCGCCTGAGGCCATCCACGCCAAAGCCGTTGAGCTTGACTTGGACAAACCCATTCCCATCCGGTACGCGAAATGGATTTCCGGCGCGGTCCGCGGTGACTTCGGCGCCACGGTGACCGGTCACCCTGTCTCCCAGGAGCTGTGGCGCCGGATCGGGGTCAGCCTGCGGCTGGTGGTGATCGGTTCGGTGCTGGGCACGGGGATCGGCGTCATCGTGGGAGCCTGGGGAGCTGTCCGTCAGTACCGGCTGAGCGACCGCGTGATCACCGTGCTGTCGTTGACCATCCTGAGCATCCCGTCATTCGTGCTGGCGAGCCTGCTCATCCTGGGCGCGCTGCGGGTGAACATGTTCACCGGGGTGCGAATCTTCCTGTACACCGGTGAGACCTCACCGCTTCCGCCCGGCGGAGTGTGGCACCAGCTCGTCGACCGCGTGCAGCACATCGTATTGCCGAGTCTCACGCTGGCCTTGGGTGCAATCGCGAGCTTCAGCCGCTACCAGCGCAACGCGATGCTGGACGTGCTGAGCGAGGACTTCATCCGGACCGCTCGCGCTAAGGGCCTGACGCGTCGGCGTGCGCTGTTCAAGCACGGCCTGCGGACCGCGCTGATTCCGATGGCCACATTGTTCGCCTACGGGGTCAGCGGCCTGGTGGTCGGCGCAGTGTTCGTCGAGAAGATCTTCGGCTGGCATGGCATGGGCGAGTGGGTGGTGCAGGGCATTTCGACTCAGGACACCAACGTCGTCGCGGCGATCACGATGTTTTCCGGGGCGGCGGTTCTGCTCGCTGGACTGTTATCCGACGTCATCTACGCGGCACTGGACCCGAGGGTGCGGGTGTCATGACGCAAGAGGCTACCGCGGAAACCACGCCGGTCCGATCCGGCATCCACCCTCCCGCCACCTTCGCGTCGCGGCGAAACCTGGTGGCACGCCGGTTCATCCGCAACAAGCCTGCGGTGGTGGCGTTGATTCTGCTGGCGCTGCTGTTCATCGGCTGCTACGCGCTGCCGCCGCTACTCCCCTACGGCTACACCGCTCTCGACTACGACGCGCTGCTGCAGCCACCGTCACTCGAGCACTGGTTCGGCACCAACGCGCTTGGCCAGGACCTGCTGGCCCGGACTCTGCGCGGCATGCAGAAGTCGATGCTGATCGGTTTTTGTGTGGCAGTGATCTCGACCAGTATCGCCGCCACCGTCGGCTCGGTGGCCGGTTACTTCGGCGGCTGGCGTGACCGGGCGCTGATGTGGCTGGTGGACCTGCTGCTGGTGGTGCCGAGCTTTATCCTGATCGCCATCGTCACTCCGCGCACCAAACAGTCGAGCAGCATTCTGTGGCTCATCGTGCTGCTCGCGGTGTTCGGCTGGATGGTCAGCTCGCGGATGGTGCGCGGCTTGACAATGAGCTTGCGAGAACGCGAATTCGTCAGTGCGGCGAGATATATGGGGGTGTCGAGCCGCCGCGTCATCGTGCATCACATCGTGCCGAACGTCGCCTCGATCCTCATCATCGACGCAACGCTCAACGTCGGATTCGCGATTCTGGCCGAAACCGGTTTGAGCTTCCTGGGGTTCGGTGTTCAGCCACCCGACGTGTCGCTGGGCACGCTGATCGCGGACGGCACTCCTTCGGCCACCACGTTCCCGTGGGTCTTCCTGTTCCCGGCCGGGGCGCTGGTGCTGATCGTGTTGTGCACCAACCTCACCGGCGACGGCCTGCGGGACGCGCTGGATCCCGGCAGCGGATCATCACGCCGCAAGAAGCGGCGCCCGAAGTGACAGCGCTGCTGGAGGTGACGGATCTGAACGTCGCCTTCGAAACCGGGGACGTGCGCGTGCCCGCAGTCCGCGGCACGAGTTACCACATCGATCCGGGCGAAGTGGTCGCCATCGTCGGGGAATCCGGTTCGGGCAAAACCACTGCCGCGATGGCCGTGGTCGGATTGCTGCCCGAATACGCTCACGTGTCGGGATCGGTGCGGTTGCACGGCGAGGAGTTGCTCGGGCTGTCCGACCACGCGATGTCACGGATCCGCGGCAAGGCGATCGGCACCGTGTTTCAAGACCCGATGTCGGCGCTGACGCCCGTCTACACCATCGGCGACCAGATAGCCGAGGCCATCTTGGTCCACACCCGCGAGATCAGCCGGGCGGATGCCCGCAAGCGTGCCGTCGAGCTGCTCGAGCTGGTCGGCATCGCGCAGCCGCAACGCCGGGCGAGGGCCTTCCCGCACGAGCTGTCCGGCGGCGAGCGCCAGCGGGTAGTGATCGCGATCGCGATCGCCAATGATCCAGACCTGCTGATCTGCGACGAACCGACCACCGCGCTGGACGTCACCGTACAGGCCCAGATCCTCGACGTACTGCGAACCGCGCGCGACGTCACCGGCGCCGGCGTGCTGATCATCACCCACGACCTAGGTGTGGTGTCGGAGTTTGCCGATCGGGCGCTGGTCATGTACGCCGGACGGGCGGTCGAGATCGCCACCGTCGAAGAGCTTTACCGCGACCGTCGGATGCCCTACACGGTCGGGTTGCTGGGTTCGGTGCCGCGACTGGACGCCCCGCAGGGCACCCGGCTGATTCCGATCCCGGGCGCGCCGCCGACGATGTCGTCGCTGTCCCCCGGTGCCTGTCCGTTCGCCCCCCGCTGTCCGCTGGTGATCGGCGAATGTCGTTCGGCGGAACCCGATCTCGTCACCATCCGGGACGGCCACTGGGCGGCCTGCATCCGCACCGACGACGTCGCGGGGCGCAGCGCGGCCGAAATCTTCGGCGTGTCAACACAACCTGTGTCGGTTGATACCACGGCCGAAGAACCCGCAGTGGTGCTGCACGTCACCGATCTTGCCAAGACCTACCCGCTCACCAAGGGTGTGGTTTTGCGCAGGCGGGTGGGTGAGATACGTGCGGTCGACGGGGTCAGTTTCACGTTGGTGCAGGGCCGCACTCTGGGCATCGTCGGCGAATCCGGTTCGGGGAAATCGACGACGCTGCGCCAGATTCTCGAACTCGCCAAACCCCAGGCGGGGTCCATCGAGGTTCTCGGGACCGACGTCGGAGCGCTCGACTCAGCCACCCGTCGTAAGCTGCGGACCGAATTGCAGGTGGTGTTTCAGGACCCGGTGGCCTCACTGGACCCCCGGCTCCCGGTGTTCGACGTCGTCGCTGAACCGTTGGCCGCCAACGGGTTCGACAGGCGTCGGTGCGAGCAGCGGGTCGCCGAGCTACTGGCGATCGTCGGGCTGGACCACGCCGATGCCAGCCGCTATCCCGCCGAGTTCTCCGGCGGGCAGAAGCAGCGGATCGGGATCGCGCGGGCACTGGCGTTGCAGCCGAAGATCCTTGCGCTCGACGAGCCGGTGTCGGCGCTCGACGTGTCGATCCAGGCGGGCATCATCAACCTGCTGCTGGACCTGCAGCGGCAATTCGGATTGTCCTATCTGTTCGTGTCGCATGATCTTTCGGTGGTAAAACATCTGGCCCACCGGGTAGCGGTGATGTACCGGGGAACGATCGTGGAGCAGGGTGATGGCGAGCAGGTGTTCAGCGACCCGCAGCACGAGTACACCCGGCGACTGCTGGCCGCCGTCCCGCGGGCGCACCCCGATGTCGGCAGCGGTTAGCATCGTCGGGGTGATACACCCGCCGATCGTTCGCAGGCTTGCGCTGCTGGCGTTGGTGGTTGGGTTGATCCTCACCGGCTGCTCGCACGGGTATCGCGACCTTGCGGAGGCGCGGGTCGGAACCACCAGCGACATCAACCCCCGGGATCCGGCGACGCTGCGCGACGGCGGCAACCTACGGCTCGCGCTGACATCATTCCCGCCAAACTTCAACGAATTGAACATCGACGGCAACACGTTCGACGTCGGTTCGGTTGTCAGCCCGACGCTGCCGGGGGCGTTTATCACCCAGGCCGATGGGTCGTTGAAACTCAACACCGACTACTTCACCGGCGCCGAACTGACCGGCACCAACCCGCAGGTAGTCACCTACACCATCAATCCGAAAGCAGTATGGAGCGACGGCACTCCGATCACTTGGGAAGACCTCAAAGCGCAGGTCGACGCGTGCAGCGGGCGCGACAAGCGTTACTTGATCGCCAGCCGGGCCGGATTCGAACGAGTGGCGTCGGTGACCAGGGGCGTTGGCGATCGCCAGGCGGTGATCACCTTCGCCAAGCCGTACGCGGAGTGGCGCGGGATGTTCGCCGGCGGTATGCAACCCCGCAGCATGACGGCCAACCCGGATGTCTTCAACAAGGGCCAACTCAACGCTCCCGGCCCGTCAGCCGGACCGTTCATCGTGTCCACGATTGACAGGACCGCGCAGCGCATTGTGCTGACGCGCAATCCCCGCTGGTGGGGTGCGGTGCCGCGGCTGGATTCCATCACGTTCCTGGTCCTCGACGCCACCGCCGTCATCCCCGCGCTGCAAAACAACGCAATCGATGCCGCCGGCCTGGCCACGCTCGACGAGATGGTCACCGCCCAGCGCACCGCGGGAATCGTGATCCGGCGCGCGCCGGCCGTGGAGTGGAGGCACTTCACCTTCAACGGCGCACCCGGATCCATTCTGGCCGACGCGAAGCTGCGGCTGGCGATCTGCCGAGGCATCGATCGCCAGGCCATCGCCAACGTCGCACAGCACGGCCTGACCGCCCATCCGACGCCGCTGAACAACCACGTTTACGTCGCCGGCCAGGTGGGCTACCAGAACAACAGCGCGCCGGCCGCTTACAACCCCGACCAGGCCCGCAGGGACTTGGACGCGCTGGGCTGGAAACTCAACGGAGCGGTGCGGGAGAAGGACGGCAAGCCGCTGGTCGTCCGTGACGTGTTCTACGATGCGCCATCCACCCGGCAGGTCGCCCTGGTTGCCCAGCACAACTTGGCAGAGATCGGCGTCAAGCTGGTGCTCGACGTCAAGCCCGGCACCGGATTCTTCAACCAGTACATCAGCGTCGGCGACTTCGACATCACCCAGTTCACTTGGGTCGGTGGCGCTTACCCGTTGTCCGCGCTGACCCAGATATACGCCTCGGACGGCGACGCCAATTTCGGCAAAATCGGCAACCCCAAGATCGACGCCAAGATCGATCAGACACTGTCCGAGCTGGACCAGGACAAGGCACGCGCGCTGGCCAACCAGGTCGACACGATGATCTGGAACGAAGGCTTCAGCCTGCCGCTGTTCCAGTCACCTGGCAATACCGCAGTGCGCAGCAACCTGGCCAACTTCGGCGCGCCCGGACTGGCCGACGTGGACTACACGGCAATCGGTTTCACGCGGGACTGAGGAGCGAGCTTCTTGCGCCAAGCGGCACGCTGGCGTGACATCCGCGGATGACAGTCAGCGTGATCCGCCGAGTGTGAAGCCACTACGAAATTTTTGCGAAAAACTCGCAGCCAGTTCACAATCGGCGAGCTGCTAGCGCTTGTCTAGCCCGCAAGTGGGGCTGGAGCTAGCCCGGCACCCGGCGCCGCAGCCCGGGCAGCGCTGCCTCGGCTGCAGCGGCCAGGCCGATCGCTTTCCTTAGCAGACGCAGAGCCGGGCGCCCGGGCAGATCGTCCAACGTCGACGCCCGATCCGCCAAGCCGTGGAGTTCACCGCGGCACGCCGCCGCAGCAATGGTCAGCGCGGCGTGCTCGCGGGTGTCCAGCGCGCTGTGCGCCATGGTCGGCAGCGGAATCAGCACCACATCGGGCAGCAGCGAGGCGATGCGCTCGGCCACCGCTGGCGGCGTGGTGAGGTCGCGGCCACCGGAAACCACCACGGTGGGCCAGCTGAATTTCGGCATCTCGGCCACCAGGTCATATGGTTCAGCGACGAATTCTGTTGCTCCAGTGGCTTTTTCACGTATCCTCGCCGCCGGGTCGAGCGGCAGTCCGTCGGGTTCGGCGCCGTAGTCGAGTTCGCGGAATGCAATCCGGCTCACCAGGTCGATCTCGTAGCGGGGCCTTGCGCGTGATCATCTTGTCGAGCCAGGTGAGGCCCCGCCACAGCGCCGCCTAGCAGCAGGTCGAGTTGGCGATCGAGCAGGGAGGCCCCGCCGTAGCCGTATACCGTCGCCGCGAGCTGGCCCGCCGCGGGGGTCATCACCCCGGCATCGACAAGCTGGCGCACCTTCGGGGCCAACCCGGCGGTTTCTGGATGCTCGCCCTCCAACAACAGGCCGCGGATCGCGTCACGGACAACCGCGATGTCGTGCCGGGAAAGCAGCGGCGAATCGAGGATCATTGCCCGCACTCGGTCGGGATGACATACGCCGACACCGGCCGCGATGTAGGTGCCATACGACGTGCCGTAGATGACGGCGGTGTCCACGTGGGCGTCGTCGAGCACTGCGGCCACGTCGTCGACCACCTGATCGACTGTGAAAGCCTGCGGCGGCAGGTCAGCACCGGAGTCGTCGTGGCGTGACATTCCCACTCCCCGGGGTTCGATCATGATGACGTCGAGGCCGGCAGCGGCGGCGCGCCGCCGCAACTGCTTGTAGAGCTGCACCGACGCCACTCCCGGCCCGCCCGGGATAATCACCAGCGGATGCGCGGACTTTCGCCCGGTGCGCACGTTGTACAGATCGAATTGTTTCGGCGCTGCCCGGCGAGACCGGCCGCACCGGCCGCACGCCGGGCAGCGCCGCCAGCTTGTCGTGCACCTGCCGGCGCTTGGCGTTCATCGTCATGTGAACCGACCCGCCATCAACTCCATTCTGCCGAGATCGCCGGCTGGTCAATAGCGCGCGACGATGCAGGCCGTCAGCCGCGGATCAGGTCGGCGGCCTTCTCGCCGACAAGCACCGAGGGCGCATGGGTGTGTCCTCGGATGATGCTGGGCATCACCGAGGCGTCGGCGACCCGAAAGGCTGAGCGCCTCCTCCAGGGTGGCGTCATCCAATGCCGTGGCGCCGCGTGGTCGCGCGATGCCGCCGAGCACACCTTTCAGCGCGGGGGCCTCGGCGATCCGGGCGCATATCCGCAGGCCCGACATCATCGCGGCGCGGTCGACCCCGCCGGGATCGGACAAATACCGCGGGTCGATGATCGGCTTGGCGTGCGGGTCGGCGGACCGCAGTGTGATCTGGCCGCGGCTTTCCGGTTTGAGCAGGATCGGCCCGAACACCACGGCGTGCCCCGGCGACTCAGGAAGTAGCCCCTCGTCGTAAAACGGTGCCGGAGCGAAGATCAGCTCCAGGTCGGGCAGCTCGAGCTCGGGTCGGCTACGGACAAACCCGTACGCCTCACCGACGTTGGAGGTGAGCATGCCGCGGCGCCGCAGCAGGTAGTCGATCAGCTGTTTCGGCTTCTCGGCCGCGAATAGGCTGTCGTCTTCGACGTCGAAACCCAGCGGGGTGACGAGGTGGTCGAGCAGGTTCCGCCCCACCTCGGGGGCGTGGTGGACGGTGTCGATGCCGTGGTCGCCGAGGTGGTCGCGATCCCCGATGCCGGAGAGCATCAGCAATTGCAGACTGTTGACGGCACCGCCGCAGAGCACCACTTCGCGGCGGGCGTGGGCGATGCCCCGTTGGCTGGCCTGGTCGAATTCCACACCGACCGCCCGTTTGCCGTCGATGACGACCCTGGTCGCCGTGGCCTCCGTGAGCGCGCTCAGGTTTTTGCGGCGCATCGCCGGCTTAAGATAGGCGTCGGCGGTACTCCACCGCGCACCCCTACGCTGCGTGACGAAGGTCTCGCAAAAGCCCTTCGGCTCAGGAGAATTCGGCTGCCCGGTGGAAAATCCGCACGCCCGCGCCGCTGCCAGCCACGCCTTGGTCAAGTGTCGCGGGCTGTGCTGCGCTGACACGTTCAGCGGGCCGGTCAGTCCGCTGTGGTGGCGGCTGACGAGGTGCCCGACCCCTTATTCCGGTGAGTGTATGGCCTGCGGGATGGCGACCGAGCGTTATGTGGACAGATCGATGCGGTGCGCGCCCCTGACGCCGTCGTAGCGAGCGGGTGTACACGTCAGCACCATCACTTGTCCGTGTGCACCCATCGTGTCGAACACCTCGCCCATCTTGGCCAACCGGCCCGGATCGGTGAAGCCCAGGGCGTCGTCGATCAGCACCGGAACGGTGTCTTCCTTGGTTACCAGCGCGGCTCCGGCCAGCCGTGCCAGGATACCGAGTTGCTCTTTGGCTCCGCCCGACAGTGACTCGTACGGCACTGTGCGGCCATCAAGCGTGCGGCTGCGGATCCGCAGGTCGCTGTCGATGTCGACCTCGAAGGTGGACCCGAATACCGGGCGACCGAGCCGCTGCAGCTCTGCGCGGAACGGCTCGACGTAGCGCAGTCGGGTGGTGTTGCGGTGGCGCGCCATCACCGACCGCAACAGCTCGGCGCCCCGGGCCCGGCGGCGGACTCGGGTGTACTCGCTGGCAGCGTGTTCCTGCTCGGTCTCGGCAGCGTCGAGCTTGCCCTTGCGCCCTTCGGTGCCGAAGACCGCGAGTTCAACGCTGACCTCGTGCAGCGCGCGGGCAACTTCGTTGTGGCGAGCGCGCAGCGCCTCGGCTTCCTCGGCGGCATCGGCTAATTCGGCGGCTACCGCGTCAGGCGAAGCGGCGGCCAGTTGCTCGGCCAACTCAGCGACCCACCGCTCTGCGGTTTGCGCCGCCCGTAGTTTGGCGTCCGCCGAGGACGCCAGGTCCTCGTGGCTGATCAACCGCAGCTCCTGCGCCAGCCGATTAGTGGCCGCGTCCAGCTCGGCACGTTGGGTAGCCACTTTGTTCTGTAAAATTGTTGCGCGCGTTGATGTCTCGGTGAGCTTAATGGCCGCCGTCGCTGCGACACGGCGTCGGGTCTCGCATTCCGCGTCCGGGGCCGCGCGAGCCGCTTCGGCCGCGTGGAGCTCGGCACGCGCGGCGCTGATATCCATCGTGCACAGATCGGATTGAGCCGGTCGACCGGCACGCAACTGCGCCAGCCGTGAGCGCAGTTGGTCTACATGATCGTCTCCGCACAGCCCGCCCAGGGTCGCGGTCAGCTGGTCGCGACTGCTCTGCAGTTCGCGGCGCCGCTGGTCGGCGCATCGTGCCGCGGCCAGGTCAGCGACATGTCCCGCCGCCAGTGCGGCCGCCAACTCTTGTTGTGCCGCAGCGTATTCGGCCTGAATGTCGAGGGTGGTGGCCCCCGGGATGACCCGCGCGGTCAGCACACCGGGAACACCGATTTCGGTGGGAGCGGTCGCCGTGATCGACCAGCTCTGACCTGCCGGCAACGACACCCGTTGGTCACCGGTCACGAGTTCGATGTCGGCAGCCGCGGTGAATTCCACGGTCGCGGAGATCAACGCGAGCTGTCCGCTGGCGCGATCGACTGCAGTAGCGGCGTTCTCGATTCGCTGCGCTAGGTCTTCGGTGATGCCGGTGGCGGACAGTTCGTCGCTGGCCTGGTCGCGGTCACGCCGGAGAGCGTCGATCTTGGCGAGCCGAGCGCTCAACCGGTCGGCCTCGTCGCGGTCGGACAGCTGGTCGACGATGCGCCGGGCGGATTCGGCGCGCCGTTGGGCAGCCGCCAGGATCCGGGTGGCCTCTTCGACCGCGGCGTCGGCGGCGGTGGCAACCTCACGAGCCCGCGAGGCCGCGCCGGCGGCCTCGCGCGCCTCGGCGTCGAGGGCGGCGACTGCCGCGGCGCGCGTGTCGACTTCGGTCCGTAGTCGCAGCCGTTCGGTATATGCGGCGGTCGCTGTGGCGCTGGTCGCGGCCGCAGCGGTAGCGATCAGTTGGGCTTCGCGGTGTTTTTCGGTGAGCGCTGCGATTTTGTCGGCGGCGGCCTGCGCGGCGGCGTGCCGAGGCTCGGCAGCAGCCTGTTGTCGTGACAACTCGGCCAGCTGATCGGTCAGGGCAGCGTGGCGACGCACCCGCTCGTCGACCTCGGCGACCGCCGCCGCGCACCGTGTCACCTCCTCTTCGGCGGCGGCTAGCCGGGAGACCGCGGCGGCCCACTCGCTGGTGGGACGGCCGGTCGGGGTGAAGTAGCGTGCGTACTCGGCGTCGATCCGCTCGATGAGCAACGGCTCGCTGCCCGACAGCCTGGCGGCATCGCCGGCGGCGACATCCAGCGCCCGCGACAACGCATCGCAGCCCGACAGATCCACCGCGGCCGTCGAGGCGGCCTGCAGCACCCGCTGAGCGCGCCACAGCTCGATGTCCACCGTCTCGGCCAGCATCGCCCGCACCCGCTCGTGCGCCTCGTCGCCGGTCAGGTGTCCGCGGCGCGGTGCCAGCATCGTCAACTGGGTCTCGCACTGTTTATGGAAGCGCTTGCGGTAGACGAAGCGATACGGACCGGTGCTGATCTCGGCGGTGACCTCGGAACCGACGTCAGCGTCAGTCGGCTTGACTTGCTTGACGTCCTTTTTCGTCGAGCGGTCCTTGGATTCCAGCAGCAGATCGAGCGCCTCGATCATCGACGACTTACCGACCTCGTTGGCGCCGCACACCACCACCACGCCGTGGTCGGGAAAGTCGATCTCGCGGTGTGCGATGCCGCGGTAGTTCGTCAGGACCAGCCGGTGAAGCTTCATGCCGCGCCTCTGTCAGCGAGTCGCAATAACAGCGCCAGCGCCGCCTGGGCGTCACCGGCGGTCTCGGCGTCGACCGCGCGTGCCGTCGCGACCAGCTCCTCGACCGCCGCAGCGGCGAATCCGCCGATATCGAGGTCGCTGAACTCGCCGTCTGCCGGTATCACTGCCAGGTCGGTGTGGCGCTCCCAGAGTCCCAGCCAGGCAAACAACCGCGAGTATTTGTCCAGGCAGGCGTCCAGCGCAGCGCGGTCAGTGACCGTCAACGAACCAGTCAGCGCCAGCCGGACCACCGTGCGGTCTTTGCCGGTCAGCAGGTCTAGGTTCAGGTCCAGGTCGGCGATGTCGCGGCTGGTGTCCACTTGATGGCGCAAGGTGAGAAACCGCCAGCGGCCGACGTGCCGGGCGTCGACAGTGACAGCCCGTCGCAGATCGGTTTCGTCGATGTCGACCACCAATACATGGCCCGGGTCGGGTTCAATGCCGTCGAAGTTGGTGACTTCCGGTGAGCCGGCGTACCACACCCGACCGCTGCTGCCGACCTCGGTGACCGAATGCTTGTCACCCAGCGCCACATAATGCACCGCGCCGCGGGCCAGCGCGTCGTCCAGAGCGGCGAGCCGGATCAGCGACGGTTTGCCGTGATCGGGGTCCAGCACATCGACGCCACCGTGGGCGACCAGCACCCGGGTGACGCCGTCGGCCGACAATCCGTCGAGCACCTCGGCGACCAGGTCTCTCGTCGGCACCTTGGACCCCCATGGCACGGCCACGATCTGCAGTCCCCGCCGGACCTCGTGGACGCCGGCCCGGTCGAGGACGACGACGTTGTCCGGGCATTCGGTGGTGAACAGCGCGCTGGTGTAGACCGACGACGCGTCCAGCGGGTCATGGTTGCCGGGCAACAGGTAGACCGGAATCCCGATGGCGCGCATGGCTTCCAACGATTGACTGATCACCTGCGGGGCGAGCTGGTTGTGCTCGAAGACATCACCGGCCACCACAACGAACTCGGCACCCACTTCGGCTGCCAGCGGACCCAGCCCGCCCACCACGTCGCGCCGGGCCGCCGAATACCGCGGCTGGGCATCGCCGGCAAGGAAGTGGCGGGTCATGCCGAGCTGCCAGTCGGCGGTATGCACGAATCGCATGCCGTGGCCCCTCCTGATGTTGTGCGGCTCTCAAGGCAAGGCGAGTCTAGGGCTGGCGACCGACAAGTCCGGGGACCTCGGTCGGCAGGTCCGGCGTCCCTCTCCGAGCAGTGCCCTACTGTTGGCGACATGGGCGATCAATACCACACCCTGGTGCTGCTGCGGCATGCGAAGTCGGCGTGGCCGGCCGGGGTTGCCGACCACGACCGGCCGTTGGCGCCCCGCGGGGTCCGGGAAGCTGGGCTGGCCGGTGACTGGCTTCGTGCCAACTTCCCCGTCGTCGACGCGGTGCTGTGCTCGACGGCGACACGTGCCCGAGAGACCCTGGCACGCGCAGCTGTCGACGCGCCGGTGCGCTATGTCGAGCGGTTGTACGGTGCCACGACCGCGGAGGTGATCGACGAGGTCAACCGAGTCGAGGACGATGTCGACACCCTGCTCGTCGTCGGGCACGAGCCGACGATCTCTGAGGTGACGATCGGCCTGGCCGGCGCCGACGGCACCAACACAGCCGCCGTCGAACGTATCTTGGCAAAGTTCCCGACGTCGGCGATCGCGGTATTACAGGTGCCCTGCCGCTGGGAACGCCTTGATCTCGGCGACGCCGCGCTGCTCAAGTTCCACGTGCCGCGCTGAAGCTTGAGGACGCCGCCAAACAGAAGCCAGGGTCGTGATCTCGGCCCGATCGCAGCCGTTGCTTCTGACTCGCGGAAGCTCGGCTGGGAAACGTCGGTCAGGGTCAACTCCTAGGAATTCGTCGCCAGCGTCAGCTCCATGAGCTTGATGGCCTGCGCGCAGGCGTCGATGCCGGGCGCCTGCGGGTTCACCCACCAGCCGACCACGCCCGCGGCGTCACTGGCGACACCGCATGAGCCGTTGGGATCGTTGGGCCGCATCACGATCGAGTCCACACCCGCGATGGAGCGGCTCTCGATCTGATATTTCAGGCCCTGAGCGACCTTGCGCTCGTTTTTCAGGCTGCCCTGCTCGAACCAGAACCGGGTGATGTCGATGAGACCGGCCGGATTGGCGGCCTGCCACCGGCAGATCGCGCCGACGAACGTGCTCTGGATATCGAGTGGATCGGCGCCCACGGTCTTGGCCAGGATATCCGTGGTCAGGACCTCGCATTCCTTGAGCAGGTTCGGGTACTGCTGTTCGGACTTGTCGTTGCGCGGGACCCCGCCCGCGCCCGCTTTCACGGGATTGCCGGCGACGGACCGTGAACACCCCGTCACCACCGACAGCGCGGTAATCAGGATGACCGCACCGGCGAGGACCCGCTGACGCACCGAACGGCTCATTTCGCATTCGCAATCGACTGACGAGTCAATTGTTTGGCCACGTCGCATGGATCCGGGAACGGTTTCTGATTGAAGCTCACCGACCATTCGATGAAGTCGTCATTGAATTGGATTCCGATCTCGCACAGCGAGTCACCCAGGGTGGGCTCGCTACCAATGGCGATGAAACCGCCGTGCCCGTCGATGTTGATGTCTTCGACACTGGTACGTGATAGCTCCTCGGTCTTGCGTTCCCGCCCGATCGGGCTGCCGCGATACCACGAGAAGGAGAAGTGCGGCCCGAGGATACCCCCACCCGCCAGCCACTGACAGCCCACGGAGTTCTGGGCGGTGTTGACCAGCCCGGTCACCTTGGTCAGGTCCGTCACCGTCTGGTCGCCGATCCCGCCGCATTGCGGGAAGAACGGTCCGTGGTGCCCCTCCCCGGACGCGGGCGCGGGCGATTGTGCCTGCTGGGATGGATTGGAGCCGGAATGGGAGCATCCGGCAATCATCGGGATCAAGGTCGCGGCCGCCAGGGCCAGCGCCGTCACGTGTCGCCGCACCGCGACGCTCGCCTACTGCTGGTCACACGATGCACTGTAGCGTCAGCCCAGCGGGTCAACCACCAACGCACCTGAGCAGGGCGTTCGTTGTGGCAGCTGGGCGTGACGTATGCCCGAACCATTCGGTGACCGCCAACAACCGGGTGTGCGACAGTTACCAGATGGTCCTGGCACTGCTGCGCCAGTATGTCCGGCCGTATCTGTGGTTGGTCGCGGCAGTGATGGTCCTGCAGCTGATCAGCACCCTGGCGTCGCTGTACCTGCCGACGGTCAACGCCGCGATCATCGACGACGGCGTCGCCAAGGGCGACACCACCACCATCGTCAAGCTCGGCGGGGTGATGCTCGTGGTCACCGGGCTGCAGGTGCTGTGCGCAGTCGGGGCGGTCTACTTCGGCTCACGGACCGGAATGGGATTCGGTCGCGATCTCCGCTCGGCGATGTTCCACCACGTCACCACCTTCTCCGATCACGAGACCGCGCGGTTCGGCGCGCCGTCGCTGTTGACCCGCACCACCAACGACGTCCGGCAAATCCAATTCCTGGTGCAGATGTCGTGCACCGTGCTGGTCACCGCGCCAATCATGTGCGTCGGCGGGATCTTCATGGCCATCCATCAGGACGCCGGGTTGTCGTGGCTGCTGCTCGTGAGTGTTCCGATACTGGCCGTGGCCAACTACTGGATCATCTCGCACACGCTGCCGATCTTCCGCAGCATGCAAAAGCTGATCGACACGATCAACCGGGTGATGCGTGACCAACTGGCCGGTGTGCGGGTGGTCAGGGCGTTCGCGCGTGAATCCTTCGAGCGAGATAGGTTCGCCGGAGTCAATGTCACCCTGTCGAACACCGCGCTGACCGCGGGCAACTGGCAGGCGCTGATGCTGCCGGTGACCACATTGACGATCAACTGCTCCAGCGTCGCGGTGATTTGGTTCGGCGGCCTGCGGATCGACAGCGGCCAGATGCAGGTCGGGTCACTGATCGCCTTTCTGTCCTACTTCATGCAGATCCTGATGGCGGTGCTGATGGCGACCATGATGCTGGTGGTGCTGCCGCGGGCCACGGTGTGCGCCGAACGGATCACCGAGGTGCTGTCCACTAGTCCGGCGGTCAGCAGCCCAAAGAATCCGGTGTGCCCCTCGCGCGGAATCGAAGGCGAGTTGCGTTTGGACGGGGCGACATTCTGCTATCCCGGCGCCGACCGGCCCGTGCTGCAGGACGTTTCGCTGACCGCACTGCCCGGTACCACCACGGCCGTCGTCGGCAGCACCGGTTCGGGCAAGTCGACGCTGGTGTCGCTGATCTGCCGGCTCTACGACGTGACCACCGGCGCTGTTCGCGTGGACGGTGTCGATGTGCGCGACTACGACATCGACCGACTGTGGTTGGCGATCGGCTTGGTACCTCAACACGGCTATCTGTTCTCCGGCACCGTCGAGGACAACTTGCGCTACGGCAAAGCCGACGCCACCGAGGCGGAGATGTGGGAAGCCCTGCGGGTGGCGGCCGCCGACGGGTTCGTGCGAGCGCACGACGACGGGCTGCAGATGCGCGTTGCCCAGGGCGGCATCAACTTCTCCGGCGGACAACGGCAACGATTAGCGATCGCGCGCGCGGTGATTCGCCGTCCGGCCATCTACCTGTTCGATGACGCGTTCTCGGCACTCGATGTACGCACCGACGCTAAGGTCCGCGCGTCACTACGGGATATCTCTGCGGATTCGACGGTCATCATTGTCGCACAACGGATCTCGACCGTCGCCCAGGCCGACCAAGTGGTCGTCGTCGACGACGGGCGGGTGGTGGGCACGGGTACTCATGAGTCGCTGCTGGTCGCCTGCCCGACATACGCCGAGTTCGTCGACTCCCAGTCGCTAGGAGCCGGCGTGGGGGGCCAGCCGTGAATAGGCCGATCCGCCGAGTGGTCCAGGCCCCCGCGCAGCGGTCCCGCGATTTCACCGGCTCCGCGATGCGTCTGGTGAAACGCCTTACCCCGCAACGTGGGCCGGCGGCCGCGGTGATCGCGTTGTCGATGGCCGGAATCGCCATCTCGGCGATTGTCCCACGAATCCTAGGCCATGCCACCGACCTGCTGTTCAACGGCGTGATCGGCCGGCGGCTGCCAGCCGGAATAACCAAGGAACAAGCTGTGGCGGCCGCCCGAGCCCGCGGCGAGGAGACTTTCGCCGATTTGCTGTCTCGAATGAACCTGAGACCCGGGCAGGGCGTGGACTTCGGCGCGGTGGGTCGCACGCTTGCGCTTGCGTTGGGGCTGTACCTTCTTGCCGCGCTGCTGATTTGGCTGCAGGCCCGGATACTCAACGTCACCGTCCAGCGGACCATGAGGGCGCTGCGCTCCGATGTCGAGGACAAGGTGCACCGGTTGCCGCTGTCCTACTTCGACGGCCGGCAGCGCGGTGAACTGTTGAGCCGGGTCACCAACGACATCGACAATATCCAGACGTCGATCTCGATCACGGTCAGCCAGCTGCTGACCGCGGTGGTGACGGTGGCGGCGGTGCTGGTGATGATGATGTCGATCTCGCCGCTGCTGGCCGGGATCACGCTGCTGACCGTGCCGCTGTCACTGGCGGTGATCCGGGTGATCACCCGTCGTTCGCAGCGGCTGTTCGTCGCTCAGTGGACCAACACCGGACGGCTCAACGCCCACATCGAGGAGACCTACAGCGGTTTCACGGTGGTGAAGACGTTCGGCCACCGGGCCAAGGCGCAAGAGCAGTTCAGGGAGTTCAACGACGACGTGTACCAGGCCAGTTTCGGCGCCCAGTTCTGCTCCGGTCTGTTGTCACCGGCCACGATGTTCATCGGCAACCTCAGCTACGTCGCGGTGGCGGTTGTCGGTGGTCTGCAGGTGGCGACCGGACAGATCACCCTGGGCAGCATCCAGGCGTTCATCCAGTACGTGCGCCAGTTCAACCAACCGCTCACCCAGCTGGCCGCCATGTACAACACGCTGCAGTCCGGAGTGGCCAGCGCCGAGCGGGTTTTCGAGCTGCTCGACGAGCCCGGGGAATCGCGGGACCAAGCCTTGCTGCTGCCGTCGGTCAACGGCGAGCTACCGCGTGGCCGGGTCGAATTCCAGCACGTGAGTTTCGCCTACTGCTCGGGGACTCCGGTGATCGAAGACCTGTCGCTGGCGGCCGAGCCGGGCAGCACGGTCGCGATCATCGGGCCGACGGGTGCGGGCAAGACCACGCTGGTGAACTTGCTGATGCGGTTCTACGATGTCGACTCCGGGCGGATTCTGATCGACGGGGTCGATATCGCGTCGATGAGCCGGCATTCGCTGCGCTCCCGCATCGGGATGGTGCTGCAGGACACCTGGTTGTTCGATGGGACAGTTGCCGAGAACATCGCCTACGGGCGCCCGGGCGCCAGTGAGAACGAGGTGGTGGAAGCCGCCAAGGCGGCCTACGTCGACCGGTTTGTGCACACGCTGCCGGACGGCTACCAGACGCGGATCAGCGATGACGGCGGCAATATCAGCGCCGGTGAGAAGCAACTGATCACGATCGCGCGGGCGTTGCTTGCCCGCCCACAGCTGTTGATTCTCGACGAGGCGACCAGCTCGGTCGATACCCGCACCGAGGCTCTTATTCAGCGGGCGATGTGCGAACTTCGTCGCGAGCGCACGAGTTTCATTATCGCCCACCGGCTTTCGACGATCCATGACGCTGATGTCATCTTGGTGATGGAATCAGGCAAGATCGTCGAGCAGGGCACCCACGCCCAACTGCTGGCTCGGCGAGGGGCCTACTGGGAGATGGCCCGACTTTAGGCCGCCCCATCAGCGTCCGCTAAACGCGGTGTGTCGCGCTGCGCTCCGCATTAGAACTTTGCTGCTGCACTGCCGACAACCTCGATGAGGATTTCGGCAAGCCCTGGCTTGGCCCGATAAGCCGACCGATCTACTCCTGATTAGAGATCTGGGCCCTGCGCTCGCAGACCGTCGACCTGTTCCATCGCCTCGCGCAGCTTGGCCAACCACTCCTGGGTGTGCTCACCGACCAGCTTGACCGACCAGGCGAGTGCGTCGGAGCGGGACCGGGCCACGCCGGCGTCGACCAGCGTGTCGAGCACCTGGCGTTCTGGTTGCTTCAAGCGCGTCATCACGGGTACTGCGATATGGGTGAACAAAATTCGCTCGCCGCCGACTTCGACGCCCCAGGAAACCTTGCGGCCGTAGCGGGCCTGCGCTTCGTCAGCGATGTTCATTCGCTCCGGCCGGGTTTCTTCGCGGAATCGTGAGACGCGGCCCGACGCGCGGGCCTCGCTTTCTTCTTTTCCGGAGCTCTCGGGCTCGGGAAGTTTGCCGATGACCGTGATCTCCTCGCGGTCGACGATCACCGTCGGATCACCGTCGAACCAGTCCTCGGGCAGGCGTCCGGCGAACCAGTCTGCCGCATCGCTGACATCGGGTTGCTCGGCTTGCTGCCAACCCCCGGGGCGGCCATACCGCCGTCCATGTCCATGGTGGTATTTCATGATTACATAATTACACCGTTACACAGGAATGCAAACAGCGTTCACCGGCAGCGAACGCCAAGCGGTTGCCCGCCTCAGCGCTTCCGCAGGATCGCGACGCCGCCGACCGTGAGCAGCGCTATCAGTAGAAGTAGGGCCCAGCCCGCGCCGGCGAGCCACCACACGAGGGCCAACACGGCGATCCCAGGCGATGCGACGAACAACACCATCCCGGGGTGCTGCGTGATGACCTCCAGCGCGCTGCGGGCGCGTATCCGGTCGATCCTTTTCTCCGGCATGTGACCAGAATGCCAGGCCAGCGCAGCGGCGTTGTCGGGATTGGTCGATATTCCGCGCGAAGTGCTGAAAACCGTTGATATGAAGCGTTCCACGTTGTAGCTTTGGTAGCGAAGCAGGCCCGGAAAGTGACTGATCCGAAGTGCCGGTACACGGGGTGAGAGCCGGCCGCGCAGGATGTGTGAGACGCCCCCGAGTGTCCTCCGGGCCTGCCCTTTTGTGCGCTACTCGCCGTCGGTGCTGTCGCCTCGCCGGACGCGAAAGACTTTCACTTCACCCTTGATGCCTTTGAGGTGACGCGCGCCGGCGAAAGACCAGCTGAAGCCCGCGGCCTCGCCGACTGTCTTGCGCACCGAATCAGCCACCAACACGGCGCCTGGCCGCGCCACCCCGGTGACCCGGCTCGCCAGGTTCACCGGACTGCCGAACCAGTCGCCCGCGCGACTCACCGCCACGCCGGAGGCAACGCCCGCTCGCAGCCGGGGAAAGTCGTTGTCGGTGTCAGTGGCCTCGACAAGCTTCAGGACGGCATCCAGCAATGGCGCGGGGTCGGTGCAGACAAACATCACCGCATCGCCGATGGTCTTAATGAACCGCACAGGTGGGACGGCCACGTCGCGGGCGCGATCGGTCAGCCGGTTCGCGAGTTGGCCCAGCTCCTCGGGCGGCACGACCTCACCCAGCCGGGTGAAGCCGACAAGGTCGGCGAAGGCGACGGTCACCTGCCGCGCACCGGGCAGCGGCGCGCCCGCGGCTCGCTCGCTGGCGTTAACGGCTTCGGTTTCCATCATGTGCCGCAGATGCATGAACAGCAGGTCCTGGATCATCGGGCCGAGCAACGGCTTGATCCGGCTCGCCAGTGCCTGCGATCCCTTGGCGATATCCAGTTCACTTGCCCCCGGCTTCAGGATCGCGGCCATCGCGGAGTAGCGCATCACCTCCGCAGCACGCGAGAGGCCTTCGGCGAGCACGCGCACCACGAGCACCACTTGCTCAGGATCCAGCCCCAACTCGACGAATCGCTGTGCGTGTGCGGCGGCAACACCGTCGGCCCGCATGTGCACGACCGCGTCGGGATCGTCGACCCTGGCCAGCCCGATCGCACGTTGCACGCGTTGCAACAAGTCCAAGTCGATGCCGGCTGATTCACTGATCTCCCGCGCCGAGACATACGTGCCATCGTCGCCCATCAGTCGGCGCGTGGCCAGCAGCATCGGAACGACCTCGCCCCGAATCTGGTCGACGGTGAAGCCCTGTTCGAGCAGCCACTCGATGAGCTCCGCGCGCTCGGCACGCGCGCCGCCCTCCAGACCGTCGAGCAGATCGTCGATGTTCGCGTTGACCACGTCGTCAAGGTATAACGTGCGCGGCGCATGATGTGAGCTGATGACCACACCGCTGCTGGAGGGATTCCCACCGGTTATCGAAGACAGCGCCCGGTTGCTGATCGTCGGGTCCTTTCCGAGCCAGCAATCGCTGGCGACACATCAGTACTACGCCAATCCGCGAAATGCATTCTGGCAGATCACCGGTGAGCTCTTCGGCTTCGACGCGAGAGCACCGTACGAAAATCGGCTCGCTGCATTGCGATCGCACCGGGTCGCGCTCTGGGATGTGCTGCACAAGTGCCGCCGCGCCGGCAGTTCGGATGCCAAGATCGATCCGAAGAGCTTGGCGCCCAATAACTTTGCGGAGCTGTTCGCTAATTACCCAGCCATCAACCGGGTGTACTTCAACGGCGACAAGGCGGCCGCACTCTTCCGCAGGCTGGTGCACGTCGAGGCACCGGTGCGCTACCAGCGGCTGCCGTCCACCAGCCCGGTCCGTGTCATGCCGGCTGGCGACAAGCTGGCCGCGTGGCGGGTCATTTCGCTGTCATGACACCGGGGGGCGCCGCTGTGCCCACGGTCTCGCGGCCTCCATCTGCGCGCTGAGCGCCAGCAATGTCGCCTCGTCGTATGGCCGGCCGACGAGCTGTACCGACAGCGGCAGGCCGTCGCCGTCGAATCCCCACGGCAACACCGCGGCCGGCTGACCCGTCAGATTCCAGATTTCGAAAAACGGAACCCGGGCCGACACCAACAGCAAGCTCGACACCGCGCCGCGGCGCTGGTAGGCGCCGATGCGGGGCGGGCCAGTGGCGTTGCCCGGCGTGACGATGACGTCGACATCCTCGAAGATCGACTGTATGCGGGCGGCTGCCGCCGCCTCGCCCGCCCGCACGGCCGTCATCCGGCGGTCGGAGATCAGGTGCCCGATGCGCGCCATATTGCGGGTGCGCACCTCCAGCCGCTCCGGATGAGGAAGCGAGCACACGTCGTTGTGGATCCCTCGGAAGTAGCGCGGCAGATAGTTTGCATAGATTGCGGACGCCGGATATTCGGGGTCGCGGGCGATGACCTGGTGACCGAGTTCGCGAAGCAGCGCACCTGCCTGGTCGACCGCCGCCCGTTGCTGCTTCCCGCACTTGACGATCAGAGGCGGTGGAGCCTTGGTGCTCAAGGCGATTCGAAGCCGGCCGGGGTTTCGTGCTGCAGCGGCAACGAACTCGCCGTCGGGGCCGGGCACCGTCGCCGTCGCGTCGAGAAACAACGCCGCGTCCTTCACGGACCGCGCTATCGGGCCGTTGACGCTCAGTCCGCACCAGGCATCGTCGTGCGGTGCTAGCGGGACCCGGTCGCGTTGCGGTTTGAGGCCGAACAGGCCGCACCAGGTCGACGGAATGCGGATCGAGCCGCCACCGTCGGAGCCCAGTGCCAGCGGAGCCAGCCCGGCGGCCACCGCGGCGCCGCTGCCGCCGCTGCTGCCACCCGGCGTACGCGCAGTGTCCCACGGGTTACAGGTGGCCCCGAACATCAACGACTCGGTGTAGGGCAACATCATCAGTTCGGGCACAGCGGTTTTGCCGATAATCACCGCGCCTGCCGCCCGCAGCCGACCGACCACCTCGGCGTCGCGGGTGGCGGCCGGACCGTGCGCGCTGCTGCCGTACGTCGTCACCTCGCCGGCAACATCGATATCGTCTTTGATCGCGACGGGCACGCCCAGCAGCGGCAGCCGCTCGCCAGCGTCGAGGCGACGCTGCGCGGCGGCGGCCTCCTCGCGCGCGGTATTGGCCAGCACCACGCGGTAAGAGCGCAGCTGCGGATCCAGGCGTGCAATCCGCTCCAAATAGACCTCGAGCAGCCCCGGCGCGGTGAGCTCACCGGCGGCCAGCATCCGCGCCTGCTCAGCCGCACCGGCGAAGGCGGGATCGCGAGCGTCCACCGCGGCAGCATATCGAGCTGCCGTCAAGCGACACCGGCGGTCTCGTGGTGAAGAGATGGCGCAGAGCAGACTACTGACATGAGCGATAGCGTCTTCAACCTCTTGACCGAGGATCAGCTCCGGCGGCGCAAGACGATCAAGTGGAACTTTTTCGAGCCCGATGTGGTGCCACTGTGGATCGCGGAGATGGACTTTCCCACGGCCCCGGCAGTGCTCGACGCGGTGCGGGCGTGGATTGCCGACGAGGAATTCGGCTACCCGACGTTCGGAGACGACGCGCTGCCGAGAGCGGCGGCCGACTGGTACCGACGTCGGTATGGCTGGCACGTCCAGCCCGAGTGGGTCCGCGTCGTTCCGGACGTCCTGAAGGGAATGGAAGTTGCCATCAACTTCCTCACCAGACCGGAGAGTCCGGTGGCATTGCCGGTGCCGGCATACATGCCGTTCTTCGATGTCCTGCACGTCACCGGCCGTCAACGGGTGGAAATCCCGATGGTGCAGGAGGACTCCGGACGCTACGTGCTCGACCCCGAAGCTGTTGATGCCGCATTCGCAAAAGGGGCCGGATCGCTGATTCTGTGCAATCCGAACAATCCACTGGGCACGGCGTTCACCCAGGATGAGTTGCGCACCATCGTCGACGTCGCGGCCCGCCACGGCGCCCGAGTCATCGCCGACGAGATCTGGGGACCGCTGGTCTACGAGCGACGCCACATCGCCGCCGCCTCGGTGTCCGACGCGGCCGCCGAAACGGTGGTCACGCTGGTGTCGGCGTCCAAGGGCTGGAACCTGCCCGGCCTCATGTGCGCTCAGGTGATGCTGTCCAACCAGCACGACGCTGATGAATGGGACCGGATCAACTGGCTCCACCGCATGGGCACGTCCACGGTCGGGATTCGCGCCAACATTGCCGCTTACAATCACGGCGCCCCATGGCTGGACGAGCTGCTCATTTATCTCCGGGCAAACCGCGACCACCTGGCGCGAACGCTGCCGGAACTGATCCCCGGGGTGAACGTCAACACTCCCGAGGGCACCTACCTGTCGTGGGTGGACTTCCGGGCGCTGAAGCTGCCGACCGAACCGGCGGACTACCTGCTTTCCAAGGCGAAAGTGGCGCTCAGTCCCGGCATCCCGTTCGGCGCCGCGGTCAGCTCCGGTTTCGCGCGGCTGAACTTCGGCACCACACGGGCGATCCTCGACCGGGCGATCGAGGCCATGGCTGCGGCCCTGTCGATCTGACCAGACCGCTACGGTGGCCTTATGTCCTGCGTGTTCTGTGCGATCGTCGCCGGTGAGGCTCCGGCCATCCACATCTACGAGGATGACGACTACCTCGCCATCCTCGACATCCGGCCGTTTACCCGCGGCCACACGCTGGTGCTGCCCAAACGCCACACCGTCGACCTCACCGACACCCCGCCAGAGACCCTGGCCGACATGGTCAGGATCGGCCAACGGATCGCGCAGGCCGCCCGCGCGACCGAATTGGCCGACGCGACCAATATCGCGATCAATGACGGCCGCGCCGCCTTCCAGACGATGTTTCATGTTCACCTGCATGTGCTGCCGCGGCGCAACGGCGACAAGCTGTCGGTCGCCAAAGGCATGCTGTTGCGCCGCGATCTGGACCGGGAAACCACCGGCCGGATCTTGCGGGAGGCGCTAGCGCAATTGGACGCCACTGCACAAGACTGAGCCCATGAGCTATCTCACGCCGATGGAGCAGGTGGGCACACGACTGTTGCGTGTCCACGACATGATCTACCGGAGGACCAACGGCTGGATCGGACACCGAATCCCCGGCGCGCCGCCGAGCTTGCTGCTGCACACCACCGGTGCCAAAACCGGTAAGGCGCGGACCACGTCACTCACCTATGCGCGCGACGGCGATACTTATCTGATTGTCGCCTAGAAAGGGGGAGATCCCCGGTCGCCCGGGCTGGTATCACAACCTCAAGGCCAACCCAGACGTCGAAATGAACGTCGGGCCAAAGCGATTCGCCATGACGGCAAAGCCGGTCCTGCCCGACGACCCGGATTACGCGCGGCTGTGGCAGATCGTCAACAAGAACAACGCCAACCGCTACGAGAATTACCAGAAGAGGACGTCGCGGCCGATCCCGGTAATCGTGTTGAGCCGCCGCTAGCCCCATTTGCCCGGCTCATCCCCCGCAAGCGGGCGGTACCCCCACCTCGGGCCGTTGTGCGGCCCGCATCGTCGCCGCGCTAAAACAGATCTTTGGTAAGCAGTTCAAGGGTCTTCTCGCGAGCCGGTGCGGTGGCCGGGTCGGTGCCGCGGTGTGCCGACGCGACCGGGTTGACCATCACCTCGTCGACGTCGAACCGTTCCGCAAGGGCTCGCAGCTGCTCAGCGGCCCCGACGGGTGTGCCCAGGACGGCGCGTTGGAGTCCGCGCTCGACGATGTGCTGCTGCTGCGGTGTGAGCTCGGCCGCCTGGGCGTCTTCGACGAGCTCCAGCGGCCCGAGCGGCTGGCCGGTCCGCAGCCGGGCCATCATGTGCAGGTTCGGCAGCATCAAAGCCTCTGCCTCGTCACGGGTTTCGGCCACTGTCGCGTTCACCGTCAAAAATGTCACCGGCTCGGCGGCCAGCTTGCTGGGCACGAACCGGGAGCGGTAAAGCGCGAGCGCCTCTTCGGTTCCTTTGCCGGAGAAGTGGTGGGCGTACACGTACGGCAGCCCCTTCGCGGCGGCCAGCTGCGCCGAGTACACCGACGACCCCAGCAACCACACCCGCGGTTCGGTGACGGCGGCCGGGGTGGCCTTGAGGACGTAGTCTCCACCGCGCAACGGCACCCGCGCGCCGCGCGGACCCATCAACGCGACTACGTCGTCGAGATAGTCGGGGAAGTGCTCGATGTCGCGATCATCGCGGCCCGCGCGCAGCGCCCACGACGTCACCGGGTCCGAGCCGGGCGCCCGCCCGATTCCGAGGTCGATGCGGCCCGGGGCGGCCGCCTCCAGCAGCGCGAACTGTTCAGCCACCGCGAGTGGCGCGTGATTGGGCAGCATCACGCCGCCTGATCCAAGCCGCAGCTGGGAGGTCTGCGCGGCCAGGTAGGCGATCAGCACGGGCGGGCTGGTAGCGCCCACGGACGGCATGTTGTGGTGCTCGGCGACCCAGTAGCGGGTGAACCCGAGTCGGTCCGCGGTCTGCGCCAGCCGCACGGTGGCCGCCAGCGCGTCCGAGGTGGACTGGTCTGTACGGACCGGGACGAGGTCGAGGACGGAAAGTCGCACGTCGGCCTCAACGCGTGCGGCCATCGCGACCTTCCCCGTCGACGTGACAGTGGACCGCCACCGCCTTCACCGAATCCCTGCCAATTTCTTGGCGTCACTGAAGGTGGCGTCGAGCATGGCCGGAGTCAACTTGCCGGTGAACATGTTCTGCTGGCTGGGGTGATAGCAGCCGAGCAAACGCACACCCGACGGCAGTTCGGCGACCGCGCCGTGACCGAACGGCGGCTTGCGCATCCCGGCTAGATCCACCAGCCGCAGCGCGATGTGCCAGGCGAAGCCGCCAAGGGCGACGATCACGCGGACGTGGTCGGACACCAGCCGCCATTCGGCGTTCAGCCACGGCGAGCACGTCACCCGTTCGGCCGGTGTCGGAGCGTTGGCCGGCGGCGCGCACCGCACGGGTGCGGTTATCCGAATCTGATTGGCCCGCAACCCGTCCGCGGCGTCGACGCTGATCGGCGAGCTCACCAGCCCGGCCCGGTGCAGCGCGGCGAACAACTGATCACCGGAACGGTCGCCGGTGAAGATCCGCCCGGTCCGGTTGCCGCCGTGCGCGGCAGGTGCTAACCCGAGAATCAGCAGTCGCGGCCGGTCCGATCCCCAGCCCGGAACCGGCCGCCCCCAGTACGGCTGGTTGGCGAAGGCTCGGCGTTTGACCACGGCGGCTTCCTCACGCCAGGTGACCAACCGCGGGCAGGCCCGGCACACGCTGATCACAGCGTCGAGTTCCGGTATCGAGCCGGCCCCGCTCGCCAGTTTCGAAACCTGTGCTGGGTCGACGGCGACCGGAGTCTGCGATGTGGCTGGATCCCCCGGCCAGCCCGTGCCGGGTGCAACAGGAGAATCGAATGCCTGGCCGGTGCGCGGATGGGCGAGCACATCAACATCGTGCATGTAGGCCCGCGCGCCGCGAAATCCGGCGGCTCGGTGGCGGCGTTGGCGTTTGATTCGGCCGCGCGCCGAGGCCGAGGTCACCGGTGGCATGGCGGCCGAAACGTAAGATCGGGCCGTGGGCGCTGATGTGCTGGCCGGCCTGATCGCTGCGCTGCCGGACGGGATGGTGGTCTCCGATCCGGGCGTGACCGAGAGCTACCGGCAGGACCGTGCCCTCGACCCGTCGGCGGGCAAACCGCTGGCCGTGGTGCGGCCGCGGCGCACCGAGGAAGTGCAGGCCGTGCTGCGCTGGGCCAGCGCCAACCGGGTACCGGTCGTCACCCGGGGCGCCGGAACCGGACTCTCCGGCGGAGCGACCGCCCTCGATGACAGCATCGTGCTATCGACGGAGAAGATGCGCGACATCACCGTGGACCCGGTCACCCGGACCGCGGTGGTCCAGCCCGGGCTGCTCAATGCCGAGGTGAAGAAGGTCGTCGCCGAGTACGGGCTGTGGTACCCGCCGGACCCGTCGTCGTATGAGATCTGCAGCATCGGCGGCAATATCGCCACCAACGCCGGTGGACTGTGCTGCGTGAAGTACGGCGTCACCACCGATTACGTGCTTGGCCTGCAGGTGGTGCTGGCCGACGGCACCGCCGTGCGGCTGGGTGGCCCGCGGCTCAAGGATGTCGCTGGGCTGAGCTTGACCAAGCTGTTCGTGGGCAGCGAGGGCACGCTGGGCGTCATCACCGAGGTGACGCTGCGGCTGTTGCCCGCGCAACACCCGTCGAGTGTCGTGGTGGCCACCTTCGCCTCGGTCCAGGCCGCGACGGACGCGGTGCTCGGGGTCACCGGGCGGATCCGTCCCGCGCTGCTGGAGTTCATGGACTCGGTGGCGATCAACGCCGTCGAGGACACCTTCCGCATGGGTCTGGACCGCGAGGCCGCCGCCATGGTGCTCGCCGGCTCCGACGAGCGTGGACGGGCTGGCGCCGAGGACGCCGAACTGATGGCTGCGGTGTTCGCCGAACACGGTGCGAAAGAAGTGTTTTCCACCGACGATCCCGAGGAGGGCGAGGCGTTCGTCGCCGCCCGCCGATTTTGCATCCCGGCGGTCGAGGGCAAGGGATCGCTGTTGCTGGAAGACGTCGGCGTGCCACTGCCGGCGCTCGGCAAACTGGTCACCGGAATCGCGCGCATCGCCGCCGAACGTGAGCTGACGATCTCGGTGATCGCGCACGCCGGCGACGGCAACACCCACCCCCTGATCGTCTACGACCCCACCGATGCCGCGATGATGCAGCGCGCTCACCTCGCGTTCGGCGAAATCATGGAGCTGGCCATCAGCCTGGGCGGCACCATCACCGGCGAGCATGGCGTCGGTCGGCTCAAGCGGCCGTGGCTGGCCGGGCAGATCGGCCCGGATGCGATGGCGCTGAATCAGCGCATCAAGCAGGCGCTAGACCCCTTGGGCATCCTCAACCCCGGCGCGGCGATCTGACTCACCGGTGAGCTTTGGCGCCAAGCGATCCTGGCGGGGCAGCGTTAGGTCGGCCACCACGGGCTGCACCGCCTCGCCGGCATTGTTGCTCACCGCCTCAACAACTCCTTCCAGCAGCGCCTGCTTGGAGGGTCACTCAGGCCTCACGAGTCGCACCTGTCCCACCTCCCCTCCACCGACTGCGCACACACCGCCGGTTCAGTGATTAACCGACCGTCGGTTTATCACCCGGTGCGGACAACATGGCGCGTCATATCCCGAGGCGGGCGTCCGGCGTGTGGATGAACCCCAGGGTCGGGGACCAGGCAGGGTTTGACACTATCGTCGACATGTCGTAGTCATAAGACATAGCGACGAGTTTGTGTCACGAAGCTCGCTTTGAACTGGCGACCGCCGAGACGTGGGCTAACCCGTGGCCGATGTATGCCGCGCTGCGCGACCGGGATCCGGTGCACCACGTCGTTCCCGAGGGCAGACCCGACCACGACTACTACGTGCTGTCCCGCCACGCTGACGTGTGGGCGGCGGCGCGCGACCATGAGACGTTCTCGTCTGCGCAGGGACTTACCGTCAACTATGGCGAGCTGGAACTGATTGGGCTGCAAGACAATCCACCAATGGTGATGCAGGACCCGCCCGTGCACACCGAGTTCCGCAAACTGGTGTCACGCGGTTTCACTCCGCGGCAGGTGGAGGCGGTGGAGCCCAAGGTGCGCGAGTTCGTCGTCGAGCGCATCGAGCGGCTGCGCGCCAACGGGGGCGGGGATATCGTCGCCGAGCTGTTCAAACCGCTGCCGTCGATGGTCGTCGCACACTTTCTAGGCGTCGCGGAGGAGGACCGGACCCGATTCGACGGCTGGACCGAGGCGATCGTCGCGGCCAACACCGCCGAGGGCGGCATCGCCGCCGTCGGCGATGCGGTCGGGTCGATGATGGCCTACTTCACCGAGCTGATCGAGCGGCGCCGAACCGAACCCGAGGACGACACCATCTCACACTTGGTCGCCGCCGGTGTCGGTGCCGACGGCGACATCGCCGGCACTTTGTCGGTGCTCGCGTTCACGTTCACGATGGTCACCGGCGGCAACGACACCACCACCGGAATGCTCGGTGGCTCAATGCCGCTGCTGCACCAGCGTCCTGACCAGCGCCGGCTGCTGGCAGACGAGCCCGGATTGATCGCCGACGCCGTGGAAGAACTGTTGCGGCTGACCTCGCCGGTACAGGGGCTGGCCCGCACCACCACTCGCGACGTGACGATCGGCGACACCACCATCCCGGCCGGCCGCAAGGTGTTGCTGCTGTACGGGTCGGCGAACCGGGACGAGCGCCAGTACGGGACTGACGCCCGTGAGCTCGATGTGACACGCTGCCCGCGCAACATCCTGACATTCAGCCACGGTGCCCACCACTGCCTGGGCGCGGCCGCTGCCCGGATGCAATCGCGGGTCGCGCTGACTGAGCTGCTAGCCCGCTGCCAGGATTTCGAGATCGACGAGTCCGCCATCGTGTGGGCCGACGGCAGTTATGTACGACGTCCGCTGTCGGTGCCGTTTGCGGTGAAGTGCTGATGGCGGGTAACGACTGGCTGGCCGCGCGTCGAACTGAGGTGGCCGCCGACCGCATTCTCGACGCGGCTGAGGAACTCTTCACACAGCATGACTCCGGTTCCGTCGGCATGAACGAGATCGCCAGGGCCGCAGGCTGTTCCCGCGCGACGCTGTACCGCTACTTCGAGAATCGTGACGCGTTTGCGCACCGGCTTATGTGCACCGCGAGGCCTACCGACTACACGGTGCGATCAAAGAGAGGATCGGTGGGATCGATGACCCGCGGAAACGACTCGCGGGCATCGCCACCACGCTGCGCATGGTCCGCGAGAGCCCCCGCTGGCGTCCTGGTTCGCCGCCACCCGGCCGCCGATCGGTGGCGAGATGGCCGAGCACTCCGAGGTGATCAAGGCGTTGGTGGCCGCGTTCCTCACCTCGCTTGGGCCCGATGACCCGGCTAGCGTCGAACGCCGGGCCCGCTGGCTGGTGCGGGTGATCATGTCGCTGCTGATTTTCCCGGGCCGCGACGAGGCCGACGAGCGGGCGATGATCGAGGAGTTTCTCGTCCCGATCGTGGTGCCGGTCGGCCGGGCACCGAGCGTCACGACGGCAAGACGGTCGAGCTAGGCGGATGGCCGTCCTGGCATCCAATAGGCGCGAGCCGCAATGGATTTCCGCGGTATGCCGAAATCTTCCCGCAATACTTTGGCTACCGATCGCGTGGTGCGGCTGTCGCAGGCCACCCAGCCGAAGTGGTCGCCCGCGTCGAACGCCGCGAGTTTGACCGTCTGCACCAACGCTTCTCCGGCGTTGTTGCGGTCCACCCAGGTGATACCCGCCTTGCGCGCTACTGGCAGGCCTTTGTCGTCGTCGTGGCCGGCCTCCAGAAACACCTCTGCGGGGGCGTCCCCGATGGCCTCGAGCAGCGAGTTGATCGCCGGCAGCGAGGCGGTATCGCCGACGATGACGTAACCGACGGGAGCGGGCTCGGGGATGGCGAATTTGCTGCCCAGCATCGTGGCCTCGATGGTGTCCCCCGGCTGCGCCGTCCGCGCCCACTGCGACGCGATGCCGTCGTGCAGCGCGAACTCGATGTCCACGGTCTCGGCGGCCGGATCGGGGTTGACCAACGTGTAACCGCGTTGGTGCAACTTGTCCCCGTCGGCGAACCACATCCGGATCCACATCGTCGGGTGCAACTGGTTGTCGGCGAGCATCCCGCCGGCGTTGAAGCTCAATCGCACGTAGTGCGGGCTGATCTCACGCCGACCGGTCACCGTGAGCCGGTACTCACCAGGACGCCACAGCTTCAGCACCGCGCCTTGCCAACCCCGTGATGCCCTTTGTTCAGCCATCTGCACGAAATGCTCTTCCTGTCGACTTAGGACAGGTTAACCTACCTAGCGGCCCAGCTTCAGTTCCTCACCCGCGTGAAGCGGTGCAGCAGCCAGGCCAGTGGGATCGTCATCGCCAGCGTCAGGACATAGAGGTTCAGCATCGAGCCGGTGTAGATCCGATAGCGCAGCACTTCGACCATCGCGATCTCCATCGTCACCAGGTGGATCAGGAAGATCTCGTAGGAGATCTCGCCCAGCCACACCATCGGCCGGGTGGCCAGCAGCCGGGCATACCAGCCGTGGTCACCCAGCGCCAGCGGCGCCACCGCCAGCGTGCCGATGACGGCATAAAAGCCCGCCTTGAACAGCGCCTCCACCAAACCACTCGGCGATGTCGTCGGCGCGCCCGCGATCGGAGTGGAGACGATGAAGTAGCTGATTATCGCCAGCGGTATGGCCCCGAACGCGTAGCAGCGCACTCCCATCGCCTGCAGCACTGACAGCACCATTCCGCCGAGGAACCAGGCCAGGTAGGTGGGCAGCCACAGCCGAGCGCCGTTAGGCAACCAGTTGGTGGTGTGCACCAGGATCAACCACGCCGGGGTGAGCAAAGCCAGCCCCGCTAGTGCGGCCAGCAGCCGCACCGGCTGCCATCGTCGTCGGCACACCAGTACCAGCACCAGGTAGGCAAGCGCCGGCAGCACCAGGTAGAAGGCAACTTCGACCGCCAGGCTCCACATCTGCGTGAGACCCTGATGCAGGTATGACCCCAGGTAGTTGTCGGTGTAGACCTGCGTCAACGTGAGGTTGCGGAACAGCCCGATCCAGGTATGGCCGGGGTTCGGCCCGGCCGTGTGGAACTGGTAGACGAGGTAGGCCACCAGCACGGTGACGGTGTAGGCGGGCATGATGCGCCGCACCCGGCGCCACGCGTAGCGGCTCAGCGACGGCGTTGGGCCGTCGGTGGCGACCGACTTCACCCACGGGCGAAACAGTAGGAAGCCAGACAGCACGAAGAAAATCGGAACACCCATCTCCATCCGGGAACACACCAGGCCTAAATAGCCGTGGGTGTACTTGCCGGTGGTGTAGGCCGAGTGGGTGCCGACCACGAGCAGGGCGGCCACCGCGCGGATACCGGTCAGCGACGCGACCCGGTCTACGCGAGAGACCTGTTCGAGACCGCCCTGGGAAGCCATCGCCTTCGGCAGGGTCATCCGTCATTTCTCCGGTGTGACGTGCCGCTGTCGCGGCGGCGCGCATTCCGAACTGGGCGGTCTGGCTGCAGGTTGATCAGCACGCCGGAGATGCGAGTGCACTCAAGCGCTTTGAGTGTCGCGTGCGGCAGTTTGGCCGGCAGCTCCACCAGTGAGAAGTCCGGCCCGATGGTGATGTGACCGAAATCGCTGCGGTGCAAACCGCCTTCGTTGGCGATGGCGCCGACGATCGCGCCCGGACCGATCTTGTGCCGCTTACCGACGGCGACGCGGTAGGTGGCAAAGCCTTCTCCCGGCTTGCGGGGAGGTTTGGCGGGCCGGTCCCGACGTTCGTTGCGTCGCCGCGTGGGCGCGGGCTCCGGCACCATCAGGAACGCCTCGCCGTCGCGGGACTGCAGTGCCAGTGCTGCGGCGATGTCCGCCATCGGAACATCGTGTTCGCGTTCGTAGTCCTCGACCAGGCGGCGGAACAGGTCGATTCCCGGTGAGCCGAGAATGTCGGTAATGGAATCGGCGAATTTCGCCACCCGCTGCGCGTTGACGTCCTCGACGGTGGGCAATTCGGCTTCGGTGAGCTGCTGCCGCGTCGCCTTCTCGATCGCCTTGAGCAGGTGGCGCTCCCGCGGTGCGACGAACAGCAGCGCGGTTCCCGAACGCCCGGCCCTGCCGGTGCGCCCGATTCGGTGCACGTAAGACTCGGTGTCATACGGGATGTCGTAGTTGAGCACATGCGAGACCCGGTCCACATCCAGCCCGCGGGCCGCCACGTCGGTGGCCACCAGGATGTCGACAACGCCGTCCCTGAGCGCGGTTATTGTCCGCTCGCGTTGCCCCTGCGGAATATCTCCGTTGATAGCGGCCGCGGAGAACCCTCGGGCACGCAGCTTTTCGGCGATCTCCTCGGTGGCCTGCTTGGTGCGGACGAAGACGATCATCGCCTCGAACGGCTCCACCTCGAGGACGCGAGTGAGTGCGTCCATCTTGCGCGGACCGGCGACTTGGATGTAGCGCTGCGAAATGTTCTCGGCCGTTGTGGTTTTCGCCTCAGACGTGACTTCGATTGGGTCGTGCAGGTATTTGGCGGTGATCTTGCGGATTGCCGGTGGCATGGTCGCCGAGAACAGTGCTACCTGCTTGTATTCGGGAGTGTCGGACAGGATGCGCTCGACGTCGTCGGCGAAACCCATGCTGAGCATTTCGTCAGCCTCATCGAGCACCAGGTAGTCCACCCGAGACAGGTCCAACGTTCCGCGGTCCAGGTGGTCGATGACACGGCCAGGGGTTCCGACCACCACCTGCGCGCCGCGTTTCAGCCCCGCCAGTTGCACGCCGTATGACGATCCACCATAGATCGGCAGCACGTTAAGCTGCGGCAAGTGTGCGCCATAGCGGCTGAACGCCTCAGCCACTTGCAGAGCCAGCTCACGGGTCGGCGCCAGCACCAGTGCTTGAGTCGTTTTGCTGGCGGTTTCGATTTTGGACAGGATCGGAAGCGCGAAAGCGGCCGTCTTGCCGGTGCCGGTCTGCGCCAGTCCCACCACGTCGGAACCGGCGATCAGCGCCGGAATCGTCGCCGCCTGGATGGCCGAGGGTGACTCGTAACCGACGTCGGCGATCGCCCGCAAGACCGATGGATGAATCTGCAGGTCGGCGAAGGTCGCAGGAGATGTCACAGTCGGGCTGTCCGGGGATGCCATTTGGGAATGAAGTCTAGTGGCGGGTAGCCCAGCAAGCCGTCGCCAGCCACGCGGCCACGCCTGCCACGCCCGCCGGCACGATGACGGTACCGTGCGCGTTGTGTTGTGGCTACCGTACCGTGTCCGGCGGCTGACGAGGATGGCCGCCGCCGCGCTGATGGCCGCGGGGCTGACCGGCTGCGGGTCAGGCGACTCTACCGTCGCCAAGACGCCGCAGCCGCCTGCTACCCATCCGGCCTCTACTCCCAGTAGACCGAGCCCGCCGACCGGCGCCGCTGCCCCGACCAACAGCAGCGCCCCGCCGGTCGACCCCTGCGCCGTCGAGCTGGCCGCGCCCACGATCGCCAGGGCGGTTTCCGAACTGCCCCGGGATCCGCGCAGCCAGCAGCCGTGGAATCCGGAACCGCTGGCCGGCAATTACAACGAATGCGCCCAACTGTCGGCGGTGATCGTCAAGGCCAATACGAACGCCAACAATCCCAACACCCGCGCGGTGATGTTCCATCTCGGCAAGTACATCCCCCAAGGAGTGCCTGACACGTTCGGCTTCAATGGGATTGACACGTCGCAGTGCACCGGCGACACGGTGGCGCTGACGTACTCCAGCGGTATCAAAGGGTTAGCCAGCGTGGTGAAATTCCGGTGGAACGGCGCCGGGGTCGAGCTCATCGGTAACACCGGCGGCTAAGCGAACGACCCGGTCCTGTCGGTCGCCTCACCTACAGTTGCTGCTGTGTTCGTCGCCGGCGACAACATCATCTACAGTGCGTCCGATCTCGCGGCCGCCGCTCGCTGCGGTTACGCCCTGTTGCGCGATTTCGACGCGAAACTGGGCTGGGGTCCCGCTGTCAGCACTGCCGACGGCGAACTGCTCGCGCGAACCGCCGTTCTCGGTGCCGAACACGAACGACGCCGACTCGCGCAGCTGCGCGAAGAATTCGGCGGCGCGGTCACTGTCATCGGGCGCCCTGCGTACACGGTCGCCGGGCTGACGGCCGCCGCGGAGGCGACACGACGCGCGATCGCCGACGGGGCGCCGGTGGTGTATCAGGCCGCGATGTTCGACGGTCGTTTCGTCGGGTTCGCCGACTTCCTGGTGCGTGACGGCGAGCGGTACCGGGTCACTGACACCAAGCTGGCACGCTCGGCCCGGGTCACCGCACTCTTGCAGCTGGCGGTCTACGCCGACACGCTGGCCCGCTCGGGTGTGCCGGTGGCGCCGGAGGCCGAGCTGCTACTCGGCGACGGCGCCGTCGCGCGCTACCGCGTCGACGAGCTGATCCCCGTGTACCGGTTGCAACGCGCGATATCGCAGCAGCGGCTCGACGAGCATTATGCCGCCGGCACCGCGGTGCGTTGGGAAGACGAGCCGGTGCGGGCCTCTTTCCGCTGCCGGGAGTGCGCCGAGCAGTTGCAGGCGGCAGACGATTTGTTGTTGGTCGCCGGGATGCGGGTGAGCCAGCGGGCCAAGCTGCTTGACGATCACGCATCCCGGTGTCCCCGTCGTTGGGCTCGGGCAACAGTGCCAGCGGCTGCGGGTCGGCGATCTCGACGGCATGGGATTTCGCCAACAGCAACCGGGTACCCCGGGCAGCCTCGATCTGCTGATGATCGACGAGGATGCGCCCACAGCGCACGGAAAACGCTTGTCTGGCGAACACCATCGCCGTGGCGCCGGCAGCCGCGAATTTGCTGCCGCTCGGGGATCCGCAGCAGCTGCCCCAGGTGAGCCAGGGCACCCATCCCGAACCGGTCGACACCTCCACGCTAGGTTGGCTTGTCGACGGTCAGCGCACACTACCCACCAAGCGCGGCTACTTCCTGGACCGCACACATCGGATGCACCCGGCGGTCTGTGCCCCGGTGTCGGCGCTGTCCTATGAGGGCCGGCTGCATTCCCACACCGAACGCACCGCCGCGCGCCACCTCGAAGGGTATCCGCCTGGGGTACACGTGATTTCAATTCCTCACGAGGGAAACGCGACCGACAGCCCGGAGGAAGCCGATGTCATCGTCGCCGAGATCGAGCGGCTGCTCGGCTCGGTGTGGACCGACGAGGACGGTCCTCGACCGTTGGGCACCTCTGCTGTGTTGGTGCTGGCACCGTACAACGCCCAGGTGGTGCTGGTGCGCGAGCGGCTGGCCGCCGCAGGGCTTGGTGACGTGCGGGTTGGAACAGTCGATAAGTTCCAGGGCGCGCAGGCGCCGGTGGTCTTCATATCAATGACGGCGTCGTCGATTGACGAAATACCACACGGAATCTCATTCCTGCTCAGCAGGAATCGGTTAAACGTGGCCGTCAGCCGGGCGCAGTATGCAGCGGTGATCGTGCGTTCGCAAAAGCTGACCGAGTACCTTCCCGCCACGCCACCCGGTTTGGTGGACCTAGGCGCGTTCCTGGCGCTGTCGTCGGAAAGCGCGAACGCGGACTACTTGCTCGCCGTCGTCAATCACTCTCGGGGGCCGAATGCCGACCGTAGGTGGCCGGGTCGTCCGGATCGGTACGGTAGTGCGTGTTGCGCGGCGGCGCATCCTCGATGAACTGGTGACGCGCGGAGCTGCCATTCCACAAGCGTTCGTACCAGAATTCATCGGCCGGGTGGTCTTCATACAAGCGTGAACGCGCCCCCGCGGGACCGGTGTGGTCGCTTGCGGGCGGCGGCTCGAGCGGGACGTCATGCAGCTGGTGCCGGGACGGACCCCGATAGGCGCTGCGGTATTCGCCGAATCAGATGCCGAAACCGGCATGCGATCCGCGGTCGTCGGCACGGTCCGCATCACCGATGTCGTCGGGGAACCGGTGCTCGTCGCCGGGATTGGCTGTGGCCGGCGGGATCGCAGGCGGTGAGAAGTCCGCGATCGGGCGGAAGCGCTGCTCGTCGTCGACATGAAAGCCGTTGTGGGCGAAGTCAATCGGCTCGGCCTCCGGTGCCGGTGGAGGCTCGTCGAGCACGCTGTGCCGCGATTCGACAAGATCGCTCTGCCATGCTTCAGTGGGTGCTGGGCGTGGATGTTCGACGTGGGCTTCTAGCGCCTCGGTGCCGTCTTCGCCGTAGGCCGGTTCTACCTCGAGATCCGGCTGAGGCGAAATGTCAGGCTCGCAGGAAAGCGCGTACTCGACGTAGTCATCATCGTCATAGTCATCGTCCACTAAGTCGCCATCGTCGTCGGGCGTGATCGAGATCCGCTCGGTCCGATCGTCGAAGCTGTCGGTGTGGCCAGGTAACCGGCCATGGGTGCCGGTTGTATGACGAGCAACCGCTGACGTGGCGAAGCCGACCATGAACAATGCGGCGGCTATGCCGAACAACGGGATGAACGCAGGCAGTAGCGTCGATTGAGACATCGCGGCCGCGAACGGCTCGCGCAGGAACTCGGGCAGTTGCAGGGCTATTCTCTCTGGACGCTGTGGGTACCCGCCACCGGGCATCTGCGGCATTTCGGCAGTGATCCGCGATGTCATGAACGCGGCCATGCCCGCGCTGCCGAGCACGGCGCCGACCTGCGTGGTCGTGTTGTACACACCGGAACCCGCGCCGGCCAGGTGCGGCGGCAGGTTCCGGGTCGCGGTGGCGACCAGCGGCGACCAGGTGAACGCCATCCCTAGCCCGATCGCGCTGAAGGGGAGCACTAGCCGCCAGATAGGCGTTGTGGGTGTCATCTCGATTGAGAGCCACGTCAGCGCGACCGCCAGTACCGAGAAGCCGAAACCGACCACCGACCGCGGATGCGACCTGTCAACGATCTTGCCGACGATTGGGGCGAGCAGACCGCTCACGATCGCCATCGGCGCAATCAGCAGGGCCGACCGGGTCGGCGACAGACCGCACGCGGCCTGCACGTAGAACATCACCGGCAGCACCATCGCCGTCGCAGTGAACCCGATGACCGCCACCCCGAGGTTGGACAGGCTGAAGTTTCGGTCATGGAAGACGTCCGGCGGGATCAGCGGCTCGCGGGTGTTGATCGACTGCCAGTAGACGAACAACGCCATGCACCCGATGCCGGCCACGATCACCGCCCAGATCCACGGCGCCCACCCGGCGGACTGGCCCTGCTGCAGCGCGAAGACGATCAGAAACATGCCCGCCCCGGATAACCCCACCCCGGCCAGGTCGAACCGATGAGTGTGCATGGGCAGCACCGGGACCAACCAGCCCGCCAGCGCCAGGCCGACGATGCCGATCGGGACATTGATGAAAAAGATCCACTTCCAGCCCAGCCCGTCGACCAGCACACCACCGGCCAGCGGCCCAACCAGGGTGGCGACACCGGCGGTGGCACCCCACACGCTCAGTGCCATGCCGCGGCGCTCCGGCCGGAAGATCCGGGTGATCATCGACAGTGTCTGCGGGGTGAGCAGCCCGGCGCCGATGCCCTGCACCACCCGGGCGGCGATCAGCATGCCGATGCTGTCCGACAGGCCGCACCACAACGACGCGGCGGTGAACACCGCCAAACCGATCAGGTAAAGGTTCTTCGGGCCGAACCGGTCACCGAGCCTGCCGGCCACCAGCAGCGGCACCGCATATGCCAGCAGGTAGGCGCTGGTCACCCAGATCACGTTGTCGTAACCGGTATTCAGCTTGGCCATGATGCTGGGATTGGCGACGGCAACGATGGTGGAGTCGAGCAGGATCATGAAGAAGCCGACCATCGTTGCCCAGAGCGCGTTCCACGGGTTCGATAGGTTCACCCGACCCGCACGGTTCCCCGGCTTGCTGGCCTTGGCGCGTTGCGTGCCCCCGCGCGCCCGAATCATCGCCGTGGTCATGTCCCCACCTCGTTTCGCTCCCGATGATGGTGGCTGGTCGCGCAATGTGCCGCCAGTGCCGGCGACCGGATCGCAGCGACTCAGCGACGTCAGTTGGTACGCCATCGATGATCCGTCCTGTCTGGCCTTCTTCCGATTGCCCGGTCCGCATTATTCCGAGGGGAGTAATAGGCTGCGACGCTACGGGCCGAGGCGGGTGTGGACAACCCCGCGTCGCGGACGTGACCCTCCTACTGGACTACTGATGACGGTGGCTGACTGCCTGTCGTCGACTGAACCGCCGACCCCCGGCATTCGTCGAAGCGGCGCTAGCCTGGAGGCACGCCATCCGCAGGGAGGAAAAATGTTTGCGCGACGGACCGGATCGAAGCCGGACCCGCTGCCAGCCACCATCGACGATCGACCCAAAGTGTCGGCACGTGCATTGGCGCACGTCATCGAGCGCAGCGCGCGGTTGCAGGGACCCGCGGCAAAGGCCTATGTCGAACGGCTGCGGCGCGCCGACCCGGGTGCCGGCCCGCCCGATATCGTCGCCAAGCTGGAGAAGCGCTATCTGGCCGCGGTGATGGCCAGCGGCGCGGCGGTGGGTTCGGCGGCAACGTTGCCCGGGATCGGAACGCTCGCTGCGCTGTCTGCGGTCGCCGTAGAAACGGTGGTGTTCGTCGAGGCCACCGCGGTCTTCGTACTGGCGGTCGCCGAGGTGTACGGCGTTCCCACCGAACACCGGGAACGGCGGCGTGCCCTGGTACTGGCCGTGCTGGTCGGCGACGACAGCAAGGGCGCCGTCGCCGAACTGCTCGGTCCAGGGCGCACCCGCGGCGGCTGGCTGACTGATGGCATGGCCTCGCTGCCGCTGCCCGCGGTGTCGCAGCTGAATTCGCGGCTGCTTAAGTTCGCGGTCAGACGGTACACGCTGCGGCGCGGTGCGCTGATGTTCGGCAAACTGCTGCCACTCGGTATCGGCGCCTCAATCGGCGGTGTCGGGAACCGGGTCGTGGGCAAGAAGATCGTCCGCAACGCCCGCGAAGCGTTCGGCACCCCACCGGCACGCTGGCCGGCGATCCTGCACCTACTGCCGACGGTTGACAACGGCTAGCCACGGCGGCGTTGCGGGCCGTGATCTGCCGGTTGGCGTGCCTGTCGAATTGCTTGCGAAGCGTTAGCCTTTACTGGGGCGGAAACTGTCGAGACCGCCGCCGATGGGAGATAGCGTCGACACGCAGGGCGCAATAAGTCGCAAGCGGCATGCCGCTTGCTTGCTGGACAGAGGAATCGAGGCGTTAGCTGCTGTGAGCAGTACAAGTTCACCATTCGGACAGAACGAATGGCTGGTCGAGGAGATGTACCGCAAGTTCCGCGACGACCCCTCCTCGGTCGACCCGAGCTGGCATGAGTTCTTGGTCGACTACAACCCCGAACCGATGGTCGAGACCCCGACCACAACTGACGGAAAGCCGGCTGTCTCGGCTACAGCCACACCGCCGGAGGCACAGCCTGCTCCGGCGGCCGAACCGTCGGCATCGCCCGCGAAGACCGCTGCCGTCAGCAATGGAGCGGCCGCCGTACCGGTGGCGCCGGCCAGACCGGCCGGACCGCCGCCGGCGGAAGGCGACGAGGTGCAGGTGCTGCGCGGCGCCGCCGCGACCGTCGTCAAGAACATGTCCGCGTCGCTGGACGTCCCGACGGCGACCAGTGTGCGGGCCATTCCCGCCAAATTGATGATCGACAACCGGATCGTCATCAACAACCACCTCAAGCGCACCCGCGGCGGCAAGATCTCGTTCACCCACCTGCTGGGCTACGCCATGGTGCAGCCGGTCAAGAAGTTCCCGAATATGAACCGCCACTACGCCGAGGTCGACGGCAAGCCCACGGCTGTCACACCGGCTCACACCAATTTGGGGCTGGCGATCGACCTGCAGGGGAAGGACGGCAAGCGCTCATTGGCGGTGCCCGGGATCAAGCGCTGTGAGACCATGCGCTTCGCGCAGTTCGTAACCGCCTACGAGGACGTCGTGCGCCGGGCCCGCCACGGCAAGCTGACCGCCGAAGACTTTGCCGGCGTGACGATTTCGCTGACCAACCCCGGCACCATCGGCACCGTGCACTCGGTGCCGCGGCTGATGGCCGGCCAAGGCGCGATCATCGGTGTCGGCGCGATGGAATACCCCGCCGAGTTTCAGGGCGCCAGCCCCGAACGTATCGCCGAGCTCGGTATCGGCAAGCTGATCACGCTGACGTCGACATATGACCATCGCATCATCCAGGGCGCGGAATCCGGTGACTTCCTGCGCACCATCCACGAGATGGTGCTCGCGGACAGTTTCTGGGACGAGATCTTCCGTGAGCTGGGCATCCCGTACGAGCCGGTGCGCTGGCGCCTGGACAACCCGGACTCGATCGTCGACAAAAACCCCCGCGTCATCGAGCTGATCGCCGCCTACCGCAACCGCGGACACTTGATGGCTGACACCGATCCGCTGCGGTTGGACAAAACCCGGTTCCGCAGCCACCCCGACCTCGACGTGCAGACCCACGGCCTGACGCTGTGGGACCTGGATCGCGAGTTCAAGGTCGACGGTTTCGCCGGCGCGCAGTACAAAAAGCTGCGCGACGTGCTGGGCTTGCTGCGCGACGCCTACTGCCGCCACGTCGGCGTGGAGTACACCCATATCCTCGAACCCGAACAGCAGGAGTGGCTGCAGCGGCGGGTCGAGACCAAGCACGTCAAACCGACTGTGGCCCAACAGAAGTACATCCTGAGCAAGCTCAACGCGGCCGAGGCATTCGAAACGTTCCTGCAAACCAAATACGTGGGGCAGAAGCGGTTCTCGCTGGAGGGCGCCGAGACCGTGATCCCGATGATGGACGCAGCGATCGACCAGTGCGCCGAGCACGGGCTCGACGAGGTCGTCATCGGCATGCCGCACCGCGGCCGGCTCAACGTGCTGGCCAACATCGTCGGCAAGCCGTACTCGCAGATCTTCACCGAGTTCGAGGGCAACCTCAATCCGTCGCAGGCACACGGCTCCGGAGACGTCAAGTACCACCTCGGCGCCACCGGCATTTACATTCAGATGTTCGGCGACAACGACATTCAGGTGTCGCTGACCGCTAACCCGTCGCACCTGGAAGCCGTCGATCCGGTGCTGGAGGGACTGGTCCGGGCCAAGCAGGACCTGCTGGACAAAGGCGATACTGAGGAGGGCTATCCGGTGGTGCCGCTGATGGTGCACGGTGACGCCGCCTTCGCCGGCCAGGGGGTGGTCGCCGAGACGTTGAACATGGCGCTGCTGCCCGGTTACCGCGTCGGCGGCACCATCCACATCATCGTCAACAACCAGATCGGCTTCACCACGTCGCCCGAGCACTCGAAGTCCAGCGAGTACTGCACCGATGTCGCGAAGATGATCGGGGCGCCGATCTTCCACGTAAACGGCGACGATCCGGAGGCGTGTGAGTGGGTAGCGCGGCTGGCCGTGGACTTCCGGCAGAAGTTCAAGAAGGACGTCGTTATCGACATGCTGTGCTACCGCCGACGCGGACACAACGAGGGTGATGACCCGTCGATGACAAATCCGTACATGTACGACGTGATCGACACCAAACGCGGTGCACGCAAGAGCTACACCGAAGCGCTGATCGGCCGCGGCGACATCTCGATGAAGGAAGCCGAGGACGCACTGCGCGACTACCAGGGCCAGCTGGAGCGGGTGTTCAACGAAGTCCGCGACCTGGAGAAGCACGGAGCACAGCCGAGCGAATCGGTGGAGTCCGACCAGATGATCCCCGCGGGACTCTCCACGGCGGTGGACAAGTCGTTGCTGGCTCGCATCGGCGACGCTCACCTAGCGCTGCCGGAGGGGTTCACCGTGCACCCGCGGGTGCAACCCGGGCTGGAGAAGCGCCGGGAGATGGCCTACGAAGGAAAGATCGACTGGGCGTTCGCCGAGCTGCTGGCACTGGGTTCGCTGGTGGCCGAGGGCAAGCTGGTGCGGCTCTCCGGGCAGGACACCCGCCGGGGCACCTTCTCCCAACGGCATTCGGTGATCATCGACCGGGTAACCGGCGAGGAGTTCACCCCGCTGCAACTGCTGGCCACTAACAAGGACGGCAGCCCGACCGGCGGCAAGTTCTTGGTCTACGACTCGCCGCTGTCGGAATTCGCCGCTGTCGGCTTCGAGTACGGCTACACGGTAGGCAACCCAGACGCATTCGTGATGTGGGAAGCCCAGTTCGGCGACTTCGCCAACGGCGCTCAACCGATCATCGACGAGTTCGTCAGCTCCGGTGAGGCCAAGTGGGGGCAGTTGTCCAACGTGGTACTGCTGTTGCCGCACGGGCACGAGGGGCAGGGCCCCGACCACACCTCCGGGCGCATCGAACGCTTCCTGCAGCTGTGGGCGGAGGGTTCGATGACGATCGCGATGCCATCCACGCCGTCTAACTACTTCCACCTGTTGCGCCGCCACGCCCTGGACGGGATTCAGCGGCCGCTGATCGTGTTCACTCCGAAGTCGATGTTGCGCAATAAAGCCGCGGTCAGCGACGTCAAGGACTTCACCGAGATTAAGTTCCGCTCGGTGCTGGAGGAGCCCACCTATGAGGATGGCATCGGCAACCGCGGTAAGGTCACCCGCGTCCTGCTGACCAGCGGCAAGCTGTATTTCGAACTGGCCACGCGCAAGTCCAAAGACAAGCGCGACGACATCGCGATCGTGCGTATCGAACAGCTTGCCCCGCTGCCCAAACGCCGACTCGGTGAAACGCTGGACCGCTACCCGAACGTCAGGGAGCACTTCTGGGTGCAGGAGGAGCCGGCCAACCAGGGCGCATGGCCGCGGTTCGGCCTGGAGCTTCCCGAGCTGCTGCCGGACAAGCTGAGCGGGATTAAGCGCATTTCGCGCCGGGCGATGTCTGCGCCGTCGTCCGGGTCGTCGAAGGTGCACGCCGTCGAGCAGCAGGAGCTCATCGACGAGGCGTTCCGCTGAGCTCGCGCCGAGTGGATCCCGTTGTGCGGTTACCGTGTTCCTTTCCTGACGAATGGCCATTGCTTGGGCTCCAGCCGGGTGTCGGGTGCGATCGCGTCGACCGGGTAGGCGCGCACACAGGCACCGCAGTCCACGCAGGCCGCCGGATCACTGAACAGCATCTCGTGGTTGCGGAGTCCGGCTCGTCCGGTGCAGGGTGCATACAGCTCACCGGGCACGGTAAAGAGGCACGAACTGTGGTTAACGCATGACTTACCGATAACGTGCGGCATAGAAAAGGGGCCTGCAGCGCTTGGCTCAGGCCGCGGGAACCGAGACCACGTGCTGGCGTTGGGGTTCGCTTCGGTAGCGGGAGGGCTCGCCGTTGATCTTGCAGATCCGCCACATTAGTCTGGCGGCGCGATTCATCAGTCCGGTGTCTTAACACAGCATCCGGACGTCGGCGAACAGGTCACGAAGGAATTGCCGCGACTCCGTTGCCCAGAAGAACAGTTGCTTTCTGACCTTGCGCGGGATGTCGAATTCCCGCCAGAAGGCCTCGGCGGTTTCACGACCGCCAGGCCAAGCATCCGCATGATCACGGCACCCATAGCGACAGCAAGAAGCGCTTCCACCCGGGAAGGCCCGGGACACGCTTGAGCGGGTATTGGTGGGCAAACGAGATGTGGCGCCTCCTCGGCCACGTGGATGGCCATCACCCTTTGCGCAATGTCTTGCTTGGGACCGCGCTGAAAGCGGGGCGAGAAAATGCTGCCATCTGTGTGTGGAAACCGAAGCCAGCGATGCGTTTTCGTCCGTCGCCGTCACCGACGTCGAACCCACGGCTGCCTCCGCTGCCATGACGGGTGGCGCTACTGTCTTCGCTGCGCGCAATCGACGAGGCCAGGAGCATCTATGTCGACGGTGAGTTGCTCGTCGCCGAACACCCCTTCACCGCCGAGTCGGTACTACTCGGCGTTCCTGGCCAGCCTTCGACGTCGACATCGACATCAACGCCACCGAGGCCGTTATCCGTGCCGGACACCGGTTGCGCGTCCACGGTAAGTCGCGCCAGCTTGCCCGGTAACGGCGATTTAGAGTACACGAGCGCCTCTGCGGTGCCGAGCCGGTCGGGGGTTTCAGGTTTGACGAAATCAGGCTATCGCATAGTCGCTCAACGGGAATCGGTCCTGTTCCTTGACGGCGGTACGCACCGATGTCGGTCGAAAAAGCGGTGCTTCCCCGCTGTGGTTGAACCAGTACGACCGGGAGGTTGCGCAGTTGCCGGCGTAGAACACCGATTTCTCAAGCAGATCGGTCATCCGGTCGAGGAAGCGGGCATTGGCCCGTTCGGTGACCTCGAAGGTGCGGCCACCGTGCCGCTGTAGTTCGCCGAATAGCCGATTCATGTGCCGCATCTGGTATTCCACCGTGTTGAACCACGACAGACCAACCCACGCGTACGGGCTGGCCATCGTCAAGAAGTTCGGGAAGTAGGGCACCGAGACGCCTTCATAGGCCTGGAACCTGGTCTCGCGCCACCACTTTCCGAGATCCCGACCTTCCCGGCCGATCACCTCAATCGCCGGCAAGTTGGCGTCCCACACGTCGAATCCGGTAGCCAGGACCAGGGTATCGACGAACCGCTTGGTGCCATCGCGGGCGACGATGCCGCTGGGCTCAATCCGCTCAATACCACTGGTCTCCAGATGCACGTGCGGCTTGGTGAACGCTCCGTAATACGAATTGGAAATTGTCGGGCGCTTGCAGCCGAAGTCGTAATCCGGGTTCAGCTTGCGCCACAGGCCCTTGTCGCGCACCAACAGCAACCGAAAGACTTTGGACAGGTCCGCCGCGGCGAAGTTGACGCGCTTGAAGTACCGGAATTTCCACATCGCGACCACCATCATGAATTCCATGACGGTATCGGTGAGCCACCGCACGATGCGCTGCGCACGAGGCACCCGGGCGAAAAACCGTTGCACCGCAGGTGAAAAGCCGACATCGAGCTTGGGCATGACCCAGATCGGCGTGCGCTGATACACGGTCAGCTCGGAAACCTCCTTGGCCAACTCCGGAATGACTTGCACACCGGTGGAACCGGTTCCGATGATCGCCGCCCGGCGTCCCGTGAACGAGTAGCTGTCATCCCAGTCGGCGGTGTGGATGATGCGCCCACTGAACGTCTCGATACCGGGAATGTCTGGGGTGCGGGCTTGACACAAGAACCCGGTCGCGGCGATCAAGAACTGCGCGCTCAGCGTCTCACCACCGGCAAGCGCGACCCGCCAGACCTGGGCATCGTCGTCCCACCGGGCCCCTTCGACGGTGGTGTTGAACCGCATGCAGCGGCGCACGTTGTACTTGTCGGCGACATGCTCGGCGTAGCGCTTCAACTCGGCACCCGGCGCGAACAGCCGCGACCAGTACGGGTTGGGCTCAAACCAGTAGGAATAGGTGGTCGACGGGACGTCGACGGTAAGGCCCGGATAGTGGTTGACGTGCCACGTTCCGCCCAGGTCGTTCTCGCGGTCGACGATCACGATGTTGTCATAGCCCAGCCGGTTGAGTTGGATCGCCGCGCCGATTCCACCGAAACCCGCCCCCACAATGACCACGTCGAACTGGTGCACGCCCATAAGCTGTAAACCGTACTCCCACACGGCACCGCATCAAGGGCACTCAGCCGACCAGCACCAAGTCAGAAGGCTATTCGGCGATACCGTGCCCGGCCGCTCTGGCGCGCCAAACCGGACCCAGGCGAGACGCAATAGCCATCGTCGATCAGCGCCTGCACCGGCACGCAGCGTGCAGCCAGGTCGGCAGGTGACGTCCGACATTCTCGACGTTACGTCCAAAAATCGCAGTCTGACGCGCACAACCCCCACCGAAATCCGTTAACACTCAGGAAATCCTGTGGACGAGTGGTCGATAACCGAGACAACCCGGCTTGTTCTGGGGTAGGTTTCTGCGTCATACCGACTTGTAAGGCAGCCGTCATGCATGTAACTGCGCGTCCGTTTGCCACTGCGAGCTTGGCGCTCGTCGCGTCCAGCCTCATCGCCGTCACTCCGGTCGCGCCGCCACCCGATCTCCACCGCGTCACCGGCGCGGCTGTGCGTCTGGCCGACGCCAGCAGCGACTTGCTTGGCGACCTCGGTAACCTTGGTGGCCTCGCTAACGACCTTGGAGGCCTCAACCTGGGCGGCCTCGCGAACATTCCGTATAACGTGTTCGCTGACATCGTCAATATTCCGTACAACGAGATTCAGGCCATAGGAACTTATGCGGCGGCCCTCGGGCCGGCCGGCCAGAGCGTTGTCCCCGATGTTCCCGGCTTATTAACAACCGTAGAACTTCCCGTCGGACTCAACGGCGCTCTCGAGCCCGTGATCGAGGGTCCCGTCGGACCCGGCGGCGCTTTCGAGCCGCTCGGGATCGCGGGAACCGGGAGTTGGTGGTGGGAATCCCTCGGCAACACGTGGGGTTGGGACAACGGCAACTTCGCGCAGGTGGACGCGATCGCTAACATGCTGGTGCCGTTCCCACAGTTCGAAACACCTTTCGCCGAGGAACTGCAGGTCCTCGCGGAGGCCGAGATCGTTGCTGGAGCCAAAGCCAATTGCGAGTTCGAATGCGCCAGCGTCCTGGGTGATTTCGCGAACTGGTTCAAGGTACCGCTTTCGCAGCTGCTTTCCGGATACACGTTTGGGACCGTAGTAGCGAATACCGTAGGGGCTAATAGCGCGACAGGCGTAATCAATTTTCCGCAAGACACAGTCTGGTCCAACACGCCTGTGGTCCTGAACCCACTGCTGCCCTTCGAATCTTTGGCCGCTAATTTGACGGGAAGTCCGGCTAACAACCCGATCATGTTGCCCGATCCTGGGACCGCGATCACAAACATCATTAGCCTCTCCAACGAACTCAACTACCTTGACTTCAATCCATTTGCAACGGGCAGTTTCTTGTACTGGGGGGCCCCCACCCTTTACAGTGTGCCGGCGTTTTTCGGCGGGTTACTCCAGGATCTCACGGGCATACCGAACCAATTCCCCCTGACCAACTATGGCGCGGAGCCCATTACGGGGTACACCGCCAGCCTCCCGCAGCTCGTTCAGGGCCTGCCGGAGGGGTTCGCGTACCTGCTGAGTGGTCTACTCGGATACGTGAACCCCACACTGGCCGCGGATCTGAGCGGACCGCTGGACGCGCTGGGGAACCTCGGCACACTGCCCGCGGATCTGCTTGAATCTACCGGCATCGCGGATCTATGGGCATTCCTCACCACAGCTCTGCCTCAAGGAATAGCCGACCTCAACACACAGGTTGCCGCCGTCCTCAGCTCACTGTTGGGCACCGACCTGGCATCGAACCTCACAACGAACCTCAGCACACTACTGCCCACCCTAGGAACCGACCTCGCGTCAATGCTGGGTCCCGACCTGGCATCGAACCTCACAGCGAACCTCAGCACACTGCTGCCCACCCTAGGAACCGACCTCGCGTCAATGCTGGGCACCCAGCTCGCAGTCAACCTCGGCTCACTGATTCCCCAGCTGGCACTGTCGCTCATTCCCTGAGGGCTGAGCCGCAGCGGCGACGGGCGTCCCTTCCGGCACGGGTCATCCGTGCGGGAAGGATGCCCGTTTGTCGGGAAACCATACAGGCGCCACAGCGGAGTCTTGGGAGCAGGCCGCCCGCCAGCATCGAGACCGTTGCGCCCAGTGCCGTAGACCGGCTGCGCATAGACGTTTACCGCGCTAAGGCGGAGGTCATCGCCCGCCGATCTAGCATCAACACATCCAGCAGAAACAGGTGCGCAGCACGCAACGCCGACAGCGATCTCGGTGATCACCACGACCAGCCTCGGCGTTGCCTGCGGCAGGGCATGTTTCGTCAATCTTGCGAACGACAGCGTTCAGCGTGGGCGATGCTTCACGACCTGCTCGGGTGCGGCGATGACCCGTTGAGAAGGCACTTCGATTGAGGATGCGACAGGTCGAGACAAATTCAGCGACGACGGGGTCAAGGAACAGGGCGTCGTTAACGCGCCCGGTAGTAGCGTCCGTAGCATGACGTTGCTTTTCAGCGGGAATGTGTCGGTGGGTATGGGCGGATTTCGTTTCGGCATCGTCGATGGGATCGTGAATTCGCGGTTGTCGCCAACCGTCTTGCCGCAGGCGAGTTACCTGACTGCCGCGGCGACGGGCGCCGACTCGTTCTGGGTCGGTGACCATCTGAACGCGCCGCTGCCCCGCTCAATCGCGACACCTGAATATTTCGGCGTCGCAGCGAAACTGGTGCCCAACGTTGACGCCGTCCTTGAACCGTGGACGATGCTTGGACACCTCGCCGCCCGCAACCGGATCCGCCGACTGCGACTCGGCGTGTGCGTCACCGACGCCAGTCGCCGCCATCCAGTGGTCACGGCGCAGGCCGCCGCGACTCTGCACCTGCTTACCCGGGGCCGTGCCATCCTCGGTATCGGTGTCGGGGAACGCGAAGGCAACGAACCCTACGGCGTAAAGCGGACCAAACCCGTGGCACAGTTTGAAGAAGCCATCGCCACAATTCGCACATTGTGGGATTCGGCCGGGGAACCCGTCTCGCGTGACTCACCGTACTTTCCGCTACGCGACGCCGTATTCGCCCTTCCGCCATACCGTGGGAAATGGCCCGAGATCTGGATCGCGGCCCACGGGCCGCGGATGCTGCGGGCCACCGGACGCTATGCCGATGCCTGGGTCCCGTTCGTTCTCTCTCGACCCACCGACTACGCCCGCGCACTCGAGGCCGTACGCGCTGCAGCATCGGACGCCGGTCGTGACCCGATGTCGATCACGCCTGCCGCACAGCGTGCCGTAGTCACCGGCCGGAATCGCGACGACGTGGACGAGGCCCTGGACTCTGTCATCATGAAAGCGTGGGCGCTCGCCGCGCCCGCCGAAGCTTGGAGACGCCACGGCGTTCAGCATCCAGTGGGAGCCGACTTCTCCGGCGTGCATGATTTGGTTCCACAAACCATCGACAAGCCGACAGCCTTGTCATACACAGCGAAAGTCCCGCTTTCACTGATGAAAGAAGTCACTTTTAATGGGACAGCCGACGAAGTCATCGACCAAGTAGCGGAATGGCGCGATCACGGCCTCCGATACCTGAATGTACTCAACGGCAGCCCGCTTAATCCGCGGCTGCGCAAGGGTTTGGCGGCAAATGTGCCGTACGTAAAGATCCTTCGCGGACTCAAAAAGCTGTGAAGCACCCGAGCGATCAGGTGTCGCTCCACGCTCGGTTGCCGTACGTATCGAGGTGCGTCACCTCCGCGACCGGTTTGCGCGTTGTGGGTCCGTAGCGCCCACGCGGCCAACCGAGTGGCACGACGCAGCACGGTGTCACCGAATGCGGCAATTTGAGAGTTCTGCGTGCGGACGCCACGCTCCACAGCGGCAAGGTAATCAGCGACGCACCCAGCCCCATGGCGCGCGCCGCCAGCAACAGGTTTTGCACGCTGGGGTAGATCGACCCGTAGTAACCCGACTCGGCCGCATGCGGCAGCGGCACCAGCGGCAGCTTCCCGTCCCGGGCGCCCAGCCGCAGACAAGCCACCACCAGGACCGGGATCTGGGTGAAGTGGTCGACCTGCCACTGCACCGCACGCGCGATCTTTGCCATCGACTCGTCGCGGGCAGCGACCCGCCGGATCATCGCGTGGTAATAGAGGGACCAGGCCTGCCGGTAACGCTTGGCGAGCTTTCTTTTGATGCGGCCGTCCTTGACGACGACAAACTCCCAGTTCTGGCCGTTGGCACCGGTCGGTGCTCGCAGCGCCAGCTCGATGCACTTCAACACCACCGCGTCGTCGACCGGTTCTGGGTGGACGCGACGCACCGCGCGCTGGGTCATCATCGCGTCGAGCAGCGGCATGTCGAGGCGGGCAAGCGCCTCGGCGGCGCTCGGCGCGACGCCGGAGGCACCGGCGGCGGTAGCGGAATGCGGCGTGTCGGTCATGTCGGGAAGGCTACCGCCCAACGGCTGGCCGGTCGCTGGACGCGGGCCTTACAGCCCGTGAGCGCCGAGCCACGTGTGGATCCGTTCAGCCACAGCAGCCCATCCCGGTTCGATCATCATGTTATGACCCATGTTGGGGAAGAATTCTGCTTCGGTGCGATATGCGCGTGCCGTCGCGCGTACTTCTTTCGCGGTGTGCGCGCCGTCATTCTGCGCCCCCAAGACCAGCAGCGGCGTGGTCACCCGTTTAGGCCGGGCCAGGCTGAGAAGAAGGCAGTCCAAGCCGATTCGTGTGCTCTCTTCTTGGAGCCGCGTCACGTAGTGCAAGACTTGGGCGTCCGGCGTCTGTGCGGAGAAGAATCGCTCTCGCGCGAGTTGGGGGGTGTTGACATAAGCCAATGACTTGCCCGTGATTGCGATTTTCGTGAAATGCCACGGGTGCTGTTTCAGCCAGCGCAGGCCGGATCCGAGGTTTCCCTGCGGAGGCATGGACGCCATCAACACGCCGGCGGGAGCGTCGTGCGACTCCAGATACTTCTGGACGATAAAGCCGCCCAGGGAGTGGCCGATCACCACCGGTCTTCTGGTCAGGCTGTCGGCAACTACGCTGACATCCTCGACATAATCGGCGAGCGAACAGGTACGTAGCTTGGGAGTCGGGCTGCTTCCATGGCCGCGAAGGCTTACCGCCACAGCGCGATAACCTTTGTCGGCGAAGAAGTTCAGGAAATATTCGTCCCAACACCATGCCGCATGCCAGGCCCCATGGACGAAAAGCAGTGGTACGGGGTGGGATTCGCTGACACACCCCTTGTCGATTACCTCAAGCATGTCGCGTAGAGCTGGGGCGGCCGTGGACGCATGATGTCTCATTACGCCTTCTGCGCCACTGCCAGGATGTAGCCCACATGCCATTCGTGTATCCAAAAATTGTCCCGTCTAACCGTCCACCGGAGAAGCGGATTCACATACTTCCTTTCCGGCGCGAACAGGCTCTTAGCTTAGACAGGAACCTGGCCAGCGGCCGGAAAATGTCGTCCGCGATGGATCGCGTTTCACCTTCGGCAAAGCCTACGTCCACCAGCAGGTCTCGGTAGGCCACGACGTTCGCCGCTTTCCGGACAGCTTTGGGCGACGCTCCCCGCCAGCCGAGCCGGTCAACCTGCTTGCGGAACCGCGTATTGAGAAATGTTCGTTTGGGAACGATATCGGCCGTCACCAACCGGCCGCCCGGTTTGAGCACCCGCAGCGCTTCGGAGAAGAAGTCGACGCGCGACGGGAAGTGAAAAGCCGATTCCAGTGCGACAACCTTGGTGCACGATTCGTCTTCTTGCGGTAGTGCGGTGGCAGACGCGTTGACGTAGTCGATTCTGTCGGCCAACCCAGCTTCTTCCACACGGCGCGTGGCGATGGCGATTTGTTCGGTGGCCACATTTACTCCCGTAATATGTTTCACCCCGAACTCGTTGACCCACAAGATGTCTTGGTCGCCGTAGCCAGGCCCACAGTCCACCACAATGTCCGTCGCATCGAAGTCGCCGCTCCGCGCAACAAAACGGGCCAGGTCTCGGCTCGCCTCATCCAGGGTTGCGGGGTTGTTTTTCCAGTAGCCGAAGTTGATGAACAACGACTCCTCGTCGAACAGGTTCTGGGTGCCGATGATGTCGTATATCTGACCAGTCTGTGAACCGTCGGAGCGCGACACCAAGACGCGCGCCGTGCGTCGGCACTCGTCCGCCCAGCGACGCAGCCGAGCACTGGTGATTTCATCTTCGATGCGACACGGAACCGTGGCCACAAGCGCTCCCCTGTTCTAATCCGTTGACTACTGCCGGCAACGCGGCCTGAGCAGTCGCTACTGTAACAATGGATGCTGGGACTAGCAGTGCGAACATCCATGCGACTGGCGGCCCAGATGGCGGCGTCAGGCATGTTCGGTAATCCAAGTTGTAGTGAAGCGCTGGATCGCGGAAATGTTCTCAGCCAACTCGGCTCCGATGGAGTTCTCGAGCTTGCCGCCCACCAACGGGACTTTGACCTCCACTGTCGCGGCGAACCGCAGCCGCGAGCCATTGCCCGCGGGCGCCAGCCACGCTTCCGCACGGCCTGATCCCAACCACACGGGAGCCGAGACGCTGACCTGCCCACGTACCCGGCGGTCACCGACCGGTCTCCACGTCTCGCTGTGCAGGATTTTCAGGTCGCCGGGAACGAGTTTGGCAACCACCCCGGGTAACAACTGACGACCGAGGTGCTGGGTGGCGCGCACCGTCACCGTGCCGTCGGCCTCGAGGACCAGCGAATCTAGCGTGCTGGTGACGTCGAAGGCCGCGTGGCGGGCCAGCCAATAGTCCTCGCGGCTGAACGCCGCATGAACCTGTTCGACGCTGGCGGGCGATTCGGTCAAGATGTCGAACGAACGCGGCATAGCAAACCAAACTCCTTACAAGGTGATGCTCATCGCGGCTGCGGCGTTTCGTCGCGCGGCCTCGCCGGCGTCTCTCCGAATAACCGATCCGCGAGGGCAGACGCGAACTTTCGCGTCTGCTCCAGCTGCTCCGGTTGGACGTTGGTCGTCGGGATACGGACGCCCAGATACCGGTCGCGGTACTCACCCGTCGCCAGGTAGCTGGTCAGCGACAGCATGGAGTGAAGCTGGTCGCCGGGATAGGCGAAATGGAGCCCGTCGACGTACCGACCGCCCTGCTTCTCTGCCAGCTTGCGCACCGCTGTCAGGTTCTCGCGCCAATAGCGGCGGCAGACAACAAAGACGGCGAAGGGCTTGCCCGCCAAGAGTTTCCGCGCCTCGTCCGACTTCAGGAAAGATCGCATCGGCATGCTCACGGTCCGCCACCAGGTCGGCGAACCGATGCAGATCAGGTCGTAGTCCCCGTCTCGCACCGCATCCGGGGTGCGGATCTCCCCGCTGGCACGGCGTACCTGGGCCGGAAGCACGCTGAGCATGTCGGGCCAAACACGCCGCATCGGGAAGCACGAGAACCGTTTCGCAAACCGCCGGTCAGTGAACTCGATCTCGGCCTTCTGCACCTCGCACCCTCGGTCGCGGAACACTTCTGCCGCGGCCTCAAGGACTTTGAGTGCCTGCCCCGTGTAGGTGTAGTAGAGCAGCAAGACCCGTGACCGCCGGTCGCTCCGCTGATTGCTGGCCACGTTCGTCACGACTGCACCTCCTTGTCGAGCTTTCGATGGTTTGCGGGCGGGGAAAGCTTGTCCCGTCATCACGTCCTGCAGCCGGCTACTGCAGCGACCCGCCTGGCCTAACCTAACCCAGCGGGCGCAGCACGATCGGCATGCCGTCCATCGGGATCGGCATGCCGCCGTAGTCCCAGCGCGGCTGGTACCCGGGTCGGGCCAACTCGAGCCGGTATCGGCGCAGCAGTCGGTGAATGACGGTTTTGACCTCCAGTTGCGCGAAAACCAATCCGATGCACTTATGCGCCCCACCGCCAAACGGGACAAAGGCGTAGTGGTGCTTCTTGTGTTCGGCCCGCGGTTCGGCGAAGCGCTCCGGGTCGAACTTGTCCGGCTCGGTCCACAGCTCGGGCAAGCGGTGGTTCATTGACGGCCAGACCAGCATAAGAGTGCCGGCCGGTAGGTAATAGCCCAGCAGATCGGTGTCGCGCACGGTCTGGCGCATGGTAAACGGCAGTGGCGTCACCATCCGCAGCGACTCGTTCATCACCAGGTCCAGCGTCTCCAGCTTCTCCAGCGACTCAATGTCCAGCGGGGCGTCGCCAAGCCGCGCCGACTCGTCACGGCACCGTTCCTGCCACTTCGGATGGGCGGCCAGGTTATAGGCCATGTTCGTAGTGGCCGTCGTCGAGGTGTCATGGGCGGCCATCAGCAAAAAGATCATGTGGTTGACGATGTCCTGATCGGTAAAGCTGTTGCCGTCCTCGTCCTCGCTGTGGCACAACACGGTGAGCAAGTCGGTCCCCTCGGCATCGCAGCGTTCCTTGACCCGCTCCGTGAAGTAATCCTCGAGGACCCTACGGCCGCGCAGGCCACGCCACCACTTAAATGGCGGGACCGGGTAGCGGATGAACGCGCCGCCGGCGCGGGTGGTGATGGTGAAGGCATCGTTGACCTTGGTGACCAGGTCGCGATCGGTGCCGGGCTGGTGGCCCATGAACACCATCGACGCCACGTCGAGGGTGAGTTTCTTCATCGCCGGGTGAAACAGGAACCGGGCATCGTCGGTGGGCCAGTCGGCGACGACGGCCGTCACCACCCGGTCGATGTGCTCGACATAGCCGGCCAACGGGGTGCGGGTGAACGCCTGCTGCATGATGCGCCGGTGATACAAGTGCTCGTCGAAGTCCAGCAGCATCAGGCCCCGGTTGAAGAACGGACCGCAAATCGGATACCAGCCCTTCTGGGAGAAGTCCTTGTTCTTGTTGGAGAACACGGCCTGGGTGGCATCCGGCCCCAAAGCGTTGACCGAGCGCAGGATCCGCACGTCGGAAAAAACACCGGGCCGTACTTCCGATACAGATGCAGCGCGAAGTCGGGTCCCCCGCGGAACATCTCGATGCTGTGACCGAGAAGCGGCAGGCCCGAATTGCCCAGGACTGGCTTGAGGCCGCTGCCGGTGGGTGGCTTGGCCAGCACCTTCGTCTTCCACTCGTGAGCGCGCACCCGCTTCTCGACCACTCCCATGCCTGGAATGTTGTTGAGCGTCGGCATGAGCCGGCGCCGCGCCCGGGCGAGCAAATAATTCGGGGTACTAATGACGGCCATCGGCGCTCCTTGCCGCGTGGGGTAACGAACAGCGTACGACGTCCGTGGTGGACGTCGGTGGTAAATGGGTGACCGCTGACCAGGAAACTGCGAACCGCCCCGGCCACCAGACATTAGCCTCGGATGCGTGACCGACAAGGTTTCCGTCGATCTCATCGGCGCCGCGCAGACCATGCTGGCGACCCTGTATCTCAAGGCGCTGGACGCCGATTTCGACCGCCCGGTCCTGGGTGATCGGTACGCGAAGGAAGCGGTCAGCCGCCTCGATTACGACTTCCGCGAGATTGGTATCACCGCCAGGTGGGCGCCCCTGATCACCGTGCGCACCGCCCAGTACGACATCTGGGCGCGCCAGTTCCTGGCCGTTCACCAGCAGTGCACCGTCGTGCATCTGGGGTGCGGTTTGGACAGCCGGGTGTTCCGGCTGGACCCCGGTCCGGGCGTGCAGTGGTATGACCTCGACTACCCGGAGGTCATTGCGTTGCGCCAGAAGGTCTTTCCGTCCCGCCCGCAGTACCACCTGATCGCCACTTCGGCGACCGATCCGTCCTGGCTCGACCAGATTCCCGCGGACCGCCCCGTGCTGCTGATGGCCGAGGGCATCAGCATGTATCTGACGGAACACGACGGCGTCACGCTGCTGCGCCGCGTCGTCGACCGCTTCCCGTCCGGTGAACTGCAGATCGACTTCTACAATTGGCTGGCAATCAAGTCGCAGAAGACGCACACGTTGGTGCGGCGAACCGGGTCGACGTTGCACTGGGCGGTCGATAGCCCGCAGGACATCCTGAGCCGAGTCCCCGGGGTCCGATTGTTGATCGCCGTTACGTTCTTCGACGCCAGCACGTTTCGCCGGGCATCGGCCGGGTTCCGTTTGGTGGGCAGGCTGGTTCGCGTGGTCCCGCCGCTGCGCCGAACACTGCAATACCATCGCTACGCCTTCGGACCCGTTAACTGACGCCGCTAGCAGCATGCTGCTCGGCGACGGTGCGGAGCAGCGAATGTATTGCCGCGATCGATTTCTCCGGCTCCGGCGCATGCGTGTGGTACTCGATCACCAATTGCCCGGCGAAGATCTTGCTCATGTACATATCGATTCCGGCGTTGACGGCGAAGAACAACTCGCCACGGGTGGCGGTCAATTCCACATCCGGCGGTGTACGCACGGGGGGCACCAAACCGCTGTCGGTCAACATGACGACATCCGGCAAGCCGGGTGGATTCCCGACGTATTGCGGGCTGAAGTGCAGCAGCGACTGATGGATCACCCCGCCGGACAGGTCCGCTCGAAAAGTCTCGACGATGTCCCGGGCGAGGCTTACCACATCGGTGTTGTGGTCGATCTCGGCGAGATAGGTGGCTACCCCCACCGGGTTGGTGCACGCGGTCGCAGATACCGGGGGTGAGAGGACGTAGCGCAAATCGACCGGATAGACGTAGGGCACCGGGATATTCGTCCTGCCGCGAAGTCCCCACTCCGCCAAGAGGACAACCGCAGACAGCAACCCGTTCAGGCCAACCCGATGTGAACGACTAAACGCGATCAGATCGTGTGTCTCGCGCTCGCTCAGCTGGCACCCCGCCATGGGAACACGCAGCGGCGACGCAGGTTTGACATCAGAGGCGGCTCGCCGGGATGGCGGCAGATCGTAGGCGAACATCGCGGGCATGAACCGCTCGAGGCCCGACCACTGCTGTTTCTGTATTCCCCGTTGGGCGAGCACAACTTCTAACGGTTCCGGCGCGGCCTGGACGGTGACTGGGCGGATGCTGCCGGTGCAGACCAGGTCGGTGTAATAGGAGAACATTTCCTCGACGAGGCTGAACTCGTGGTGACCGTCGGCGAGGCTGTGATGGATGTAGAGGGTCGGCTGCACGTCTCGCCCGCGCATGGTCAACCGCAGATGGATCAGCGACTCGCTCTGGTCGAAGTGCATAGGGGGGCCTTCGGCGGCCGGATCATCGATCTCCACCACATCGATTCCTGGGTGGAGTAGATCGTCGACGGCGATCTGATGCCGCCCGTCGGGGCCACGCTCGAGGTAGCCACCAAGAATGGGGTGCGCCTCCAGCAGCGCATCGAAGGCAGCCGATAGAGCGTCAACATCGATCGACCCCTTCACATGCGCGCCGAGACCCACGAAACACTGTGTCTCGGCGAACATTTCCTCGCTACGGGACAGCTTCCGAATCACCGACGATGAAAACATTCTCAAGCTCCATGACGATTCGCGAACACGGCAATTAAGGACTTCATCCCCGCATGCTGGCCCTTCGATACCCGATCGCCATCGGCACCGCGCACACGGCGGCGATGCCCGCCGACCAGAGCAGCATTGCGACCACCGGTGCCAACACCGGACCACCAAGTGACAGTCCGCGCATCGCCTCGATGCAATAGCTCATCGGCTGATGTTGGACGGCTGGCTGAATCCAGCGTGGGTACTGGTCGAGCGGCACAAAGCCGGTGGAAAAGAACATCAGCAGTCCCCAGACGATCTCGGTGGCCTCCACCACAATCGTGTTCGCCGAGTACAACGCGAGGGTGATGACGACCATTGTGAACGCCACCCCGAAGACAGTCGGGATGAACAGCCACGCCACCGATGCCAGGATTCCCTGCCGGAACTGGAAGCCCAGCACGAGCCCGGCGCACATAATGACCGCTGTGGTTACCACAATCCGTACCGCATCGGCCACCAGTCTGGACAGCAGGCCCGATGCCCGGTGCACGGGCAGCACCCACAATCGGGTAAGCAATCCGTCTGTGCGTTCGCGCATGAGACCGATCCCGCCGACCATCGACCCGGACATGGTCCCGACCATCGCGATCAGCGGGACGCTGCCATGGAGAGCGCTGTGCCCAGTGAGCTGCGAAATGCCATCTCCCAAAACGATGTTCAGTGTCACTAGCAGTACAACAGGCATGACTAGCGATTCGGCCACGGTATGAAGATCGCGGCTCCACCGACGAAGTAATCGCGCGGTGAGCACCCAGGTATGCACAACGAGCCGCCGAGGTGAGTTCTCTTTAGAGTCACGCCAAACCGTTGGGCGTACGTCGCCGAATCCACCGAGTGCGACGGTCGTCTTGTCCTCCAATCCGACAGACATCATCGCCGCCTCGAGGCAACCCGAACGTGCAGCGGAAAAAGAATCACTATGAAGCCCGCCACCCAAGCTAGCGTCGGGCCGATCAGAGACCAGGTCACCGAACCGGCCGCCGGCGTGCTGTCCCCGGCCAACGCCCGCAGCGCGTAGACGTACTGAGATGTCGGTTGATCCCTGACGAAGGGTCGGATCCAAGACGGGAACCGTTCGACCGGTTGCAGACCGACCGACAACAGACCGAGAATCAGTTGCGGCGGCATCATTAAGTGCAGTGTGGCCTCCGGATTCTTGTTCGCAGCGCCGATCAGGTCTCCGATCAACGCCAACGTAGCGCCGATCAGCAGAACCAGCAGGCAGAAGCACACGGTGTGCGCCAAGCCGCCGTAGAACCGGAACCCGATGACATGGCCGCACATCAGCGAGACCACCAGCGCGATGGAGCAGCGGTACATGCTGGCCGACATGCGTGCGGCCAGCGGTGTCAGCGGGGCGATCGGCATGGTTTTGAATCGCCGGTTGATGCCCTGCACCGAGTCGCTCGCTGATCGGAACGCCGCCGATACGGAGGCGAATGTGATCGCTTGTAGCGCGATCAGCGGCATCAGGTACTGCGCATAGCTACTCATGCCCTGGGTGAAGGCACCCATGATCTGTTTGAGCGGGATGTAGAAACCGACCGTGAACATGGTCGACGCGGCGACCTGGGTGAGCACCTCCCCATTGCGCAGCGTGGGCGTGATCACGCGAACCGTCAGCACCCACCACTGCTGAACGGTGGATGTCGTCGGCCGGACAGCCGCGGTAGTGATCACGAGAGCACTTCTGCGTCGGCGCGCGTCGAGGACATGTCGCTGGTGCGCTCCAAACGATGCCGCCCCCCCGATGTGCGTCCGGATTCCCCGGCTTCAACGCGCGTGCCGGACCTGTCGCCAGTGTCCTCCGTTGTGAGCGCGAAAAAGACCTCGTCAAGCGAGGGTCGCCGCAAAGCGATGTCGGCCAACTCAATGTTCGCCGCGTTCAAGTGATGCAGGGCCTCCACGAGGGTGTTCGGGCCGTCGGGGGCGGGCATCGCGATACGGTCGGATGCCGTTGTCAGCGCCGCCCGGTCCTTCTCCGGCAACAACGAACCGAGCGCCTCGGCCATGGCGGGTAGATCCGTCAGGTGGCGCGGAACGATTTCGCAGTAGGTCGCTCGGGTACGCTCCTTGAGTTCGTCGGCCGTTCCCTCCGCGATGATCGTGCCGTGATCGATCACGATGATGCGGTCACTGAGGGCGTCGGCCTCCTCCAGGTATTGGGTGGTCAACAGCGTGGCGATGCCAGCCTCCTTGAAGTTGGAGACCAGGTCCCAGATACTCTGCCGGCTGCGGGGATCCAGTCCGGTCGTGGGCTCGTCCAAAAACGCGACTTCGGGGCGGACCACCAATCCGCAGGCGATGTCGATCCGCCGGCGCATCCCGCCGGAATACGTACTGACACTCCGGTCAGCCGCGTCAACCAGGTCGAACTGGTCGAGAAGCTCCTTCGCCCGCGATCGCGCCTGCGACTTCTTCAGCCCCTGCAGGCGACCGAACATCACTAGGTTCTCCCGGCCGGTCAGCATCTCGTCGAGCGCCACCTGCTGGCCGGTGAGCATGATCGACCGCCGCACGCCGGCCGGATCAGACAAGACGTCATACCCGGCGACCTCCGCATGGCCGCGATCCGGCCGCGTCAGCGTCGACAGAATGTCGACTGTCGTGGTCTTGCCGGCCCCATTGGGGCCCAGTAACCCGAGCACTTCGCCGCGCCCGAGCTTGAAGCTTATGTCGGCCAGCGCGACAACGGAACCAAAAGTTTTTCTGATCCCGTTGACGACCACCGCATTATCGGTGCTGGGCATTCGCTTCTCCTATGCCGGTGTCAGCTGACGACAAATCCACTAAGGCCAGTTCCTCGCTGGCCGAGTCCATTTCATCCTCCGCGATCGCTTCCCGGGTCAGTTCCATCAGCGCGGCCGAGAACCGGTCGGCAAGCGATTCCACGTCTGTCGGCTCGAGCCGGCGGGTGTCATACCACCAATCCAGATGCAGCACACCCGCCGAGCGATACACCCTGAGTTCCACGGCGTGCCCCAAGCCGGGGACCGCCTCGCGTACCGGCATGGCCGTGTCGGAATCGAACCGAACCGGGGCATCGCCGGATGGCACGGCCGCCAGGTCGGGAATCGCACCCACGTACGAGAAAAAGATGTCAGCCGGGGGCGTGGCGCTGAGCAGCCGCGCGGTCGGCGCGTACATGTACCGCAACAGCCCGTATCCGATTCCGTAGTGCGGCACGGCTTTCAGTCTGTCGTGCACCGCATCCAACAGTTGCCGAGCACTCGCGTCTTGGCTCTTCGCGCACGTGAGAGCGATGGGATAGACGGTGGTAAACCAGCCAACCGTCCTGCGCAGGTCGACATCGGGTTTAAGTACCGACCGGCCCGGCCCGCCGAGGTCAACCGCGACGAAACCGTCACCGACCGCGGCCGCGATCGTCCGCCCCAGTGCGGCCAGCAGGATTTCCTCGATGGGTGCCCGAAGCCGGCGTCGGGCATCATCGATTTCCGTTGTCTCCGAGACGGTTAGCGTCGACGACAGTCTCATCAGGTCGTCCAACTCAGGTGGCTCCGATACCTGATCCGCCACGCGCAGGGTCGCTTTAGTGACGGTCTCCAGCCAGAAATCGCGGCTTTCGATGACCGCGGGATGGGCAGCGAGCGCTGCGCACCGTTGTGACCACTCACGCCACGGTGTGGTGACCGGTTGCAGCGCAATCCCTTCGCCGGCCAGTCGTTGCCCGAACGCGGTGAAGATGTCGGTGAGCAGGATGTCGCGCGAGGCATTGTCGCCGGCAAGTCCGTGCACACTGATCGCCAGATAGCATGGCCCGTCTGCCACGCCACGGATATAGGTGGCGGTCAGCGGTGGGCTGGAGAGATGCTGGGCCCGCATTTGTTCCTTGAGAATCTCGAACACGGCTTCCCGCTCCTGAGAACTTCCCGGCGGCACACCGTCCGGAAGCGAGTATGTGCCCAGTCCGGTGAACTCCCGTGGTTCATCGAGGTGCTGCTCCCATGTTCCGGCGCGGTGAACAATCCGCAGCCGCAGCGCATCGTGATGCTTGGTCGCGGCGGTGAGCACCGCGCGGATGTCGTCGACCTGCAAATCGCGGCGAAGCCGCAGGATCAGTGGGATGCGCCAGCGGCCCGCCTCCCGCAGCCCATGCTGGAGGAAGTGCTCGATGTTCGGCGGAACAGGGGGGTGCTCCACATCATTCTCCGACCGGCGCGCCAATCCGCCCGCCGCGTAGCGGGCAACCAGGGTTTTGGCCAGAGCGGCCACGGTCTGGTTCTCGTAGAGGTCCTGTGGTGTGAGGTCCAGTCCTTCGTTGGCGGCGGTCATCGCGACGCTGATGGCGATCAGTGAGTCACCGCCGAGTTCGAAGAAGTTGGCGTTCCTGTCGATCGAGCCGACACCGAGACACTGCGCCCAGATGCGCCGGAGCGTGTCCTCCATCTGCGACTTGCCGTTCGTGGCCGCATGGGTAGGGGTGGCGGCGTCAGGTGACGGTGCCGTCCCATTCGTCGCAGTGGTACCCTGTGCCGGCCCGACCGGTGGCTTGTAGTCGACCCAATGCCGTTGGCGGACAAAGGGATAACCGGGAAGCGCAACCAGTCGTGGCCGGTGGCCGGCTGACGGCGGCGTCCAGTCGACGTCGATACCCGCTGCCCAGAGTTGCCCGAGCGCGAGCAGGAAGGTGTCGCGATCACTGCGGTTTTGAGCTTGGTGGCGCATGAGGCGAACGGCGCGGTGTCCGCTCGACCACCTAAGGTGACGCGTCGCCGACCCTGTCAGACTTCCGCCGGGACCCACCTCGACGAGGACGCGGGTCGGATCGCTAAGCAGCACATCAATTTCGTCGGAGAACCTGACGGTTGCCCGGATTTGACGCGCCCACGTCGCAGGATTGGTCGCTTCGCCGGGTGACATCCATGTTCCGGTGACGTTGGAAAGCAAAGGTATCTGCGGTTCGCGAAGCGTCAGGCGGGACAGGAAGCCTTTGAACTCCGGGATCACGGAATCCATCAATCGTGAATGGAACGCATGCGATGTGCGGACCCGACGAGCCACGATTTTCTGTTCGGCGAGGCGATCGGCGAACTTGCGGATGTTTTCATCAGATCCCGCAACGACGCAGCCCCCCGGATCGTTGACCACGGCGAGGTCGACGTCTGGCGTAAGGTACTCGGCGATGGCATCCGGGCTCAGCGCCACCGCGACCATGACCCCACGGGGCGCTGCATGCATCAGGCGGGCGCGCATCGACACCGCCTTGACTGCCGTCGGGAGATCAAAGATACCCGCGACGGTGGCCGCTACATACTCGCCGATGCTGTGTCCCGCTAACGCCGCCGGGCGAACCCCGTAGGATTCGATCAACTTCGCCAATGCGTATTCCACCGCGAACAGGGCGGGTTGAGCCCGGTCGGTACGCTCGAGGTTCCGTGCGGCCCCCTCGAATACCTCCGCACGCAGGTCGATGCCCAACTCCTCGTCAAACGCTGCGGCGCACTGATCGAAGTGTTGGGCGAACACCGGCCCGGACTCGTAGAGACCCCGTGCCATGCCGATGTGCTGAGCGCCCTGGCCCGGGAAAAGGAAAGCGACTCGCTCCGAGCCTGTTTCGTCGGTCACCGACTCACCGACGAAAACGTTGTCGTGCTCGGAATCCCGCAGCACATTCGGCGCGTGCTGCTGATCGTTGACGACCGCCGCCATCCGGATGTTCTCTTTTCGGCGACCCGCAAGGGTGAACGCGACGTCAGACAAGTTCAGCTTATCTGAGCCACACAATTCGGCGGCAAGGGCTGAGCGTGACTCGTTGAGGGCCTCAGCAGTTCGGGCCGACAACAGCAGCACCTGCGGCCCGGGCTGGATGTCAGACCCCGAAACCACCGGCGCCTCTTCCAAGACAACATGCGCGTTGGTGCCGCCCACACCGAACGAGTTGACCCCCGCGCGCCGAACGCCGTCCCACTCCCAGGGGCCGTACTCGCTGCGCACGATGAAGGGCCCTCGGTCGAGGTGCAGCTCAGGGTTGGGGCTGGTGAAGTGCAGAGTTGCCGGAATTGCCCGGTGCTTTAGGCAGAGAATCGCCTTGATCAGGCCGGCCATCCCGGCCGCTGTCTCCAGGTGACCGATGTTGGACTTGACCGAACCGACAAAGCACGGACCGGGCCTGGGTGTACTGGAAACACCGAATGCTTGTCGCAGCCCTTCGATTTCGATCGGGTCGCCAAGCGCTGTGCCGGTTCCGTGAGTCTCGACATAGCTCACGCTCGACGCATCGATGTCGGCCACTGCATGCGCCTCGGCGATGACCTCGGCCTGACCGACGGCGTTGGGCGCCGCATAAGTCATTTTCGTCGATCCATCGTTGTTGATCGCCGATCCCCTGATCACCACATGAATGCGGTCCCCGTCGTCGACGGCGGCCTCCAAAGGCTTGAGCACCACAGCAGCGACTCCGCTGCCGAAGATAGTGCCGTCCGCCCGCACATCAAACGGCCGGCAATGGCCGGTGGGCGACACCATCGTTCCCGGTTGGTACCAGTAGCCGACGCGGTGCGGGACCCGGATTGATGCCCCGCCGGCCAGGGCCATGTTGCATTCACCGTTCAAAATGCTTTGGCAAGCCAAATGAACCGCGACCAGCGACGACGAGCATGCCGTTTGAATCGAGATAGCTGGGCCGCGCAGATTGAACTGGTGTGCCACCCGGGTCGCCAGATGATCCTTGTCGTTCTGCAGCGACAAGTTGACCATCTCGAAGGTGGCTCCCTGCCCGATGATCGCGTTGGCATCATGGTGCGACATAAGGTTGTGCAGCAGATACCCACTGGCGGAGCTTGTTCCGTACACCCCGACCGACTCATCGATCTGCGCTGGGTCATAGCCGGCGTCTTCCAACGCGTGCCACGCACACTGCAAGAACAGCCGGTGTTGCGGATCCATCATGCGAGCGGCCTGCGGAGTGAAGCCGAAGAAATCAGCGTCGAATTCGTCTATCCCATCCAGCAGCGCCGCCCGCTTAACGTATGCATGGTTTGCCAGCGGCTTTTCGCCGACGCCGGCGGCGATGAGCTCGTCCTCCGACAGGGTGACGATCGATTCCTCGCCGCGCCGCAGATTGTTCCAGAACGCCAAGACAGAATTGGCGCCGGGGAATCTGCCGGCCATACCGACGACCGCAATCGCATTGGGCAACAGGGAGTTCGATGAAGATGCGATACTGGTGGTCACACTCGTTGTCCTGCCTTTCGCCGCATGGCGGCTCGCTGGCGTGCTGCGGCACGCTGCTGGGCTCGGTCGCGAAGTCCGTTCGCGTGCTCGGTGCTGTCTTGGCCCGCGAGGCCGAGTTGGCCGACGAGGTCGGACGTAAGGTCGGCAAGTGTGGCGCCTTGCAAGAGAAGTGCCACTGGAGGCTCCACGCCGAAGTCTCCGCGAACGGTGTTCCTGATCCGCACGGCCATCAGCGAATCCATACCCAGTTCAGTCAACGGCTGGTTCGTCTGGATGGCTGAGTCGTCAGGGTACCCCATGATGGCCGAAATGCGTTGCCGCAACCGCGCGGTGACGGTCCGTTGGGCCTCGACAGGATCGAGTTCGCGAAGCGCGTCCGGACCCGGCCAATCACCGCCTTCGCTGAGCGCGTCCAACTCCTCGACCAGTCTTGCGAAGTAGCCGAGACCGCGGATCTCGGGGAACGCGGCAGCGGCCCGATCAAGACGCAGCCGTGCGACCCCCACCCTGGCGAGGTTGCCGCCCACCAGCGACTCAAGGGCCTCGATACCTTCGACAGGAGTAATGGGATCGAGAACACCAAGTGTCAGCGAGCGCGCGATTCCCACGTCCGACCACTGGCCCCAATTGATCGCGGTCGCAGGCAGACCCGATGCTCTTCGCCACGCGACCAGGGCGTCAAGCCACGCATTAGCGCATGCGTACGCGCCCTGCCCTGGGGAGCCTAGCAGCGAGGCCACCGAAGAGAAGCCAACCCACCAGTCGAGCTGTCGCGTGGACGTTACTTCGTGCAGCCGTAATGCGCCGCCCACCTTGGGCGCCCAAACCCGCTCCAGGCTTTCCCTGCTGAAGGTGGCGACGAGATTGTCGTCGATCACCGCCGCCGAGTGGACGACTCCCCGCAACGGCAGTCCGGTCTCTTCGGCAGCGGTCACGAGTCGCTCCGCGACCCCTTCTGCAGAGATGTCGCCTGGCACGACGACGATTTCGGCGCGGGTTTCAAGGTCGGCTAGGCTCTGCCGCTGCTCTGGCGAGGGGTGGCTGCGACCGTTGAGCAGGACACGCCCAGCACCCCTGTCGACCAGCCAGCGAGCGACGACCATACCGATGCCGCCGAGACCGCCGGTGACGATGTAGGAGCCATCCGGGCGGACAATCGGCTTGGGTTCGCGCTCTTGGAGCGTCGCCCGCGTGAGGCGTTCAACATATCTGCGCTTCCCCCGCCAGGCGATCACGTCATCGCCGCCAGACGACCCCAGCTCGGTCACCAGCTTCTCAACTGCGTCGTCCGCGGTGTCCAAATCAAGCAGGGCGGCGCGCAGGTCGGGATGCTCGTACGCCAGGACGCGGATGAGACCTCTAAGGGCACCGATCGCCGGGTCGCCCGGCTCGTCGTCACCAACCGCGAGGCCGTTTCGAGTTACCAGCCAGAGCCGCAGGGGCTTCCCGTGCCAGCCGCCGACAACCGCGCGCACGGCCGCCGAGATCGCGCCGATCAAATCAAGCGTGCGCGCCAGCGCGCCATCGCCGTCGGTGCCGTCGAACGGGCGCTGTCCGACGAAGACGATCACCCCGAGGGGCGGAAGCTCGGCATCTGCTGCGGTCTTCGCAAAGGCCTCCAGCACCGCGGACTCGTTGGAAAGGTCTGCGCTGATCATCCGCCGGGTCGGTGACCCGAATTTGTCAGTGAAATCCCGTGCGAGGTCCTTTGTGCCGGGCTCATGGGTCAACACCAACCAGCTGCCGGCAGGTGGCGCCGATGCCGCAGAGCCGACTTCAACCGGAGTTGACGTTTCAGCCCAGGTCGCTTCGAAAACCTTCTGCGTCAGCGGCAAAGGCACTGTTCGGCGTTGAATGCGCCGCAGGTAGACCCCGGTAATCTCCGCGGTCGGGTTTCCTGCGTCATCGGTCAGGGTGACCCGTCCCAGCTTTCCGGCACCGTCGTCGTCGAGGCTCATCAACTCGGCGCGGCACCAGGCGCGACGGCCGACATCACCGAACACCCGGATCGTCTCCAACGACACCGGTAAGTAGGTGACTTCGGTCGATTCCGTAAGCGATTCGGCGGGCATCGCGGCGGCCAAGCCCTGCAGCGCCGCGTCGAGCATGACGGGATGGATTCGATAGCCGCGGTGGGAAGCAGCCTCGTCCGGGAGGACAATCTCGCTCTCCGAAGATCCGCTGGGCGTTCGAACGATCCGCGTCAAGGCGGCAAACGCCTGGCCATGGTGTGCGCCGGTCCGTCGTAACGCGGTGTAGAAGTCCGCCGGTGATACGACAGGCCCTGCCTCGGCGGCTGCACCCATCGGCTCGGGCACGCCATCCTGCCGCGCCACTTCGATTCGCGCTACTGCATGCCGACACCAATTGCCGTCGGCTGAGCGCGAATAGATCTCGACGCGGAAGCCGTCGTCGCTCCGGGTTAACTGTGTTGTGAGCTTGGTCTGCCCATCCAGCGGAAGCATCTGCTCGACTTCGAGCCGATGCACCACTACGGCATCGGCGGGCAAGCCCAGTGCTTCGCTGCCGGCGGCGAGAGCGATCTCAGCGAAGGCTGCTGCCGGCATGATGGCTTGTCCGTAGACCTTGTGATCCGCCAGCCAGGGAATCGCCTCGGTTCCCACGTCGGCTTGCCACACATGCTCTCGGCCCGAGGGCATTTCGACGTGCAGCCCAAGCAACGGATGAGCACCCGTCAACTCCGGACTCGCCGACCGATGAGCGACCCAGTACCTCGAATGCAGCCACGGTGTCGGCGGGAGGTCCACGAGCCGACCCGCACCGTCAGCGGACTGCGCCATCTCAGCTGACGGCGGCCGAACGGTGGCCAGCTGCGTGCGGAAGGTGAGCGTTTCGTCGTTGTCACGGGTCACCGTTGCTGCCACCTGGATGTCACCGGGAGCAGTGGCAGACCCCAGGCTCTCGGTGATGGCGTGGGTGAGTAGCGGATGCGGGCTGATCTCGATGAACGTGCTGTGCTCGGCACCGGCAGCGGCCACTGCCTGGCTGAATCGTACCGGGTTGCGCAGATTGGCCACCCAGTAGCCGGCGTCAAACATGGGCTCGCCGCTAGTGTGCCCGGTGGTGCTGATCAGCGGGATTTTCGGCGTGATCGACGTTAAATCCGAAAGCACACTATGCAATTCGGGCAATATCGGATCGATGGTCGGATGGTGCGAAGCCACGTCCACCTCGATGCGCCGCGCCAGCCGGCCCTGCCCGTCCACCACCGCGATCAGCGCATCGACCTGCTCAGGCGGCCCGGCGATCACCGACTGCTGCGGCGAGGCATACACCGCCAAGGTGATCTCGGGGTAACCGGCGATCAACTCCTCGGCGGCATCCGCGCTCAGCTCCAGCAGCGCCATCGCGCCCTGCCCGGACAGCCGCGACATCAACCGGGAGCGGGTCGCGATCACACGCAAGCCGTCAACCGCGGTCAGCGCGCCGGCCACCACCGCCGCGGTCACCTCCCCCATCGAATGCCCAATGACCGCATCGGGTTCTATCCCGTAGGACCGCCACAACGCAGTCAACGCCAACTGCATCCCCACCAGCACCGGCTGAATACGGGCGATGCCGACCAGCGGCTCACCGGTGTTCAGCACCTGCCGCAACGAAAAACCCGCCTGTTCAACAAAAACCGGCTCCAATTCGGCCACCGCGGCCGCGAACGCCGGTTCATCGGCCAGCAACTGCCGGCCCATCCCGGGCCATTGCGAACCCTGACCCGAATAGACGAACACCGTGCCCGACCCGCGCGGCCACTCATGCGGACCCACCACGCCCGGCGCCGGCTGCCCTGCAGCCACCGCCCGTAACCCCGCCACCGCCTGCAGGCGATCACGCGCACACACCGTGGCGGATCTGCCGTGGTGGCTGCGGTGATGGCTGATGGTATGGGCGACATCAGCCAGCGGCACACCGGCGCCTTCGCGCTCCATCCAATCGGCCAACGCCGACGCCCACGCCGCTATCCGCTGATCCGTCTTGCCCGAGGCCACCAACGTCGTCACCGCCGGAGCCCAACTGTCTGTCGCCGAAAGCGGCGTGAGATCCGGCCCCTGCTCCAGCACCACATGCGCATTCGTTCCACCCAGCCCGAACGACGACACCGCGGCACGCCGCGGACCCTGGCACTCGGGCCACGGAGCCAGGTCGGTAGGAACAAACAGCCGCGTCGCAGACGCATCAATCGCCGGATTCCATTGTGAAAAGTGGAGATTCTGCGGAATCTGCCCCCGCTGGACCGCCAAAGCGGCCTTAATGAATCCCGCGATCCCGGCCGCCGCCTCCAGATGGCCCATGTTCGTTTTCACCGCCCCCACAGCGCATGGGCCATCGCCGCGTCCGTACACGGCCGCCAACCCGTCGAACTCAATCGGATCACCCAAAGCGGTGGCGGTGCCGTGTGCCTCAACGAAATTCACCGAGGCCGCCGCTACGTCGCCACCGCGCAAAGCCCGGGCGATCACATCGCGCTGCGCCGGCGCGTTCGGCGCGGTCAGACCGTTGGAGCGGCCATCCTGATTGACCGCCGAGCCGCGCACCACCGCCAGCACCCGGTCCCCATCGCGCACCGCGTCGGTGAGCCGTTTGAGCACTACCACCCCGGCGCCCTCTCCCCGCACGAACCCGTCGGCGCCAGCATCGAAGGCATGACACCGGCCGCGCGGCGACAACATTCCCCACTTGGACAGCGCGAGCTGGGTTTCCGGGCGCAAGATGAGATTTACCCCGCCGGCCAGTGCCAGCTCGCTTTCCCGCAGCCGCAGGCTCTGGCAGGCCAGATGCACTGCAACCAACGAGGACGAACACGCCGTATCCAGCGCCACCGCCGGACCACGCAACCCCAGCAAGTACGCGATCCGTCCTACCGTGACGCTGTGTGCGTTACCCGTTGCGGAGTAGGCGTCAATGCTGTCCGGGTTTGCGGCTGACGAGTTTTGATACTCGTTGTAGTAGACGCCCATCATCACCGCGGCGTGGGTTCCGCCCAGGCAATCCGGCGCGATACCAGCATGCTCCAATGCTTCCCACGCCACCTCCAACAGCATTCGCTGCTGCGGGTCCATTGCCTCGGCCTCACGCGGGGAAATGCCGAAGAAATCAGCATCGAAACCGGCCACATCGGGCAGGAAACCACCCCACTTCGACGCCATCCGAGCAGGTGCGAACGGATCCGGGTCGTAAAACGCGTCAGCATCCCAACGATCCGAAGGCACCTGGCTGATCGCATCACCGCCGTTGGCCAAAAACGCCCAATAGCCCTCCGGTCCGACCGCACCACCAGGGAAACGACACCCGATCCCCACCACCGCCACCGGCTCCGCTGTTGCGATACGCGAAGCCTTGTCGAATTGATCTGCCAGCGCGGCGCGCTGGTCGGCGGTCATGCCCGCAACCCTGCTGAAGGTCGTTCTCATCAGATACCGCTCTCACTGCCGGCACTGGCCGATTCCACGCTGTCGAACAACGCGTCCAACACGCTGCTCTGCGAATCGGCCGTCACCTCGACGAGGTCTTCGTCCAAGTCGTCTTCCGAGACTTTCAGTGGGGCGAGCATTTCAGCCAAATACGCCGCCAACGACGAGATGGTCGGGTGATTCCACAACATCGTCGTCGACAAGTCGAAGCCCACTAACCGCTTGGCCTCTCGTAGCACCGTCATCGCCATCATCGAATCGAGCCCCAATTCGGGGAACGGCCGATCCACGTCCACCGCTGATGCCGGCATCCCGAGCTCGTGCGCCAGGATGGCTCGCATCCTGGTCTCGAGCTCGCTGAGTATGTTCTCCGCCGGCATCTCCGCCCATGCCACCGTCGCCGATTCGTCGTGCGAAGCGACCTGCGCAAGACCTGACTCCATAGCTGCGTATCGAAGTGAGCGGATGTCGACGCAGGTACTGCCGTCCGGCGCCGTCACGACAATGTCGACGATCAACTCATCGCCGTTACCGCCGCGCCGATGCACCTCGACGGCACCGTGAGAATCGGCGAGTGCAGCGTGGAATCGGACACTTTCGGCGGCGGCTGGAAGCATCAGCCGCGGGTCGGAAATGTCCACCAGGCGCGCGACGTGAACGGCGGCGTCTAGCAGCGTAACCGTCGACGCCTCCGGCAAATCGACATACGCGTGCAATACGTCCGGCGCCGACCGGTACGAGTCGATCGACCATTCAAACGGCTTCCCCTCGATACCCCACGCCCGCTGCAGGTCGGTAACCGATGACACGTCGTAGCCCGCCATTTCCTGATCACCGCTGATGAATTTGTCGTCCGGCTCGTCTTGCGGCCGGTGTGAGATTCGGGCGCTGGCGTTCCTGATCCAACGGTGCGCGGGGGTGTCCGGCGCGGAACCCGATGACACGGTGACGGATTCATCGTCGGCGACCACTTGGATCACCTGGGGCTGATCGACGACGATTGGATACTCGAATCGGACGTCGGACAGTGCCGATGCTCCGCATTCGGTTGCCGCGGTCGAAAGTGTCTGTAACAGCACCGATACCGGAACCACGTCGACACCGCGGATGCGATGGAAACCTGGGTACGGCTTGGCCTCCTGCTTAAGCCATGCTTGCCACAGATGTACCGGCGGTGTGGTGGCGACCCCGACGTGCTCGCCTAGCAGGGTGCCGGATCGGGGCTCAGATACGGCCGCCTCCACCCGTTCTTTGATGGTGATCCAGTGTTGCGCGGGGTGCCAGGCGGTGTCGGTGTCGTGGGGGCTGTCGTCGGGTACCCCGGACCGAGTCGCTGGCACCGACATTCCGTTGCGGCACTGGATAAGTGGCGGGCTCATCCAGTGGCGGGTGTGGTGCCACGGCGTGGTCGGTATGACCGGATGTGGTTCCGGCGGATGGTCGGTGTCGGGCCGCTGCGTTGTGTGGGTGGCGTTGAGGTTGGTGTGGAAGGTAAGCGTGTCGTGAGTGTCGCGAGCCAGGGTTCCGACGCTGTGGTGATGAACCTCGGCCAGGGTGTCGCTGACAGCATAGGTGAGCAGTGGGTGCGGGCTGACTTCGACGAAAGCGCCGTGATCGGTGCCGGCAGCGGCCACCGCCTGGCTGAACCGCACCGGGCTACGCAGATTGGCCGCCCAGTAGTCGGCATCAAACACCGGCGCCGCGCCGGCGGTGGTGATCACCGGGACCGTCGGCGGCTGCGGCGCCAAATCGGCCAGCGCTGTCCGCAACTCCGGCAGTGCCGTCGCGCCCTGGCTGGACAACCGCCACATCAGCCGGGAGCGGGTGGCGATCACCCGCAACCCGTCAGCCGGGCTCAACGCCCCAGCCACCACCGCCGCGGCCACCTCCCCCATCGAATGCCCGATCACCGCATCCGGTACCACGCCGTATGAGGCCCACAACCGCGTCAACGCCAACTGCATCCCCACCAGCACCGGCTGGACCCGGTCGATTCCGACCACCGGCTCGCCGGCGGTCAGCACCTGCCGCAGCGAGAAGCCCACCTGCTCAACAAAAACCGGCTCCAAATCGGCCACCGCCGCCGCAAACGCTGGCTCATCGGCCAACAACTGCCGACCCATCCCAGGCCATTGCGAGCCCTGTCCGGAATAGACAAACACCGTCCCCGGCCGGCACGGCCCCTCATGCGGACCCACCACCCCCGGCTCGGAGCAACCCGCGGCCAGCGCGCGCAACCCGGCCACGGCCTGCTCACGATCGAGGGCGGCCACAGTAGCGAACTTTGCGTGCCGGGCCCGGTGATGGTTGACGGTGTGGGCCACATCGGCCAACGCCACGCCAGCGCCCTCACCTTCCATCCAGTCCGCCAGCATCCCCGCCGTCGACGCCACCCGCTCGGCTGTCTTGCCCGACACCACAAGCCTCGTCACTGCCGACCCCGCCATCGTGATGGGCACCGGATCTGGCCCCTGCTCCAACACCACATGCGCGTTGGTGCCACCGAAACCAAACGACGACACCCCCGCCCGCCGCGGCTGGCCCGTTGCGGGCCAATCAGTCGGTTCAGCAACGACTTTCAGGCGCAGATCCTCAAACGGGATGTGCGGATTCGGGGTGCGGAAATTCAGGTTCGCCGGGATATGCCCGCGCTGCACCGACAGCACCGCCTTGATAAACCCGGCCACCCCTGCCGCCGCGTCCAGATGTCCGAGACTCGACTTGACCGAGCCGATCAGCAGCGGAGCGCTCTGCGGGCGTGCGGAGCCCAGCACCTTTCCCAGTGCGCGCGCTTCGATGGGATCGCCAAGCAACGTGCCGATCCCATGGGCCTCGACATAATCAACGTGGCGCAGCTCGACGCCGCCATTGGCGTAGGCCGCACGCAACATCGCCATCTGCGCCGCCGGATTGGGGGCCATCAGCCCGTTGGAGCGGCCATCCTGATTGACCGCCGAACCCCGCACCACCGCCAACACCGGATCACCGTCGCGCAACGCATCGGTGAGCCGCTTGAGCACCGCGACCCCGCAACCCTCACCACGAACGAAACCGTCGGCACTCGCGTCGAAAGCGTGACACTGACCCGTCGGCGACATCGCCTCAGCCTGATCGAAGCTGCGAGTGATGGCCGGTGATAGCAGCAGGTTAACCCCTGCCGCGATGGCCAGATTCGAATCGCCCGTCCGCAAGCTCTGGCAAGCCAAATGCACCGCGACCAGCGACGACGAACACGCCGTATCTACCGTCACTGACGGCCCGTGCAGATCAAAGAAATACGAAACGCGGTTGGCGATGATGCTCAGTGCACCGCCCGTGCCCGACCACGCATCGACTTGGCTCAGATCGGTCGACGCCAGATACCCATATTCGCCCGCGCACGCGCCGACGAAAACCCCGGTCTGCGTGCGCCGCAGGGAATCAGCCGGAATGCCGGCGTGCTCTAAGGCCTCATACGCCACCTCCAGCAACAGACGCTGCTGGGGATCTATCTTGGCGGCTTCCCTCGGCGAGATCTCGAAGAACTCCGCATCGAAGGCGTCGATGTCGGCCAAGAACGAACCCCAGCGCGTGGTGCCCGACAACGCCGCGGCCACCTCGGGCGAGCCGTCATCGAACGGCGCCCACCGATCCGGCGGCACCTCCCCCACGGCGGACCGGCCCTCACACAGGAACTGCCAGAACGCTTCCGGGCCATGGATGTCGCCCGGGAAGCGGCAGCCCATGCCGATGACGGCGATAGGTTCATCAACCCACCTTCGATCGGCCGAATCAGCTGTGTCAGCTTGGATCTCCGACTCAGGGGTTGTGAGGTATTCGATCAGAGCGTTTATCGTCCGGTGCTGCCAGAACTCCACCGGCGACACTGTGCGGCCCACCAACTCGGCAAGTTCGCCCGATAGGACTACCGCATCGCGGGATCCCACCCCCAGATCCGAGAACGACGAATCAGGGTCGACCTCGTTGGGATCGCAGCCGATGTTCGTGATGAGATAATCAACCAGCCAGCGCCGCAGCTCAGCATCAGTCAAAGTCGCAGTCATGGCGCCGATTCCACACTGTCGAACAACGCATCGAGCACACTGCTCGCCGATGTGGGCAGCCCATCTGCGTCACCTACCGAATCTTCCTGTGGTGAGAGCCTTTTGACGAGGTACGCCGTTAATGAGGCAATCGTCGGGTGATTCCACAGCATGGTCGCCGACAACTCGATACCCACGAGCTGCTCGACCTGTCGTCGAATCGACATCGCCATCACCGAGTCGAGGCCCAACTCCGCGAACGGCCGGTCCGATTCGAGTTCTGATTCCGGTTGCCGAAGTTCGCGGGCGAGGACTCTTCGCAGCCCGACATCGAGTTCGCGCAGTAAGTCGTCGGCGGTCATCTGGGACCATGCTGGCACCGACATCGGTGCGCGATGCCCGTTCGATTCGACCAACGGCATGGGAGCCATCACCGCTTGCGCGATGTCGTGGCAGTCCACGTACTCCCACGCGGCGAAAGCCTCTTCCGCGCTGACCGGCCGTGACCCTAGCCGCTCGAGCTCTTGCACGGTAACCGCCGCGTCGGCGGCGAACCCAAGTCCCTGCCAGGCCACCCAGTCCAGGCTCACGGTATGGCAGCCTTGCCGGTGACGCGTTCGCGCCAGGCAGTCGAGATACGCATTGGCCGCCGCGTAGGCAGCCTGCCCTGGGACGCCGAACACCGTTCCGGCCGAGGCGGTCAGGAAGAAGAAGTCGAGGCGGCCCGGCGGGAAGGCTAAGTGCAACGCCTGCGCCCCTGCGATCTTCGGCCACATGACCCGCCGGAGCGCGGTTTTCGCCGCCTCGGTCAGAAGTTTGCTTTCGGTGACACCGGCAGCGTGTATGACACCGCGGATCGGCGGTGCCCCGTCGCGGTCGCGCCTCGCCAATAGTGCGTGAACCGCGTCTCGCGAACCGACGTCGAGGGCCACAACATCCACCGAGACGCCACGGATCTCCAGTGCCCTGATCGCGGCGATCTTCTGGCGGACATCCGTGTCGTTGGTGGTGCTGTCCCAGTCGCGTCTGGGCGGTAGCGGGGTGCGCCCCGCCAGTATCAGACGACGCGCACCGCGGTCCGCGAGCCAGTAGGCCATCAGCACACCGAGTGCGCCCATGCCGCCGGTGATCAGGTATGCCGCATCCGGCCGACACCGCAGCGGTTCACGCACCGGTTGACCGGAGATCGGCACCAGCGCCGGGGCAAGGAATTCGCCGTGGCGCAGCACCAGGGTGGATTTAGCTGCCGTACGCAGCACCCTCGACAGCGCCGCTGCGCAATCGCCGAAGTCGTCTCCGGCCGGGATGTCGACGAGTCCGCCCCACAGTTCCGGCTGCTCGGCTCCGATGACCGCGGCGAGTCCCCACAGACTGCTCTGGCGCAGCGCCGCGCTGGAGACGGCCTCGCGCACGCCGCGGGTGATGATCCACAGTGTTACCGGGTGGTGCTCGTCACGCTCGACCAGTTGGCGGACAAGATCGGCCACTTCCGACGACAGGCGGGCCGCGCAGTCGACGTCGGCGTCCGCCGGCCCCGGCTCGGCGAGGTAGACGACATACCGTGCCTCGGCAATCCCGGCCGGGATGTACCCGGCGTCTGTGAGTTGATTCCGCAGCTCCGCTGAGACGGTGCTGTCGCTAGCGACAACGGCCAGCGTGCCCGGCGCCCGCGCCAGCCCGTCATAGTCCTCGCGCCAGGGTCGCCACTCGATCGCATGCGCGAACGATCGCGGATCAGCATCACGGCCGGGAGCTTGCACAGGGGTGGGCTCCATAGCCGCGTACCGCAGCGAGCGGATGTCCACGCATGTGGTGGCGTCGGGTGCCTTGACGGCGATGTCGACGACAATTTCGTCGGCATTGCCGGGCTGTCGGCGTATCTCAACGGAACCCTGCCGATCCGTAAGAGCGGTTGACACCCGAACGCTTTCGACTGCCGCCGCAACCATGAGCCGCGGATTAGCGCCGTCCACCAAGCACGCGACGTGGATGGCGGCGTCGAGCAGTGCCACCGTCGATGCCTCGGTCAAGCAGACGTCGGCGACAACGCCGCCTGGTGTGGGCCGTAACGCTTCGATCGACCACGGAAACGGCTGACCCTCGACGCCCCAGGCCTCTAGAAGCTCGGTGACCGATCGGGTTTCACAGTCGGCGATTTCGTACTGCCGGTCATCGGTGTCAGAAACGCCAGGGGCTGGCAGCAACGGTGACAAGCGGCCGCTTACATGCTTGACCCAGCGGTACGGGGGCATGTCGGTCGTCGGGCGCGACGACACAGTGACTGATTGGTCGTCGGCGACCACCTGGATCACCCGCGGCTGGTCGACGACAATCGGGTGCTCGAATCGGACAGCGGACAATGCCGATGCGCCACACTCGGCTGCCGCGGCCGAAATGGTCTGTAACAGCACGGATACCGGAACCACTTCCGCACCGTGGATTCGGTGGGAACCCGGATATGGCTTGGCCTCCGGCACTAGTCTCGCCTGCCAGAGGCGCGCGGGAGGCGTCGTTGCCACGGCGATGTGCGCACCGAGCAACGTGCCGTACTTCGGCGCAGACCCGGCCGCGTCCACACGCTCCTTCGTGGCTATCCAGTGCCGGGTGTGGTGCCAGGGCATGGTCGGTATGACCCGATGTGGCCCGGGCGAATGGTTGGTGTTCGGCGGCTGGACCGTGTGGGTGGCGTTGAGGTTGGTGCGGAAGGTGAGCGTGTCGTGGGTATCGCGCGCCAGGGTTCCGATGCTGTGGTGATGAACCTCCGCCAGGGTCTCGCTGATGGCGTGGGTCAGCACCGGATGCGGGCTGACTTCCACGAACGTACCGTAGTCGGCGCCGGCGGCCGCGATGGCATCACTGAACCGCACCGGGTTGCGCAAGTTGGCCGACCAGTAGGCAGCGTCGAAAACCATTGCGCCGCTTGCGGCGTGGTCGTGGGTGGTGGTGATGACCGGAATGGTAGGCCGGCGCGGCGTCAAGTCGGCAAGCGCCGTCCGCAACTCGGGCAGCACTGGATCAATGATCGGATGGTGCGACGCCACATCCACCTCGATGCGCCGCGCCAACCGGTCTTTCGCGGCGGCCACCGCAATTACCGATTCAACCTGCTCGGGCGGTCCGGCAATCACTGACTGCCGCGGCGAGGCATGCACCGCCAACGTGACCCCGGGGTGGTTAGCGATCAACGCCTTGGCGCTTTCCGGCTCCAGCTCGAGTAACGCCATCGCGCCTTGTCCGGACAGCCGCGCCATCAACCGCGACCGGGTCGCGATCACCCGCAACCCGTCAGCCGGGCTCAACGCCCCGGCAACCACCGCCGCGGTCACCTCGCCCATCGAATGACCGATCACCGCATCGGGTTCCACGCCGTAGGAGCGCCAAAGCTTTGTCAGCGCCAACTGCATCCCCACCAGAACCGGTTGGATGCGGTCGATTCCGACCAGCGGCTCGCCAGCAGCCAGCACCTGCCACAGCGAAAACCCGGTCTGTTCAACAAACCTCGACTCCAACCCGGCTACCGCTGCCGCGAACACCGGCTCATCGGCCAACAACTGCTGACCCATCCCAGGCCATTGCGAGCCCTGTCCGGAATAGACAAACACCGTCCCTGGCCGGCAGACGCCCTGATGCGGTGGCACCACCCCATCGGCCGACTGGCCCGCGGCCAGCGCGCGCAACCCAGCCACCGCCTGCTCACGGTCGAGGGCGGCCACCGTGGCGAACTTCGCCTGCCGGCTACGGTGATGGTTCAGGGTGTGCGCCACATCGGCCAATGCGACACCGGCGCCAGCGCCATCCATCCACTGCGCCAGCATCTCCGCCGTCGAGGCCACGCGCTCGTCCGACTTGCCCGAGACCACAAGCGTCGTCACCGCCCGGGCGGACCGCGGCAAAGTTGTCGTGCCGAGCGCTGCGTCCGGGCCCTGCTCCAGCACGACGTGCGCGTTGGTGCCACCGAAACCGAATGACGACACCCCGGCCCGCCGCGACTGGCCCGTCGCCGGCCAATCGGTAGGTTCTGCAACCACCTTCAGCCGCAGATTTTCGAACGGGATGTGTGGATTGGGGTTTTCGAAATTCAGGTTAGCCGGGATGTGCCCGCGCTGCACCGCGAGCACCGCCTTGATGAAGCCGGCAATTCCGGCCGCCGCCTCCAGATGACCCAGGTTCGATTTGACCGCACCGATCAGCAGCGGAGCGCTCTGGGGGCGTGCGCGGCCCAGCACCCTTCCGAGCGCGCGCGCTTCGATGGGATCACCAAGCAGCGTGCCGGTGCCGTGCGCCTCGACATAGTCAATGAGGCGTGGCTCGACGCTGGCATTGGTGTAGGCGGCGCGCAGCACCGCCATCTGCGCACCCGGATTGGGTGCCATCAGCCCGTTGGACCGGCCGTCCTGATTGACAGCCGAACCGCAGACAACCGCAAGCACCGGATCGCCGTCGCGCAGTGCATCGGTGAGCCGCTTGAGCACCACCACCCCGCAGCCCTCACCACGGACGAAACCGTCGGCGCTCGCATCGAATGCGTGACACTGACCTGTCGGCGACATCGCCTCGGCCTGATCGAAGCTGCGGGTGATGGCCGGTGACAACAGCAAATTAACCCCGGCGGCAATCGCGAGGTTCGAATCACCCGTCCGCAAGCTCTGGCAAGCCAGATGCACCGCCACCAGCGACGACGAACACGCCGTGTCGACCGTCACCGACGGTCCCCGCAGGTCGAAGAAATACGAGAGGCGGTTGGCGATAATGCTCAGCGCACCCCCGGTACCGGACCACGCGTCGACTTGACTCAGATCGGTGGCCGTCAGATACCCGTATTCACCTGCGCACGCGCCGGCGAAAACCCCGGTCTGCGTTTGCCGTAGCGATTCAGCCGCAATCCCGGCGTACTCCAACGCCTCGTAGGCCACCTCCAGCAACAGACGCTGCTGCGGGTCCATCTTGGCGGCTTCGCTCGGCGAGATGTCGAAGAACTCCGCGTCGAAGGCCTCGATGTCGGTTAAGAACGAACCCCATCGCGTGGTACGGGACAGCGCCGCAGCCACCTCCGGTGAGCCGTCGTCGAACCGCGACCACCGATCAGGCGGCACCTCACCCACAGGGGAGCGGCCCTCACACAGGAATTGCCAAAACGCTTCCGGCCCAAAGATGTCGCCGGGGAAACGGCACCCCAGGCCGATCACGGCGATGGGCTCGTCCATCGAATGCCGATCGTGATCCAACACCGTCTCGGCGTTGGAGTCGGGTTCGGAGCCGGTGAGAAACCGCGCCAAGGCATTGATCGTCGGGTGTTGCCAGAACTCGACGGGCGAGACCGGGCGGTCGAGCAATTCGGACAGCTCACCGGAGAGCACGACGGCATCGCGCGACCCGACCCCCAGGTCCTTCAGCGAGGCTTCGAGGTCGACGTCGTTGGGGGTGCAGCCGATATTCGTGATCAGGTAGTCAACAAGCCAATCTCGAAGTGCGACCTGATCCAAAGACGTCATGCGGGGGTGTCCAGTCGGGTGAATTCACCTCGCCGGTAATGCTCGGCGCACGTCGAGCGGCGGACCTTGCCGCTGGTGGTGATCGGGATAGAGCCCGGCGGCACTACCATGAGATCCTCCACCCGCAAGCCGTGCGACTTCGAAATCGCTGACGTCACTTCACGTTTGACGGTGTGAAGCCTGTCCCGGGCCTCCTCGGCTGAGCTGCCCCGCTTTTTGAGCTCGACGATCACGACCAGCTGCTCGCTCCGCTCGTTCGGGACGGAGATCGCCGCGACGCGGCCCCTGGTGATCTCCTGGATCGTCGCCTCGATGTCGTCGGGATAGTGGTTACGCCCATCCACGATCAGCACATCCTTGATGCGGCCGATGATGAAGAGGTCACCCTCGAATATGACGCCCAAATCTCCGGTCCGAAGCCAGCGCCCCTGCGGCGTGCCCGGCGAGGCATCGACGAGCCGCCCACCGAACGTCCGCGCCGACAGATGCGGGTTTCGCCAATAGCCGCTTGCGACGTTGTCGCCGTGCACCCAGATCTCCCCGACCTTGCCGGCCGGATTCTCGACGCGGGTCTCAGGATCGACGATCCGCACGGTGCAGGCGCGCGGCGCACCGTGACTGACAAGCTCAGAACCGGCTTGTTCCCTTCCGCAGCGCTTCGCGTAGCCGGACGACAGCTTCTCGTAGTCGAAACGGACGGCCGTCGGGACGCACCCAGCCGACGACGCCACGTACACCATCGCCTCAGCTAACCCGTAGGACGGCCGCAGGGCGGTGTCAGGCAGGTTGAAGCGGGAGAACCGCTCCGTGAAACGCCTGACCGTTGGGGCGTGTACCCGCTCGCTACCGTTGGTGATGCTAAGCACGTGCCCCAAGTCGAGCCCGGCCATGTCGTCGTCGGACGTGCGTCGCACAGCCAGTTCGAAAGCGAAGTTCGGGCCCGCCGAGAACGGTCGGCTAGTGCTGGCCAACAGCTGCATCCACCGGGCGGGCTTCTGTAAAAACGCGATGGGGCTGGTAAGCACTGCGTGCAGTCCCGTCAGTACCGGACCGACGACTCCGAGCAGCAGGCCCATGTCGTGATAGAAGGGCAGCCACGATAAGAGCGTGGTATCCGGCGGTGGGACCTTGCCGTTGTCCTCGAAATGGTCGGACAAGACCTGCTCGACATTCGCGAAGATGTTCTTGTGCGTCACGATCACGCCAGTCGGCTGACGGGTCGAACCTGAGGTGTATTGCAGCAGGGCCGTCTTGGCCTGCGACGTGTCGCCGGACTGGACGGCCGGCAGTGTATAGAGGTCGAGCGCGTCGATCTCGATCACTGCCGGTGGCGAGCCGGGGAGCGCACGAGTGCACGAGTCGACGTCGTTGACGACCGCGGATGTCGTCAGCAGTGCGGCTGGTGAACAGTCCCGCAGCGCCGCGGCGACCCGTTCCACGCCGGACTGCGGCGCGGACAGCGGAACCGCGATGAAGCCGGCCTGCACCGCACCGAGGAAGCCGACGATGTATTCGAAGCCCTGCGGAGCGAGAATCGCCACGCGATCACCCGGCGAGCCGCAGGACGCCAGTTCCGCGGCGACCACCTGCGCGCGCTGGTGGACCTCAGACCACGTCAAGCTTTGGGAATACCCGGCGGGGTCGACGTCGTAGTCGATGAACGTGTACGCGGGCGCATCCGGCTGTTGCCGGGCCCATTCCGCCAGCACAGCGGGTACGGAAGATTCTCTTGCCGACATTGTGGGACCCCTGCGGTGTCGAGCCGGGCTGACGCCACATTCTGGACGCCGCAACGCGAGGAGATTAACCCGGAACGTCACGCGGTGATATCCAATCGGGTGAATTCGTCTCGCCGGTAGCGTTCCGCGCAGGCCGAGCGGCGGACCTTGCCGCTGGTGGTGATCGGGATGGACCCGGGCGGCACCAGCACCAGATCCGCCACCCGCAGGCCGTGTGACTGCGAAACCGACAACGCCACTTCGCGTTTGACGGTGTGCAGCCTATCTCGGACTTCCTCGTCCGAGCTACCCCGCTTCTTGAGCTCGACGATCGCGACCAGCTGTTCGGTGCGATCGTTCGGGACGGAGATCGCCGCGGCGCGACCTCCGGTAATCTCCTGGATCGTCGCCTCGATGTCATCGGGGTAGTGGTTACGCCCGTCCACGATCAGCAAATCTTTGATGCGGCCGACGATGAAGAGCTCACCGTCGGATATGACGCCCAAATCGCCAGTCCGAAGCCAGGCCCCCTGGGGCGTGCCCGGCGAAGAATTGACGAGCCGTCCACCGAAGGTCCGCTCCGACAGTTGCGGATTCCGCCAGTAGCCGCTCGCAATGTTGTCGCCATGTACCCAGATCTCCCCAACCTTGCCGGCCGGATTCTCGATGCACGTCTCAGGATCGACGATCCGCACAGTGCAGGCGCGCGGTGCGCCGTGGCTGACCAGCTCGGAGCCGCCTTCACTTCCGCAGCGCTTCGCGTAGCCGGACGACAGTTTCTCGTAGTCGAAACGGACGGTTGTCGGAGGGCGCCCCGGGTTCGACGACGCCACATACACCGTCGCCTCGGCCAGCCCGTACGACGGCCGCACGGCGGTGTCAGGCAGGTTGAAGGAGGAGAACCGCTCGGTGAAGCGTCTGATCGTCGCGGCGTGTACCCGCTCGCTACCGCTGAGGATGGTGTGGACGTTCCCTAAGTCGAGCCCGGCCATGTCGTCGTCGGATGTACGTCGCACAGCCAGTTCGAAAGCGAAGTTTGGCGCCGCCGAGAACGACCGGTTGCCGGCCAGCATCTGCATCCACCGGGCCGGCTTCTGCAGAAACGCCATGGGGCTCGTCACTACTGCGGGAAATCCTCTCAACACCGGAGCTAAGACTCCGAGTAGCAGGCCCATGTCGTGATAGAAGGGCAGCCACGACACCATCGTGAGGCCCGGCGGTGGAACCTTCCCAATGTCCTCGAAATAGTCGGCTATCACCTGCTCCAGGTTCACGATCACGTTCTTGTGAGTCACCACGGCAGCAGCCGGGTGACGAGTCGAGCCGGAGGTGTATTGCAGCAGCGCAGTCTTGGTCTGTGGCGCATTAGGGGCGCGCAAGTCTGCCGGCGTGTCGAGGTCAAGGGCGTCGATCTCGATCACTGCCGCCGCGGAGCCAGGGAGCGCACGAGCATACGAGACGACGTCGTTAACGACCGCCGATGTCGTCAAGATTGCGGCTGGTGAGCAGTCCCTTAGGGTCGCGGAAACCCGTTCGTCGTGAGCGCCGAACTGCAGCACGGACAGCGGAACCGCGATGAAGCCGGCCTCCAGCGCGCCGAGGAACCCGACGATGTATTCGAGGCCTTGCGGAGCGAGAATCGCCACGCGATCACCCGGCGATCCGCGGTACGCCAGTTCCGCGGCGACTACCTGCGCACGCTGGTGGACCTGAGACCAGGTCAGGGTCTCGGAATATCCGGTGGGGTCGAGTTCGTAGTCGATGAACGTGTACGCGGGCGCATCGGGGTGTTGCGTGGCTCGTTCGCACAGCACGGCGGGGATGGAAGGTTGGCCTTCCGGCATAGGGCATACCCCCGTGGCTCAAGCCTTGTGTTAAAGCCCCCAACGGCACCTGCCTGCTGAGGCGCCATGGAGCATGAGATTAACAGGGGTGTTCGGATTCCCGGACAAAATCCAAGGATGTAGTTCGCCGCGAACCGGCGCCAGACAGCAATCACATCGCCGTTACAGCCGCGCAACGAACTGGAAACGTGCCCTTTGCTTTTCACACAGGGAGGACAAAGAGTCGATTCAGCCGAGACATAGAAAATGCTGGTTCGCTCTGTCGTAGATGATTGCCGCGTGTTGCCGGTTCGGTGCACCCAAGCGCCCCGGCATCGGTCCGGCCGAGGTGCCGAAGGTGGCGTGGCGTGGATTTGTCATTGATTTGCTGATTCGAGCACCGGAGAGCTGCGGGCGGCTTAGCATTGCCGACCAATGTTCGTCATCACTGTGGGGGTGAGTCGTTTCGAGCGGGGTGGCTCGGCGGCCTGGTTGAAGGAGGAAGGCGCATGTCGTATGTGATCACTAATCCGCATACGCTGACAGCGCCAGCCGGGAACATGCAAGACATCGGCTTGGCGATGGCTGCGAACAATGCGGCTGCCGCTGGACCGACGACTGGTGTGATTCCCGCGGCCGCCGATGCGGTCTCGGGGCTGACCGCGGCCCAATTTGCCTCGCGCGCGGAGATGTATCAGGGTCTAGCCGCGGCAACGCGACGAAATCTTGTCCTCGATGTCGTTGACCAGTTCCGGCCAGTGGTCGTTGAGATAGAAGTGATGACCGGTGAACACTCGGGCGGTGAACCCCGACGTGGTGCGCTCCGACCAGGGCATCACCTTTTCGTATGTGGCGACTTCGTCGTTGTCGCCTAGGAACGCGAAGATAGGACACGACACGGTCGCGTCGGGCGGGCACTCGTAGTTGGCAATGGCCTTGAGTCCTCGCAATGTCGGAAGGATCTTCGCCGCGAATTCCTCATTTTCCATGAATTCCCGGTTCGCCCCAGTCATTTCACTCACAGCGTTGAGCAGGCCTCGATCGGATTCTGGAATGTACTCGTAGCCGATTCGCCCGGGTGCGGCAGAAGCAGACACGAACAGGGCTGCAATAGGGTTTCCCGCCGCTTCGAACCGACGGGCGACCTCGAATGCCAGCAACGCGCCCATGCTATGGCCGAAGAATGCGACGTGTCCGGCGGACTGATCCCGCGGCGGCAGCATCTGGCACACCCGATCCGCGAGGTCGGGAATGCTCGTGAAGGACCCAAGGTCGTGGGTACCGCGCCGTCCTGGATATTGGACCGCGATGCATTTGACGTCGCTGGAGAAGGCCTTGGCGAAGGGCACGTAATACTGCGCCGATCCGCCGGCATGCGGGAAGATGTAGAGCCTCGGCATGTGCCCGGTCACGCGGCCACAATACCGCCGGGCCGGCGACACTCGGCGCCGATGCCCTGACTGCCGGGCTGGCGCATCACGGGAAACCCTGCCGGGATTGGGTCTCGATGCGTTGCCGGCGCTGACGTACCCACACGCCGGAGATACCGCCGGTACCGGCTAGCCTCAACAGCAACCAAGTAGCAAGGAGTTTCCATGGAAGGGTTTGCCGGGAAGGTTGCCGTTGTCACTGGCGCCGGTTCGGGTATCGGCCAGGCGCTAGCCGTCGAGCTGGCACGCTCAGGCGCCAAGCTGGCGATCAGCGACGTCGACACCGAGGGACTGGCACAGACCGAGGAACGGCTGAAGGCCCTCGGCGCGCCGGTCAAGGCGGACCGCCTCGACGTCACCGAACGCGAGGCGTTCCTGGCCTATGCCGACGCGGTCAACGAGCATTTCGGCAAGGTGAACCAGATCTACAACAACGCTGGCATCGCCTTCACCGGTGACATCGAGGTCAGCCAGTTCAAGGACATCGAACGGGTGATGGACGTCGACTTCTGGGGTGTCGTGAACGGGACCAAGGCCTTCCTGCCGCATCTGATCGCCTCCGGCGATGGGCACATCATCAACATCTCCAGCGTCTTCGGGCTTTTCTCGATGCCTGGGCAGGCTGCGTACAATTCGGCCAAATTCGCCGTGCGCGGCTTCACCGAGGCGCTGCGCCAGGAAATGGCGCTGGCTGGCCACCCGGTGAAGGTGACCGCCGTGCACCCCGGCGGTATCAAGACGGCGATCGCCCGAAACGCCACCGCCGCTGAAGGCGTGGACGCTAACGAGTTGGCCGAATTCTTCGACAAGCGACTCGCCACCACCAGCCCGCAACGAGCTGCGCGCATCATTCTGGAAGCAGTCCACAAGAACAAGGCCCGGGTGCTGGTCGGTGCGGACGCCAAGGCGCTGGATCTGATTGTGCGGCTGACCGGTTCTGGATACCAGCGGCTGATCTCCGCGGTGGCGGGCCGGTTGATGCCAGCCTCACGCTAGGCTGCCAACGGCGGCTGCCTCCTCGGCCGTACACAAAATGCCGCATCTACCGGGACCTTTCGGCGCGCAAACCACGTTCTCGGCACGGCAAGTTAACGCCCGAGCGGGTGCTCGGCAAGCCACGCGTCGGCCACCGCTTGTGGGTTGGCACCGCCGATCACCTGGCGGCGCATCTCGACCAGCGCCGCGGTATCCAGCACCCCGGCTACCTCGTTGATCGCCAGCAGCTGCCGCGCGGCCAGCTCATTGCGGCGATATAGCGGCACGACGTTCTCAGCCTGCACCAGCGCGGGTTTACCATCAGCCAGCACAACGAGGTCGGCGGGTACGTCGGGGTCGGCGGTGGTGGTCCACGCGGTGGTGACCTCTCCGGCCCGCAGCGCAGCGAACATTGTTGCGTCATCCGGGAATTCGCGAGCGGCGGGTAGCCGGCACCGACTGACCGCCGACAGTGTCGAGACACCGGCGACGGATCCGACGACGAGGCCGTCGCAGTGCCGTGGCAAGGCGCTCAGGTCGTTGCCGCCCCAAGCCTTGGCGGTGAACTTGGTCACCGCCAGCGCGGGTTTGTCCTCTGCGGCGGTGGTGTAGTCGCCCGCGGCAATGCCCTCGGGCAGCGCCGAGACCATCGCCCGATAGACCTGCTTGTCCGACCGCACCATGGCGCCCGGCTGGAAGGTCTGCAGCAACCGGCCGGTGAGGCCGGGCACAACGTTGAGCACCCCAGAGTCCAGTTTTGCCACCGGATCAGGGGCGGTTTCGACGCGCGCCGCGAAACCGTACGAGCGCAGCGCCCCGGCGTAGATATTGCCCAGCAGCACCGACTCGGAATCGGGATGGGATCCCACCAACAGCTCCCGCGCGGGATGATGACCGATGCAGCCGGCTATCGCCAGCGTCGCGGCGAGCATCAGCGCGGTCGACCTGACGCCGGTCACCGCGCGGTATCTGGGGCGGCTGCCACCGCGGCGGCGACCGCCTTTCCCCTCCGCTGGTTCTCCGCTGTGTGCATGACCGCCCATTCTGGCAGGACAACAGCCGAGCCCCGTCGACCTTGTCGCATCCTCCGGGGGCATTCCGGGTTCGCACCTCACATGGCCGTCGGGCCGGTAAGTACGGTCGCGCAGACCGCGCTCAGATCAAGCCAAGCTCGGTGACCGCATTGCGCTCGTCGGCGAGCTCGGCGGTCGACGTGTCGATCCCGGCCGCGAGAGAACTCGTCGATCTCCAGGCCGCCGACTATGGTCCAGTTGCTGTCCTTGGTGGTCACTGGGAACGAGGAGATCAGGCCCTCCGGCACGCCGTAGGAGCCGTCGGAGACGACCGCCATCGAGACCCAGTCACCCTCGGGGGTGCCCAGCAGCCAATCGCGGGCGGCGTCGATGGTCGCCGACGCGGCCGACGAGGCGCCGCGGGCGGCGATGACTGCCGCGCTTGGCGACAGTCGGGATGAAGTAGTCCTCGATCCAGGCCTGGTCGCCCACGACCTCGGCCGCGTTCTTGCCGCCGATCTCGGCGTGGAGCACATCGGGGTACTGGGTCGTAGAGTGGTTGCCCCAGATCGTCATCTTCGTGATGTCGGTAACCGCAGCACCGGTCTTCTTCGCAAGCTGCGAGACCGCGCGGTTGTGGTCGAGACGGGTCAGCGCGGAGAACCGTTCGCGCGGGATGTCGGGCGCGTTGGTCATTGCGATCAGCGCGTTGGTGTTGGCCGGGTTGCCGGTCACCCCGACGCGGATGTCGTCCGCGGCGACCTCGTTGAGGGCCTTGCCCTGGGCGGTGAAGATCGCGCCGTTGGCCTCGAGTAGGTCGCTGCGCTCCATGCCCGGCCCGCGCGGACGGGCGCCGACGAGCAGGGCCAGGTTAGCGCCGTCGAAGATCTTGGCCGGGTCCGTGCCGATCTCGACGCCGGCCAGCTGCGGGAACGCGCAGTCATCGAGTTCCATCACGACGCCCTCGAGTGCCTTCAGGGCGGGCTCGATCTCGAGCAGACGCAGCTCGATCGGGCGGTCGGCGCCGAGCAGCGAGCCACTCGCCAGGCGGAACAGCAGGCTGTAGCCGACCTGGCCGGCGGCGCCGGTGACAGCGACCTTCAGGGGAGTTGTGCTCACGTCAGATGCTCCTTGGGCAGAGTTGGTTCAGGGTCGAAACTAGCGGACCCGCGCCGGCCCAAATTCTCCGGTCCGAACAGCGACCAATATTGAATCGTTCTAGAACAGGTTGCCGACTGACGCTTGCCAGCCTCCCGAGCTGCGCTTGGGCGACCAGCACGTCGTCTGCGCCGATGGGCTGCCAGCACGCGTAGCATTGACCAGGCTCGATCAGACCTGCGACGCGATGGGAGATTGACCCGATGCCATCGTTTCGCGCGTCGTCCCCATCACTTCGGCCGGCCGCGCGGACCAAGATCGCCGAGCCGGACGCCCAGTCGGCTCCCGTCCCTGTTGCACAAGCAATGGTGGACTGCGGCGTCTACGTGGACGGGATGCGGCTGCCCGGCACGTACACGCATGCGGACGCGCTGGCCAAGGTGCGTGAGTTCAAACAGACCGGCCAAGACGCGTTCGTCTGGATCGGCCTGCACGAACCCGACGAGCGTCAGATGCGCGACGTCGCCGATGTTTTCCGGCTGCACCCGCTGGCCGCCGAGGACGCCGTGAGCGCCTATCAACGGCCCAAACTGGAGGTCTACGACGAGACCCTGTTCCTTGTCCTGAAAACCGTCAACTATGTTCCGCACGATTCGGTGGTCTTAGCCCGGGAGATCGTCGAGACCGGCGAGATCATGATCTTCGTCGGCGGAGATTTCGTGGTCACCGTCCGACATGGTGAACATGGCGGGCTCTCCGAGGTGCGCAAGCGGATGGACGCCGACCCGGAGCAGATGCGGCTGGGACCGTACGCGGTGATGCACGCCATCGCCGACCACGTGGTGGACCACTACCTCGAGGTGACCAACCTGATGGCGACCGATATCGACGCCATCGAGGAGGTGGCATTCGCGCCCGGCCACCGCACTGACGTGGAACCGATCTATCTGCTCAAGCGCGAAGTCGTCGAGCTGCGCCGGTGCATCAACCCACTGTCGGTGCCGTTTCAGCGGATGCAGTCGGAGCACAAGGATCTGATCTCCAAGGAAGTGCGACGCTATCTGCGTGACGTCGCCGACCACCACTCGCAGGTCGCCGAACAGATCGCCAGCTACGACGAGATGCTCAGCTCGCTGGTGCAGGCCGCGCTGGCCCGCGTCGGCATGCAGCAGAACAACGACATGCGCAAGATGGCGGCCTGGGCGGGGATCCTGGCGCTGCCCACCATGATCGCCGCTATCTACGGCATGAACTTCGACTTCATGCCCGAGCTGAACTGGAGGTGGGGTTACCCGCTGGTTCTCGGCATGATGGCCGGTGTGTGCCTCGCCCTGTACCGCAACTTCCGACGCAGAAACTGGCTTTAACCGGCGGCAGGCTGAGCAACGGATCAGTCGGGCTGTACGGCACGGCGATTCGGATCCAGCACATCGACGCCATCGGTCCGCCATGCGTGTCGCATGGCTTCCGCACCCTTGAGCCGCACCCAGGCCGCTTCGGTCGCGGTGATGGGAATCGCGGACAGAAAGCACACCGGGTCGCGTGGCGGCTCGAGTGGCAGATCAGGGATGTCGCTGCGGCCTAACAGCACCGCGGTGAAAGGCGCCGGCCCCGATGGCCAGGCCCACAGCGGAGAGCCGAGGTCGATCAACGCATCCGCGGTCAGCACCACCCCCTCGACCGCTGGCGTTGCCGCCACCATGGCCAAGCTGCGCGCCAGCCCGTTGACCCGGCCGAGATCACGCAGGCGCAGAACAACTTCAGCGCGTGGGCCACGCACCGGGTCAGCGCCGACCTCGGTCGGATCGACCATCGGATGGCGCGAGCAGCCCAGCGACACATAGTGCACGACACCGCCAGCGCCGGAGTGGAATCGCAGCACCTCGATAGCTTCGGTACCCAGAAAGGTCACGCTGGCGGCGTCGGGCTCCGCGTCGATACCAGCCTCGGCAAAGTGGCTGCGCAGGTGCGCGCGTACGGTGGCCAGGGTCTGGGTCACTCAGCGCCGGGCGGCGGTGGAATGGTCAGGTTGACGCCGGAATCGGCATCGAAAACGGCGAGTTTCAGGGTATCGAAAGCCAATTCGATCGACTGCCCTTTCACCGCCTTCGACTCAGTCGGAACCCGGGCCACGAACTCTTTCTCGCCGCCGGCCGATTCGGCGGCCAGCTCGTCCAATTGAGCCGCGTGAACGTCACCGCCGGCGGTGGTGAAATACAGGTATTTCTCTGAGCCCAGCGATTCAACGAGGTCGACTTTCACCTCGAAGGTCAGCGCCTTGATACGTTGGTAGCCATCGATCAACGCGGCGTCGGCAAGATGCTCGGGCCGCACCCCGACGATTACGTTGTTAGGTGTCGGGTGCTGCGCGATCACATCGTGGACCGGCTGCGTTAGTGTCACCTCGCCGAACGGCAGGGTCAGTCCAGTCGGGGTCAGCGTGGCGGGGAAGAAATTCATCGCCGGCGAACCGATGAAACCCGCGACGAACAGGTTGGCGGGCCGCTCGTAGAGCTCGTCAGGGGTGCCGATCTGCTGCGCAACACCCCCGCGCATCACCACCACACTGTCGCCCAGCGTCATGGCCTCGGTCTGGTCATGCGTCACGTAGACGGTGGTGGTGCCCAGCCGCCGCTGAAGCCGCGCGATCTCACCGCGCATCTGCACTCGGAGTTTGGCATCCAGGTTGGACAGCGGCTCGTCCATCAGGAATGCTTTGGGATGGCGCACGATTGCCCTACCCATCGCGACCCGCTGTCGCTGTCCACCCGACAATTGCGAAGGCTTGCGATCCAGAAACTCCGTCAGGTCAAGGATTCTGGCGGTCTCCTCTACCTTCTCCGCGATCTCGGCCTTTTTCATCTTCGCGAGTGTCAGCGGAAACGCGATATTCTGCCGCACCGTCATGTGGGGATAAAGCGCATACGACTGGAACACCATCGCGATATCGCGATCCTTGGGCGCCTTGTCGTTGACCCGCTCGCCGCCGATCCGCAGCTCTCCCGATGAGATATCTTCCAGTCCGGCAATCATATTCAGTGTCGTGGTCTTTCCACAGCCAGAAGGCCCGACCAGGACGACGAACTCGCCGTCGGCGATCGTAATGCTCAGTTCCTTCACGGCCGTCGCGCCGTCGGGGTAACTCTTGGTCACCCTGTCCAACACAATCTCGGCCATCGAGTTATCCCTTCACAGCGCCAGAGGTCAACCCGGCAACAATCCTTCGTTGGAAGATTAAAACAAAAACGATAATCGGGACGGTGATCACCATTGCACCGGCCGCAATCGACCCGGTTGGCTCCTCGAATTGCGAACTGCCGGTAAAGTTGGCGATCGCCACCGGCGCGGTGATCGACGCCTTGGTGGCGGTCAGTGACAATGCGAGTAGCAGGTCGTTCCAGGCGAAGATGAACACCAGGATCGCGGCGGTCACGATTCCCGGCGCCGCGAGTGGGGCAATCACCTTGCGGAAGGCCTGGGCCGGCGTGGCGCCGTCCATCTTGGCGGCCTTCTCCAGATCCCACGGGATCTCCCGGAAGAACGCTGACAACGTGTAGATGGCGAGCGGCAACGCGAACGTGATGTAGGGGATGATCAGACCCGGCCACGTGTTGAACAGGCCGACCTTGCGTTCAATGTTGAACAACGGTGTGACAAGCGATATTTGGGGAAACATGGCGATCAACAGGGCGGTACCGACCAGCAGCCCCTTACCGGGGAACGCCAGCCGTGCGACCGCATAGGCCGCCATGGCGCCGATCACCACCGCGATTACGGTGGTGATCAGCCCGATTCCGATCGAGTTGACCAGTGCCGAACTGAAGAAGTTGCCGCGGAAGATTCCGCGGTAGTTGGCGAAGGTCACCGACGACGGAATCAGCTTGCCGTCCTTGACCGTCGACGTCGGCTTGAGCGATAGCGACAGGATCCACAGCACCGGAAACAGCGCGTAGAGCACCACCAGGATGTCGATGATCACCCAATTGGTGGCACGTCTGGCACCGACTCGCTCAGCCATGGCGTTCGCTTCTCCCTGGCTCGATTGCCCGTCTCCTCCTCGGGCCGCTACGCGGCCCGCATCGTCGCCGAGCGGTCAGCGGCTCAACGTCCATCGCTGCCACCGCCCGGCGCCGAGGCGCCGAAAACCTTGATGAAAATGAACGCGATGATGGCGACGCAGAGGAAGATCAGCACGGAAATCGCCGAACCAAGGCCCACGTTGAACCCCTTGAACAGATTGTCGTAGCCCAGCATCGACACCGAGTCGGTGTTGTTCGAACCGCGGGTGAGCACGTAGATGTTGTCGAAGATCCGGAACGCATCCAGTGAGCGGAAGAGCAGCGCGACCAGGATGGCCGGTTTGATGAGCGGCAAGGTGACCTTGATCAGCCGTCGCCAGGCACCGGCGCCGTCGACTTGCGCCGCCTTCAGCAAGTCCTCGGGCACCAACGCCAACCCCGCCAGGAGCAGCAGGGCCATGAACGGCGTGGTCTTCCAGACCTCGGCGATGATGATGACGCCCAGCGACGGGATCCGCTCGGTCAGCGGCGCGCTGCCTTGCGGCAGCAGGTTGGCCAGATAGCCGGTACCCGGTGTCCAGGCGTAGTACCAGCTGTACGACGCGGCGACCGTGACGATCCCGTAGGGGATCAGCACCGCCGTACGCACCACGCCCTTCCCGAACAGGGTCCGGTGCATCACCAGCGCCAGCGCCAGTCCGAGCACGAACTCGATCGCCACCGAAACCACTGTGATCGCCAGCGTCACCGCAAACGCCGTCCACCAATACCGGTCGGTCAAGATGGTTTGGTAATTGCCCAGGCCGACGAACGCAATGTCGCTCGGGGTGGCGAAGTTGTAGCGCTGCAAGCTCAGCCACACCGCGTAGCCGATCGGATACGCCGTCACCGCCAGCATCAAAATCACCGCCGGGGCGATCAGCAGGAACGCCAGTCGCCGTTCCGACGTGCGGTTCTCTGTGGGTGCGGTGTCGGCCACCGCGGCCGATGATTCGGCGGCCGTCGCAGTCATGGGAGGAGGCCTTTGCCGTCGATGGCCTTCTGCACCTGCGCGGTAAGCGCATCGGCCGTCTTCTCCGGGTCAATCGCGGTGATCGGCGCCAGTGTCGCTGATATTCGGGTGGACACCGCCTGATAGACCGGCGTCGCCGGCCGCACCGCGGCGTTGGTGAGTTGTTGGCGAATGATGCTGTATTGCGGATATTTTGTCTGGAACTGCGGGTCGGAGTACAGCGAGGTCCGCACCGCCGGCAGGCCGCCTTCGATCGAGAGGTACTTCTGGTTCTGCAGGTTGCGCAGGCAGCGAACCGCCTCGAACGCCTGCGCTTTATGGCGCGTCGTCTTAGCCACTGCGAGGTTCAGCCCGCCGATTGTCACCCTCGCCGGCTGGCCGGGCCACACGCTGGGATACAGAGCGAAACCGAAAACCAACTTGGCCACTTCGTAGGCCGCACGGAACTGCTGATCGGTGGGCGTGAATGTCCCGACGCTGTTGATGCTGCCGGCCAAGTCAAGAAGCTTGTCGAGCGGCAGGAAAGGGACGCCGCCTTTCACCGCATTCTCCAGCATCGACGGCAGCACGAACGGCCAGTTGACCTCCAGCGCGGCTTTACCCTGCTCAAGCGCCAACCGCGCGGTGCCCTCGTCGGTCTGGGTGATCGACGGGTCAGCGCCCGGCGCAGTCGCGACCGACTTCATGATCTGCAGCGCCTTGACGGTTGCGGCCCGGTGCTGTGGCGTGTCGGTCAGCGTGACGGTCTTGCCGTCTTCGGAAAGCACCTGGCCGCCGGCGCTGGTCAGCAAAGTGTTGAACCACACCACCAGGCCCTCGTACTGCTTAGCCTCCACGGCGATCCAGCTGGGTTCGCGGACGGCGTGGAGCCGGGTGGCGTCGGCTACCATACCGTCCCAGGTCGTCGGCGGCTTGTCGACCAAATCCGCCCGGTACCACAGCAATTGGGTGTTTGTGGTGATCGGTGCGGCATAGAGCTTGTGCTGCCACTTGGCCGTCGCAAGTGGGCCCGGCAGCGTATCGGTGGTGGCGTCGGCTTCGGCCCGCCCGGCTGGGTCGTCGGACAACGGCAGCGCCCAGCCCGCCTCGGCAAATTCCGCGGTTACCACCACGTCCAGCGCCATTACGTCCAGCGTGCGGTCGTTACCGGTGAGCCGACGGGCGAGTTGTAGTCGCTGATCGTCGGCCGATTTCGGCAGGCTGGACTGCTGGATGGTGAACCGCCCGCCGAACTGGTCGGTGCAGCGCTTGGCTATCGCAGCGAATGTCGCGCTGTCGTCGGCCGGCGTGTAAAAACTAATCACCAGGCCGCCGCCGCCGGACCCGCATGCCGAGAACGCCGCCGCGGTGGTCATCGCCGCCAGCGCGACCGCGCCCAGCCGCCGTCCGCGCCCGCGACGACTCGCCACCACACCCGCCTCTCGTTTATCAGGGTTTGTCCCGCGCCAGAACCGTAGAGCCAGGTACACGTGATTCGCAACACTTTCGGGATGCGCGTCGCAAGGGTGAAAGCTGCCCGTCAGCCGCCGAGCGGCGCGCACCGCCGTTCAGGGAGGTGTGTTGACGCGCCAATCGCGCGCGAATTAGATCGCCAGGCGCGCCAGCAGATCACGGGCCTTCTCCGCATTTTGGGGATCGCACAGCACATCGTAGCGGCCGGCCACCAATTGCATAGTCGAACTGAAATCCCTTGTGCCGCGGGCCATTGCATACGGAACGGCGGAGGTGATCAACCCGAAGAACACGCCCGCGATCAGACCGGTGGCCAATGCGGCCCATGGGTTGGGACTGAAGAAACCAAGCACCAAGCCGATGAACAGGCCCAGCCAGGCGCCGCTGAGTACGCCGCCGCCGAGCACTTTGGGCCAGTTCAGCCGACCGGTGACCCGTTCGACCTGCATGAGATCGACACCGACGATAGTCACCTGCTGGACCGGAAACTGCTGTTCGGATAGGTAGTCGACAGCGCGCTGCGCCTCGGCGTAGGTGGGATACGACCCGACCGGCCAGCCCTTCGGCGGAGTCGGCAACTGGGGTGCACCGCGCCGACCCGCAGCCGGCGTGCCAGGTGTTGCGCCGGGAACCTGTCTAGGCTGGAAGGGGCTGGTCATGGATCCTCATTCTCCTCTGCGCGGCCCAACGATTCACCTCCAGGTCGACTGCTGGCCATGTAAGGTTGCCCGGCTGCCCCGGCTACGGGCGGGTTGCTCCGCGGGTCCACTGTCGCACTCGCCACCAGCGCATACGCTAGGTTGAACGCATGACAGTTCCCGGCGACTCCGGCGAGAAAGCGCGCGACGAAGGAACCCCGCCTCCAGCCGAGCAGATCTCGGCACAACCTGGTCGGGACGCTCCACCCGGGTCACCCGAGCCCTCGGGGTTTGAACCTCCGCCCTCGGGGTTCGAGCCGCCGTCCTCGGGGTTTGAGTCTCCACCGACGCCGTCGACATCTGGTTATCCCCCGCCAGCCTATAGGCCACCCGGTTACCCGCCTGCCTATCCGCCGCCCAGCGGTTACCCACCGCCGGGATACCAGGAGCCGTCAGGTTATGGCGGCTCGCCATACCCGCCCGGACCGCCGGACTACGGTCAGCCCGGATCGCCGGAGTACAGCGCGCCTTATCCACCCAGCTACGGCCAGCCTTACCCGGGCGGCTACCCGGCACCGGATTATCCGGGTGGCTACATGCAGCCGCAGCAGTCCGGGACGAACACGCTGGCGATTGCGTCGCTGATCGCGTCGTTCATCGGCCTGCTTTGCGGTATCGGCTCGATCGTCGGCATTGTCCTGGGCGCGGTCGCCCTCAATCAGATCAAGCAAACCCGCCAAGCGGGTTACGGCCTGGCCATCGCGGGCATTGTGGTTGGCGTCGCGACCTTGCTCGTGAGTTTGATCATCGCGATCTACGCGCGGCACATAGGGGCGTTATAGCGGGGCGCAAGGACCGCAGCACGCAGGCTATGGGCTCGGTGGCGAAGGGGCCCGGACTGGCGCTACATGCCCGCCGCGCGGCCCTTGGCCGCGATCACCTGGACCATCTTGCGGCTGGCCTCGTCGATCATCTCGTCACCGAGCATGACTGCGCCCCGCGCGCCACCCGCGGCCGACGTGTGCCATTCGTAGGCTTCCCGGATCAACTCCGCGTGGTCGTATTCAGCCAGCGCCGCCGAGCGGCCCGCCACCCGCGGGAGCGCCTCGACGTCGCGGACCTTTAGTTCGTCGGGCCCTCAGGACTCCTGATATAGCGCAGGAATTGTTGCAGGGTCATTGGTGGGATTTGGTGCTGTAGCGCAGGGTGAGGTCGGTGCCGGGGTAGACGGTGTTGGTGTCGTTGAGGATGCGGCAGAGTTCGTCGATGGCGGCGGTGT
>DASPOT010000114.1:0-6321 GCA_035625875.1 Mycobacterium sp. | reverse complement strand
GCGGGCAGCGAATCCACCGGCGCCATCGCCGAGGCGCATCGGATCGCCGAGAACGTGGTCGGTCCGTGGCAGGTCGACGCGAAGCTGCGCCAGCGGCAACCCACCACCGTTCGGCCACTCTTCGACGCTCGGTCGCTAAATCTCGTTCTGGGGGATCCGCTGCACCTCGTCCTGGATGATCAGCTATCCGGAATCGCCGTGGCACACGAGTTTATCGCCGGGTTTCCAGTGGCCGCACTTCGCAGGAGTCAGGCCCAGCGAAAGCGTTGATCAACGTGGTGATGCGGTTCCCTGACCCCGGCGCCGCCGAAGCCGCCGCGACAGAAATGGCGGCCAAGGATCGGCAGTCCGGGACTTTCCCGCGGCGGCCGGTGACGATTTACGGCCACCCCGAGGCGACGGCGTCGCCATACGACAGCGCTGGCGACGTGGTGGTGCGCAGTTTCACCGTGCACGGGCCATATGTCCTATATCAATTCGCGCGGGCCGCAGCCGATCATTCATCCAATGCGCTGGTCGAAGACACCCTCATAGACCAAGAAGGCTTGATCGACCAGTTCGTGCCCACCGACCCGGCGAAACTCGCCGATCTACCGCGAGACCCGACGGGACAGTTGCTGGCTCGTACGCTGTGGGCGCCGGACAACAGTGGGGGAGGCCGGGGGTACTGGAGTGTGGCAGCCGGGCGACGCGTGGCCGCATTACGAAGAGGACCCCATCAAATCGGCAGCCCTCTTCCGCGAAGCTGATGTCCAGGTGGTTGTGGTGCGGTTGACCACGGTGTATCAGACCGGTAACGGCGCAGGTGCGGCTCAAGTGGCGGAGCGATTTGCGACGGAAACCGGCGCCACGCCAGGTATCAAGCCCACCGCCGGGGTCCGCGGCCTCCCGTCGGCCAAATGCTTCATCCGGCCGGACGGGTGGAAGCCGATTACCCCAGATTCGATGGGTCGAGACGCGTGGCATTTCAAATGCATAGCCCGGGCGGATCGGTATGCGTTTATCGCATATTCCGATGACGAGAAAGACGTCAAGCAGCAGACCGCCGCGCAGTACCGGATCCTGGCGGGCAAATAGGCAAGCCGAGGACTCCGGCTAGGCCGAAGTTCCGACTTATATGCGTGTCAGCGGTTCGTGATCCCTCAGGTGTGGTGGTGGTGCTGTTCTCGTTGCTGCTGCCGGTGGCGTCGGCGTCACCCAATAGGTTTTGCAGTTTGTCGAGGGGGGTGCCGCCCGTGCCGAGGCGGTGCGGTGGTGCGGAACCGCTGCCGGAGACCGGGATGCGGTCTGGGCTGACGTCGTTGATCACACCGGGCCCGCCGGTATCGGGGCCACCGCCAGGCCCGATGACCGGGCCGTTGCCGCCGGGGGTTGGTGGCGGCGGTGGTGGCGGCTCGGGGGTTGAGGTGGCACCCGGGGGCGGGGGTGGTGGCAGCGGGCTGGGTGTGAGCGACGTTGGGGACGGTTGGGGGTTGAGTGTGGACGGTGGAGCTGGTGGTGGGCCGGTGGTAGATGCAGCGCTTTGATCTTGTCGGCCAGGCGCGCGGCGGCGTCGTTGCGTATCCGGCGACGATCCGGGTTGGGGTCGGTGTTGTTGTGGAAGCAGCCGGCGGGCGCGCCTGAGATCACTTGCAGGGCGCTGTGGTAGCGCTCCTCGGCGCGGGGTTTGTCGGCGTTGCGGGCGGCCAGATCGCCTTGGGTTTCGCGGATCAGCTCGAGGTTGATCCGGGCGGGGCACGAGTCGGCGCCGCCGGTGCGGGCCAGCGCGGCGGTGAAGTGTTTCTCGGCGTCGTCGAGCTTGCCTTCCAGCACGGCGAGGTCGCCGGCGATGAACGACACTTGGCCGGGCTCGATGATGTTGAGGGAGTGCAGCGTGGAGACGTCGGCGCTGAGCGCGTCGATGTCGTGGTGGGCGAAATCGGATATGGCCGCGTTGCCGGTCAGCATCGTTGAGATGATTTTGCCGATCGCGGCCAGCAGCGCCACCACGATCGGGATGGAGAACACCGCCAGGCGCCGCCGCAGCCGCAGCCGTGCGGGGCTTCGGGTCGCTGTGGCCGCGCAGACCCGCGAGCAGGCCGCAGAACTGGCGCGGCGCGGTGGTCCTGGCCGCGCTGTAAACCGGCGGCCACGGCCACTACCCCCAACCCGGCACCGGGGTTAGGAGGAGGAAGTTCTCGTGCGATCATGACAAGGGGCGGGTCCGGCTGACGGACCGTTATGTTCAGCGGCGCACGGAGTTTGGGCTCGGCTGGACTACTGGAGTACGCCTTCGATGCGACGCGCGATGCGCGGCACCAGATGGGACAGGTTCGGGGGAACCTTTGGCGACTGCACCAGCGCAGTGACCGCGCCGGCGCAGCGGCCGTCCGGCCACCACACCGGGGCCGACACACAGCACACGCCGGGCATCGCGTCTTGCAGATCTACCACTGTGGCGTGCGGCTCCCGGATCGACTGACGCAGCAGGCGCCATTCGCGCGGCGTCCAGCAGTCCGGCAACACAACATCACCACAAGCCTGCGCCGCATAGAGGACGCGTCCGGTGGCAGTGCGGGCTGTTGATTCTCGGTCCGTAGGGTTGAGCATATACGCGCGGCCCTGTGGCGCGGTTGCACAGATGATCCTGAAGCGATCTTCGTGCAGGATGCGCAGCGACGCCATCGTGCCGGACCGCACAGCGAGGTCGTGCACCGGCGCCTGACCGGCCTGGCGCAGTATCGGGACGGGCTCCCAGCGTCGCCCGATGCGGCCGATCCGCGCGCCGATGTAGTAGCGGCGGCCCAGGCGTTGCACCGCGTCTAGGCTCGTAAGCTGTTCGGCCAGCCGATAAGCCGACGTCTTCGCCAACCCTGTCGTACGCGCCAGCGCGGTCAGCCCGAGCCCGTCGTCAGCCTGCGCGAGCGCGTCGAGCACCGCGAGCGCACCGTCGAGCACGCTGCGGCCGACGCGTGCCTGCGTGGCGGGCACCTCTAACAGGCCAGATTCACCAAGGCGTGCGCCGTCGGCCGCGATCGCGATCGAGCGGGCCGGTGCAACGCGCACCGGCGCGCATGGACTGATGGACATGGTGGCCCCGCTCGTCGACCTACATGTGGCCCAGCAAGGTCCGCCTCGCGTCACGCCACCGACAGCGCACGGCACAAAAGACGGCGCTAACGACTTGGCCCTTCGTGATCAGGGCATCTGAGACGTTCATAATCTGTCCATCTCGCGTGCCATAAGGGCGTTCTCAAGAAAGCCGTAACGCCGTGGCCGGCGCGAATCCGCCATCAAGGTCAGAAACATCCGGCGGGTGGCCGCGGCGATGACGCGAGTCGCCCTGATCCACCAGCGAGTCGTCCTAAGCTGCACCCCCAGCGCTGCCGCTGTGCCGAAGGCAACCTCCTGCTCAGTGATGAGGATGGGCCGCGCCGACACCCTTTCGAGGGCCGGCTCAGGTTCTCCGGATACCTCCAGCGCCGCAGCGGGTATCACGTGCGGTTCGGTCATTTGGATCGTCTCCGTGGGCCATTGATGGGGTATGGACCGGCTATCGTTGAGATACGCCCGGTAGACCGCCAACTGCTTATCGGGCGCCCGGCTCTCACGAATTGTGAACTGCGCCAGGGAGTACTGAAACGGTGCCTCCACCACCATTCGCGGGGATGCCTACACCACCATCACGTCGGCCGTCCCGATCGGGGCCGGGTTAATCATCGGCTCGGCAGCGGAAGCTCTCTGAGGAGTACCCCGCCGGTTCATTGCACCCCGCAGCGAGAGCAGCACCAGCATCCGCTAGCAACCGTCGAGACACACGTCGAATACGGCAGGTTTCAATACGGCGGGTTACCGGTAAACGACGTCGTATTCGTTATTGCGCAGTCCCCAAAACAGGTTTCACTGGTGGCCAACACGCCGATAAGTCCAGAGAGCTGCCACACGAGTTTCGCGTCCGCTATGGACTTCCGCCGCGGCGATTCCGTTGCATAGATTCAATACGTCGACGTGACGGTTCTAGCGGGGTCGCGTTGGACGCGATCTTGCTGCGCGCCAGCATCTTCCGTGATACTCGACGTCTGTATATTCAGTATTATGCTGTGCTGCAACGCTTTTCATAGATAGCAGCATTGTCTCGTTCAACCAACCGCGAGTACGCTCTAAGATTTGCATCGCGCATGCGGAGTGGTTGGCCGGGAGTCATCAGCTAGTCCCGCACAACTGTTTCAACTCAGCGAGCGCCATAGTCCCTGGAACAGCGTCAGCCTGAGTACAGGTGTGGTTCGCAATTTCTACAGTTCGAGATCGTCGACGCCGGCCGCGACAAACCGCTCAAGCTCAAGCTGGCCGGTGTGATCAGGAACCAGACCATCCACCCCTGGAACCTCGTGTACTCCAACACGGCACTGTTGCAGCAGCCTGCGGACTGATTCAAGGCCAAACGCTGGGCGTACAAGGCCGAGCTCACGCCCGATCTAGAGTTCAGGTTGTGACCGCCGCAGCCTTCATGATCCGCCGATGACGACGGCAGCCGATCTCGACCAGCATTTCATCCGAACCGTGGGCGGCCTGCCCGGCGGCCCGGCCCGCCCAGACGGGGCGGCGCCGGTGCGCCCGGGCAGCGGCCTGGACGGCGACACGCTGCTGGCCATCTTCGACGCACAGGCGCAGAGCAGGCACCTGGACTTCGCCGCGCGGTGGATGCAGCAGCAACGACGTGGTTTCTACACGATCAGCTCGGCAGGTCATGAGGGCAACGCCGCGGTTGCCGTGGCGCTGCGGCCGAGCGACCCGGCGCTGCTGCACTACCGGTCCGGCGGGTTCTACTGCGCCCGTGCGCACCAGGTGACCGGCATCGACCCGGTCAGGGACGTGCTGCTCGGGGTCGCCGCGTCCGCGGATGAGCCGATCGCGGGCGGGCGGCACAAGGTGTTCGGCCGGGCGGAACTGTCCGTGATCCCGCTGACGTCGACGATCGCGTCGCACCTGCCGCGCGCGCTCGGGGTCGCGCTCGGCATCGGCCGGGCGGCGAAGCTGAAGGTGGACTGCAGGTGGCCGCGCGACGCGGTGACCGTTGCCTCGTTCGGCGACGCGTCCGTCAACCACTCCACCGTCGTCGGCGCGATCAACGCCGCCTGCTACACCGCCTACCAGGGCATCCCGGTGCCGCTGCTGATGGTCTGCGAGGACAATGGGATCGGTATCAGCGTGCCGACCCCGCGGGGGTGGATAGCAGCCGCTTACCGCGACCGGCCTGGCCTCGACTATCTGGCCGCCGACGGCTGCGACCCGGTCGCGACCTACGACGCGGCCGTGACGGCGGCCTGGACGGCGCGGGTGAAGCGGCGGCCGGTGTTCCTGCACCTGTCGCTGGTCCGCTTCCTCGGCCACGCGGGCAGCGACGCGGAGACCGCCTACCGGTCGCCCGTCGAACTGGCCGCCGACCTGGACCGCGACCCGCTGGTGGCGACGGCGGCCACCGCGGTCCAGTGCGGCCTGCTCACCCCGGGCGAGGCCGTGGCCCGCTACGTCGCGATCGGCGGCCTGGTGCAAGAGGCGGCCGAGCAGGCGCTGACCAGCCGGCCGCTGGACAGCGCCGCCGAGGTGATGGCGCCCCTGGCCCCGCGCCACCCGGACCGGGTCGCGGAGGCTGCGCGGCGGGGCCCGGCCACCGCCGTGGCCGAGCCGGTCACGCTGGCCCAGGCGGTCAACCTGGCCCTCGGCGAACTGCTCGAGACCTACCCGGGGATGTGCGTCTTCGGCGAGGACGTCGGGCGCAAGGGCGGCGTCTACGGCGTGACCAAGGGGCTGCAGCGCCGGTTCGGGCCCGCCCGGGTCTTCGACACCCTGCTCGACGAGCAGTCGATCCTCGGGCTGGCCCTCGGCGGCGGCCTGACCGGGCTGCTTCCGGTTCCGGAGATCCAGTACCTGGCCTACCTGCACAACGCCGAGGACCAGATCAGGGGCGAGGCCGCCACCCAGCAGTTCTTCTCGTCCGGCCAGTTCCGCAACCCGATGGTGCTGCGGGTGGCCGGCTACGCCTACCAGAAGGGCTTCGGCGGCCACTTCCACAACGACAACGCGGTCGGGGTGCTGCGCGACATCCCTGGGCTGGTCATCGCCTCCCCGTCGCGGCCCGACGACGCGGCGGCGATGCTGCGCACCTGCCTGGCCGCCGCCGCCGTCGACGGCTCGGTGTGCGTGTTCCTCGAGCCGATAGCGCTGTACCACACCCGCGACCTGCACAGCGACGGCGACGGCGGCTGGCTGGCGCCGTATCCCCGGCCGGAGGCGCACGTGCCCCTTGGCCGGGCCCGCACCTACGGCGAGGGACGCGACCTC
>DASPOT010000113.1:0-35300 GCA_035625875.1 Mycobacterium sp. | reverse complement strand
AACGCCGGACGCCTACCAGTTGCCGAACACGCCGGGGGCCGGCTTGCTGCGGACCCCGACGGCGGAATTGGTGCGCTTCCAGACCTCGTTCGTTTCCGGACCGTGTCCGGCGGGGGCCTCGAGCGCCGCTCTGGACTTTGTCGAGACAGGGTCATCGGTTCAGCCGTTTACTGCTGGGCCCGCCGGGCCGGTCACGTTCGGGGCGCCCGCTCGGACTGTCGGCGGCGAGACGGCCGGGAGCACCGTCCTGCAGACAGTTGTGGATCGGCTGGTCGGCCATGGGCCGCCTGCGCATGAAGTGTGGCTGCCGCCACTAGGAGCTGCACCGGCGCTGGACACCGTGCTCCGCGAGGCCAGATCGACGACCGGTGACACCGCGGCTCCCCACTTAGCCGTACCTATCGGCATCGTCGATCGCCCATTCGAGCAGCGCAGGACACCCCTGATGGTCGACTTGTCAGGAGCTGCGGGCAATGTCGCAGTGGTCGGCGCACCTCAATCGGGCAAGTCGACGGCCCTGCGCACGCTGATCACGGCGCTGTCCACCACCCACGATCCCGACCAGGTGCAGTTTTACTGTCTGGACTTTGGCGGCGGGACGCTGACTTCGGTGCGCTCATTGCCACATGTAGGGTCCATGGCCAGCAGAGCCGAGCCGCAGCTGGTGAGACGCATGATCGCTGAACTGGAGTCGGTCGTCCGGTCCCGTGAAGTCTTTTTCCGCGACCACGATATCGACTCGATCGCTCGGTATCGGCGGTTCCGAGTCGAGCGGGGCCCCGCCGGCCGTTTCGCCGATGTTTTTCTCGTCATCGACGGATGGGCGGGCCTGTGCCACGAGTTCGACGCGCTTGAAGTGTCGGTCACTGCTCTAGCGGCCCAAGGGCTTTCGTTTGGCGTGCACGTCGTGCTATCGGCGTCGCGCTGGGTGGAGATCAGACCCGCGCTCAAAGATCAGATCGGCACCCGAATCGAATTGCGGCTGGGCGATTCCGCGGATTCCGAAGTCGACCGCAAGCGGGCACGGCAGGTACCCGACGGTCGCCCTGGTCGGGGGCTGTCCCGCGAGGGGCTGCACATGGTGATCGCCCTGCCGCGGCTGGATGGGGTGGACTCGAATTCGGGACTGGGCGAGGCTGGTTTGCAGGTGGGCGAGGTGCTGCGACGCCGCCATGGAGAATCCGTCGCACCCCCGATACCGCTGCTGCCCACACATGTGGACCACCACACCGTCGTCGACCGGGCGGGCAACGAACTGCGTACGCGTATCCTGCTGGGGCTGGAGAACCGCCAACTACACGCGGTATCAGTCGATTTCGAGGCACACTCCCATCTGCTGATCCTCGGCGACAACGAATGCGGTAAGACTAGTGCCTTACGCACGCTATGCCGCGAGATCATTCGGACCAAGACGGCCAGCCAAGCTCAACTGCTTATCGTCGATTTCCGGCGCACCCTTCTCGGGATCATCGAGTCGGAACATCTTGGCGGCTACGCCATGTCGGCGGCCGCGCTCGGCGCCCTGCTGCCCGATCTGGTCGGCCTGCTGCAACGACGGATGCCCCCGCCGCAAGCCACCCAGGCGCAGTTGCGTGGCAGGTCCTGGTGGTCTGGCCCGGAAGTCTATGTTGTCGTCGACGATTACGATCTGGTCGCCACCTCCGCTGGCAACCCGCTGACATCGATCGTCGAATACTTGCCGTACGCAAGGGATCTCGGTTTGCATCTAGTCGTGGCACGCCGCAGCGGGGGCGCAGCGCGCGCCATGTTCGAGCCGCTGCTTGCGGGTCTGCGCGACCTCGGCTGCTTGGGATTGATGATGAGTGGACGTCCGGACGAGGGCCCACTGATCGGGTCCACCCGCTGCGCGCCGCTGCCACCGGGGCGCGGCATCCTGGTCACGCGAGCCGGCGACGAGCAGATGGTGCAGGTGGCCTGGAGCCCCCCGCCGTGAATGCCCGCTACGCGGTCATCGAGGCCGGTCCGGGCACTGTCCGCCGATTGTGTTGTGGCACAGGCATGGTCGGCGACGCCGAGATGGCCAGGACTGCGCTGGACGCGATAGACGACCCGGTGGCGCTGGTGGACGAACGTCCGGTTTCCGTCGATTGGTTGTGGCGTGCGGTGCTGCGGTCGCTGGACTGTGGACGCCAGGAACCCGTGGTCCTCGTCCATCCGTCGTGGTGGGCGACACCGCGTGTCGATGTGGTCGCCGCCGCCGCAAGGATCCTCACCGATGACGTCGTGACGCGCCGCAGATCCTGGCTGCTCGCCCACGCAGCGTCTGACCGGCAAGCGACGGTGGTGGTGGAGATCGCCGAGCGGTTGGTGGTCGTCACCGGGGCGGCGGTGGTGGCCGAACCCCGCCACGGAGATCCGCACCGTATTGCCGAGGTGGTCGCCCATCTCATCGTGGAGATGACGCGGGACACGACTGCGGCCGTGCTGATCGACGCTCCAAGCGCGATCAGCGGGGCGGCGGAGCTGGCGACGCTGATCGCCAGCGCAGTGCGCGGCGCGGGTGTCGATTCGACTGTGGTGGCGGTCGACGACGCTCGGCTGCAGCGGCTGGCCATGGCGGCGGTTTCGGCCGCGGACGAGCAGTCCGCACCCCGATCCGCCGAGAGTGCGTGTGATGCTTCGTCCCGCCACCGGAACAGGGTGCTGGCGCCGCTTCTGCTCGCCGGTGTCGCGCTCGCCGCCGCGGTGCCGGCCGTCGGTACATTTGGGAGTCACCACGCGCCGTCGGCCGAGACAATGCCGACGACGTTTCTGGTAGAGGGCCGGATTGCGGTGACGGTTCCCGCGCAATGGCCCATGCAGCGCGTCGTCGCCGGACCTGGTTCAGCGCGTGTACAGGTCACGTCGCCGTCGGATCCGGAGGTGGCGTTGCACGTAACGCAATCGCCGGTTGCCGGGGAAACATTGAGCGGCACTGCGGAATCGTTGAAACGTGCTATCGACGCGGAACCGCCGGGTGTCTTTGTCGACTTCAACCCGGCCGGACACAGCACCGGCCGGCCCGCGGTGACCTACCGCGAAGTGCGTGCCGGGCATGACATCCGGTGGACGGTATTGCTCGACGGGACAGTCCGCATCGGTGTCGGATGTCAGAGCCGGCCCGGCGGTGAGGACGCAGTACGCGATGTGTGCGAGCAGGCTGTGCGGTCTGCCCGCGCTTTAGAACGAGCACCGAGTTGACCCGAAAAACCGGGAACCGAACGAGGGTTACTGCGGTCGTACTTGTTGTCACCGCGGATTGGGCCGCGGCCGGCAATCGTAAGGGGAACATGTGACCACATCGGCAGCTGCCAACGCATTCCGCACCGACTTGGACCTGATGCGCTCCGTCGCTGCTACGACCGACACCCGCAACGAGGAAATCCGGGCGATGCTACAGGCATTCATCGGCCGGATAAACAATGTGCCGCCGTCGGTGTGGGGTGGGTTGGCGGCCGCACGGTTTAGAGAAGTGATGGATCGCTGGAACGCTGAGTCGATGAAGCTGCACCATGCTCTGCACACTATCGCCGAGACCATTCGTCACAACGAGGCTGCGCTGCGGGAGGCCGGCGAGAACCATGCGCATCACATCGCCGCTGCCAGCGCGAACCTGTGAGCTGAGGGGATCACGCATGGACCCGGTGTTGTCGTATAACTTTGACGAAATCGAATACTCCGTTCGTCAGGAGATCCACACCACCTCGGCCCGCTTTAACGCCGCGCTGGAGGAGCTGAGGTCTCAGATCGCACCCTTGCAGGAACTCTGGACCCGAGAAGCCGCCGCTGCTTACCGCGCCCAGCAGCTCAGATGGCATCAAGCAGCTACCGCGCTCAACGAGATCTTGGTTGGCCTCGGGAACGCGGTGCGGGACGGCGCCGACGACATGGCGAATACCGACCGCCGGGCGGCCAGCAGCTGGGCGGTATAGACAGCTAACTGACGTCGTGCGCCTCAGCCGCACCTAACAGACTCTGTGTGGTCCCGATGGAGGGGAGCCGTCGGGACCGCACAGTCATCTGTCCGGCTCACCCGGGCTCGGTTTGATTGCCCGGCTTCTCCTCGGGCCGGTCGACGGCCCGCATCGTCGCCGGGCAGGCGTTTTGACCTGCGCGGATGCCCGCCGGTAAGCTGCTGCGTTGGCGTGCGGTACGCCGGGCCGGCGATGAGCGCTTGCGCAAAGAGCCGAGGAGACCGCTGGGCGCTCGGGTGAACAGCCGACACATCGACGAGCGCTTGAGTGAAAACTCTGCCCGGCGTAGGCCGGGACTCGGGTCAGTGTTGGTCGCCGAGAACATCCCCACCGTCGACGCCGGACCGGCACCCGGGTGACACCGGGATCCAACCCGAGAGAAGAGAAGGTAAGCACTGTGCCTACATACGTGCCGAAGGCGGGTGACACCACGCGGTCGTGGTATGTCATCGATGCCACGGACGTGGTGCTCGGTCGCCTTGCCGTCGCGGCGGCCAACCTGCTGCGCGGCAAGCACAAGCCGACGTTCGCCCCCAATGTCGACGGCGGCGATTTCGTCGTCGTCATCAACGCCGACAAGGTCGCCATCAGCGGCGACAAATTGCGGAACAAGCTGGCTTACCGCCACTCGGGGTATCCCGGCGGTCTGCGTAAACGCACCATCGGTGACCTGATGCAAAAGCACCCCGACCGCGTGGTCGAGAAGGCGATCGTCGGCATGCTGCCCAAAAACAAGCTCAGCCGGCAGATCAAGCGCAAGCTGCGCGTGTATGCGGGCCCGGAGCACCCGCACACCGCTCAGCAGCCGGTTCCGTTCGAGATCAAGCAGGTGACGCAATGACCCAGACGGCAGGGACCGAGCAAGCAGGCAGCGAAACCGCGGCCGCCGAGAGTTCCGACGCCGCCGCGTCGGCTAAACGGTCGGACTCTTTTGTGTTCGACCGTCCTATCCAGACCGTCGGCCGACGCAAGGAGGCGGTCGTTCGGGTGCGGCTGGTGCCTGGCACCGGCAAATTCGACCTCGACGGCCGTAATCTGGAGGACTACTTCTCCAATAAGGTGCACCAGCAGCTAATCAAGGCCCCTCTGGTCACCGTCGACCGGGTGCAAAGCTTCGATATTTACGCTCACCTCAGCGGCGGCGGCCCGTCGGGGCAGGCCGGTGCGCTGCGCCTGGCCATTGCCCGGGCTTTGATACTCGCCTCGCCCGAGGACCGGCCCGCCCTGAAGAAGGCCGGTTTCCTCACGCGTGACCCGCGTGCCACCGAGCGCAAGAAGTACGGCCTGAAAAAGGCCCGCAAGGCGCCGCAGTACAGCAAACGCTGATCCCGATGCGCTGACTGTGCATCCGGCGACATCGTTACGGTGCGCATGGTTGACGACGGCGGTCACGATCTGGTACCGGTTGGGCGCCGGAACGGATGATTACGCCGTCACGGGAGTACCTCGCCGTCAACTGTGAGAGGTTTGTCCGCATGGGTCGACTGTTCGGCACCGACGGTGTCCGCGGTATTGCGAATCGCGAGCTGACTGCTGAGCTTGCCCTGGGCCTCGGTGCTGCGGCGGCTCGCAGGCTGGCTAGCTCGGGGGGCGCACGCCGAAGGGTCGGCGTGGTTGGCCGCGATCCGCGGGCCAGCGGCGAGATGCTGGAGGCCGCGGTGATCGCCGGCCTGACCACTGAGGGTGTTGACGCACTGCGGGTCGGAGTGCTTCCGACCCCCGCCGTGGCGTACCTGACCAGCGCCTACGACGCCGACTTCGGGGTGATGATCTCGGCGTCGCACAACCCGATGCCCGACAACGGCATCAAAATTTTCGGCCCGGGCGGGCACAAACTCGACGATGCCACCGAGGACGAGATCGAGGATCTGCTGGTGGCCGGACCGGGTCTGCGCGCGGTCGGCGCGGGGATCGGCCGAGTGGTCGATGCCGAGGACGCGGTGGAACGCTACCTGCGCCAGCTGAGCAAGGCCTGCACGATCCGCCTCGACGGCCTCAGCGTCGTTGTCGATTGCGCCCACGGCGCGGCGTCGGTGGCGGCACCGCGTGCGTACCGTGCGGTCGGTGCCCGGGTCATCGCGATCAACGCCGAACCCAACGGGCTGAACATCAACGACGGCTGCGGATCGACGCACCTGGATTCGCTGCGCTCAGCGGTGATCGCCCACCGCGCCGACCTGGGCCTTGCGCACGACGGGGACGCCGACCGGTGTCTGGCGGTCGATGCCAGCGGCGAGGTGGTCGACGGCGACGCCATCATGGTGCTGCTGGCGCTGGCGATGCAGGAGGCCGGCGAACTGGCCTCCGACACGCTGGTGGTCACCGTGATGAGCAACCTCGGGCTACACCTGGCCATGCGCTTGGCCGGTGTCAGGGTTCGCACTACCGATGTCGGCGACCGCTACGTCCTCGAAGAATTGCGGGCCGGCGAGTACAGCCTCGGCGGCGAGCAATCCGGGCATATCGTGATGCCCGCGCTGGCCACTACCGGTGACGGTATCGTCACCGGGCTGCGGTTGATGTCGCGAATGGCGGAGACCGGGTCGTCGCTGGCCGGCCTGGCGTCGCCGATGCACGCGTTGCCGCAGGTGCTGATCAACGTCGAGGTCAACGACAAGGCCACCGCCGTCGCGGCGCCCGCGGTGCGGGCCGCGGTCGCGCAGGCTGAGGCCGAACTGGCGGACACCGGGCGAATCCTGTTGCGGCCCTCAGGAACTGAACAGCTGATCCGAGTCATGGTCGAAGCGGCCGAGGAAGACGTCGCTCGCCGCCTCGCGATCCGGGTTGCGGAGTCGGTGAGCGCCCAGCGCTGAGCTAGGCCGGCGACGATGCGGGCCGTGCAACGGCCCGAGGAGGAGCCGGGCAATCGGATCTAGGGGGAACCCTGCCGCGGTGCCGGACGTCGTAGCGGATATGGGACACCGAGACGTGGCCGGTGTCGACGTCGCGGCGGTACGGGCGGTCGCCAACCGGTTCGACGCGACCGCGGAAATTATTGACGGGGCCGCGCGCAACCACTTGGCGAGTTTGACTTTCGGCGGGGCGACAGCGGGGCGGGCACACATCGCCCGCGGCGACGCGCTGAGCACCGCATTGGAGCGGTTGGCAGCCGAGGTGTGGCAGTGGTCGCGAGCGACCAGCGAGATCGCCGTCGCGCTGCGGGCCAGCGCGGATCGCTACGCCGACGCCGAACTGCGCGCCGCGGCCCGGATCGGCTGACCCGGTGGCCGGCCGGTTCGACGTTGCGGCACGGCTCGCTGAGGGCAGGCCCGCCGCTGAGCACACGCAGAGCTATGTGTGGGCCTGCCATCTGCTCGGCTATCAGCATCCCGACCTGACTGCGCACGGTTCGCAGGTCAGCGACTGGTACGGCAGCGAGGAGGGTCTTGACCTGCATACCCTCGACAGCGACTGCGCCCAGCTAGGGGCGGCGGTCAGCGCGATCGAGGAGGCGCTGCGGATCCAGCGTGCGCAGATCGCCGAGCTCGCCGCGGCCTGGACCGGATCCGGCGCCGACTCCGCGGTCCAGTTTCTGCAGCGTCATTGTGACACCGGGAATGCGGTGGCCGCCGGTGTCCGCGCGGCCGCTGAGGGCTGCGGAGCACTGCGTGACGACCTGTGGCAGATGATCGACTCCAAAGTCGCAACGGCCGTGGCCATCGACGATCGCGGGCTGGCGCAGCGGCCGGCCTGGTTGGCCGCCGCCCAAACGGTGACGACCGGGGTGGGGGACCGGCCAGCGGCCGACGAGATGGTCAACCACCAGGTAAAGCCATACGTAGACAACGATATTCGCACCGATTGGTTGACTGGCATGCGCTCGACGCTGGCATCGGTGGCGGCGTCATACGATGCGCTCACCGACCGGTTATCAACCGCGGCGAGTTTCGAACTTTCCGGTGATCTCGGGTCTGGCTGCTTAGTGCTGTCCGGCGAGCCGGTTCAGTTGAGCACCTCGACGGTCGCTGCGCCGGTTATGCCGGCCGCTGCGGTATCGGCCCCCGACGGTGCTCCCGCGGTGTCGCCCGAGAGTGCCCCTGGGGTGCCGCCGCTCGCGGGTGCCATGCCCAGCGTCCCCGAAGACATTGTCTCCGCCGCCTCGCTGGATCCGGTGCCGCCGACAACCGCGACGCCGCCTACCCTTCCGATAAGCGGCCTTGGTGGTTTGCCAGCCGCGCCGACGATGTCGGACTTGGGCGCTCCGCTCGGTACGGCCACCGGTATGCCCGTCGGTGCCGGCAGTTCCGGCGACCTTGGCAACCTTGGTGGCCTTGGCGGTCTGAGTAGCCTTGGCAGCCTTGTCGGCCGGATTGCCGACGCGATCAGTGGTCTTGTGGGTTCACTGACTGACGGGCTTGCCGATCCGTCGGGAATTGACAATTCACCATTCGACGGTCCCCCCGATACCGATGATCTTGTCGACGACAAAGACGCCGACGACCGGCCTGACGAGGAGGCCGACGAGCGGCCTGATCAAGAGGAGGCTGACAACGAGGAGGCCGACGCCGGAGAAGACGCCGCCTCCGGGTCAGCCGCCGACAGCCCGCCAGAAGATGTCGCCGAGGACCCGACGGCCCAAGAGGTCACCACGCCACCCGTGGACGGACCGCCGCCAGCTGCCCCGCCACCGACTGGTGAACCGTCGCCACCGACCGGCGAACCGCCGCCAGCACCGCCAGCACCGCCAGACCCGCAGTCTGGCGGATCGACCCCATGTGAGATCGCCGCGGACGAACTTCCCCAGGCAGGGCAATGACGGACTTCACCGCCCGACTGGCTGAGATGACAACTTAGGCAGGCAATAGCTGGCGTAGGTCCTTGACGTAGCGCACAGATTCGTCGCGGTCTGCCGCCAGGAGGTTTACCAACAGCGTCGTGACACCGGCGTCGGCGAAGGCGGCCACGCGTTCAGCGACGAATCCGCGCGGACCGATCAGCGAGATTGCCCGCACCAACTCGTCGGGCACCGCGTGGATGGCCTCCTTCTTGCGGCCGGCCAAGTACAGCTCCTGAATCCGGTTCGCCACTTCGCCGAACCCGTAGCGGGTTGCCAGGCTGTGGTAGAAGTTCCGCCTCTTGGCGCCCATGCCCCCGATGTAGAGAGCCAGCTGCGGTTTGGCCCACGCCAGCCGCTCATCGACGTCGTCGCCGATGGCCAGCGACGCGCCCACCATGACGTCGAGCGGGCCCAACGCGGGATCTCGTTTGGCGCTTCCGGCCTTCAGCGCCTCACCCCACACCGATTCGGCCTTCTCCGGATAGAAGAAAACCGGCTGCCAGCCTTCGGCTATCTCGGCGGTAAGTTCGACGTTCTTCGGCCCCAACGCCGCAATCGATATCGGAATGCGCTCGCGCACAGGATAATTGATGATATGAAGGTCCTTGCCTAACCCTGTCCCGCGATCCGGCGGCAACGGGACCTGGTAATGCTTCCCGGCGTAGCGCACCCGGTCGCGGCGCCACACCTGCCGGCAGATGTCCACGACCTCGCGGGTGCGGCCCAGCGGGGCGTCGAACTCGACGCCGTGAAACCCCTCGATTACTTGCGGCCCGGATGTGCCGATGCCCAGGCGGAATCGGCCGTCGGACACGAAGTCCAAACCCGCAGCGGTCATTGCCAACAGCGTCGGGGTGCGGGTGTAGATGGGCAAGATCCCAGAAGCCAATTCGACGGTCGATGTCTTGGCGGCCAGATAGCCCAGCTGGCTCACAGCGTCAAAGGAATACGCCTCGGCGACCACGGCGACGTCGATGCCGACTTTCTCGAGTTCGACGATGCGGTCAACGGCTTCATGAAAGCCGCCCGAGTAGTCCAAGACGACGCCGACTCTCACGAACGACACATATCACGACGGCGACGTCGCGCTGCGGTGGGGCCACTCAGGTGTTAGCACGACACAACTACTGCTTCAGTAGCGCGACGATCTTCTCCACCGGGCTGACTGGCGTGGCCGTGTGGTCTACCGGGTCGGTCTTGGGCAGATGCACGTCCGGATCGGCGAACTGGCGATACGTTTTGTCACCACCCAGCGTGTAGAGCAGGTACCCGACCAGCAGCGCCCGAACCGCCTTTTGCGTCTTGCGGTGCGGACCGCCCAGCCCGAACGCCTTCGTCACCCGCCGGCCCTCAGCTAGGCCCGCGGCCTTGGCTTTGCTGACGATGCGGAGCGTCGCCCCACCCCAAGCCTGCGAAAGCTGGACGGCATTGGAACGCAACGTCTTCGGATCTCCCGGTGCGCTGAAGATCACACCCGGGACGCTCAGCGTTGCGGCTGGCTGCTCCGCGGGTGGTTTGGTTACCGCCGGGAAAATGGCCGCCACCGCCGCTGGCCTGTCCGGCATGCCGGCCGCCGCGAACACCGCAGCCGAGCCACCGAAACCGTGGCCCGCCAGGCCGAGTTTGGTGGGGTGCACGCTGATCTTGCCGGGCCCGAGGCGCACACCCGCCACGATGTCGAGGGCGGTGCCCAAATCGAAGGCCAGGTTCAGCACCGAGGGCGACAATCCTCGCTCGGTGTCGGGGGCGGCGGCCACGATACCCCAGGAGGCCAGATGCTCCAGCAAGCCGCAGTAGCGGTCAACCCCGGTGAGCCAGTCGTGACCGAAGGCGATACCGGGCAGGTTCAACCCCGATTCGGGGGTGTACACCACCCCCGGCAGACCAGCGAAGGCCAGGTCACCACGCAAAACGCGGTGCGGGCCGGGCCGGGTGAGGGCCACGACGAGTTTGCGGGTGCGAGCCACCCGTTGACCGTAGCTCACAGTCTTCACGATGACGTCTACGAACCGGTTCCCTTTCAGCTCGGCCGCATCTGTGGTGCCGTTGATCGCGGCGTTGACCAATCGTGTGCCCGAGCATCAGCTCGGCATGTGACCGGACCCACATGCACCACGCTGTCCCCGCACCGGCTGCCACGCCCGGAGGTACTCGATCCACAAATCGTGACGTTTCCTCACCAGCGGTTTGAGGCAAGATGCCCGTCGTTCTAGGAGATGACAAGTTAATTGACAGAAAGTTAGGAAGAAAGACTCGCCGCTGATATCCCGGGTTGGGCCCAGGTCGCATGGTACAAACCGCGGATGAAAAGAATCACACGCGTCGCAGCAGCAACAGTCGTAGCGACGGCAGGTTTAGGGCTCGCCGGGTTAGGGGCGGCAGCCGTCGCCCAGGCCCAACCCGCGCCGTTCCCGGATTATCACTGGTGCCCCGGCGAGTATTGGGATCCGGGCTGGGGCGACAACTGGGAGTGGGGGCGCTGCCACGACGACCACTGGCGCGACGGCGAACCCCGCGACCAGTGGCATCACCACTGACGCGCCGCATACCGTTGGGTCGGACCAGTGACCGTCGCGGTGCAGTTTCGGCGCTGAGTACTGGTGTGTCTGACCGGCTCTTGTCGGTAAATTGCCGAGGCTGGTTGGCATGGCCTGGGCTCGGGTGAGGACCTCGAAGCCAACGTAGTGCTGGTCCTCAATCCGTCGATCAACTCCTCGGGACGACTTGGCCGTCCGCTTCAGATGGCTCAGAGCTGCTATCCCGGTGGGCAGTGCGGACGCCTCGGACGAGACGTCTGCACAGACCTGGTCAGCTATGTGCGGAAATGTCGGATACGTCGGGCACCGCCCTGCCCGCGACGTTGTCATGGACACGCTGCGCCGGAAGGAGTACCGCGGCTACGACGGCCGGCACCGCCCTGGTTGACGGCGGCGAACTCCCGCTAGCCGGAAAATTGGCCGCACCCAGAAGACGGTCCGATGCAATGAACGGCCCAGATGACAAGCCAGTTGACAAGAAGATCCCAGGAAGAATCGCCGCTGACATCCTGGTTTAGACCTGAATTCAGCCAGTAATAAGTGCGGACATGAAAAACGTCGCACGCGTCGCAGCATCAACGGTCGTAATGACCGCCGGCTTGGGGCTCGCTGGTTTAGGCGCGACTGCTGTCGCCGAGGGCCAACCAGCGCCCTTCCCGGATTATCACCGGTGCCCCGGTGAGTGGTGGGACCCGGGTTGGGGTAACAACTGGGACTGGGGCCGCTGCCACGACGAAATCTATTACGACGGCGAGCCCCACGACCCAGGCCATTGGCACGGCCCCGGCCCCTGGCACCCCTGAGGTGGTGCACACGGTCGGGTCGGTCGGGTGACCTTCGCGGTGCAGTGAGGACTCGCGTGAGGATATCGAACCCGAGCTAGCGGCGGGCGCTGTCTGATATCCCGTGGGGTAGTGCGGCCGTCCTGCTGGGACGTCTGCACTACCCTGATCAGCTATGTGCGGAATTGTCGGCTATGTCGGTCACCGCCCTGCCTGTGATGTCGTCATGGACGCGCTACGCCGGATGGAGTATCGCGGCTACGACTCGGCGGGTATCGCGCTGGTCGACGGTCATGGCAAACTCACCGTGCGCCGGCGTGCCGGCCGGCTGGCCAACCTGGAGGCGGCCGTCGCCGAGATGGCACCGGCGTCTCTGATCGGCAGCACCGGAATCGGCCACACCCGCTGGGCCACCCATGGACGTCCCACCGACCGCAACGCGCACCCGCACCGGGACGCGGCCGGCAAGATCGCCGTCGTCCACAACGGCATCATCGAAAACTTCCCGATCCTGCGCCGTGAGCTGGAAGACGCCGGCGTGGAGTTTGCCAGCGACACCGACACCGAGGTGGCGGCGCACTTGGTGTCGCAGGCGTATTGCCACGGCAACACCGCCGGTGACTTCGTCGGATCCGTGCTGGCCGTGCTGGCCCGGCTGGAGGGTCACTTCACCCTGGTGTTCGCCAACGCCGACGAACCCGGCACCATCATCGCCGCCCGCCGGTCGACCCCGTTAGTGCTTGGCATCGGCGAGGGCGAGATGTTCGTCGGATCCGACGTGGCCGCGTTCATCCCGCACACCCGCAACGCCGTCGAACTGGGCCAGGACCAGGCGGTGGTGATCACCGCCGACAGCTACCGGATCAGCGACTTCGACGGCAACACCGATGTCGAATACCGCGAGTTTTATATCGACTGGGACTTGGCGGCGGCCGAGAAGGCTGGCTACGAGTTCTTCATGCTCAAGGAGATCGCCGAGCAGCCCACCGCGGTCGCCGACACGCTGCTCGGGCATTTTGTCGACGGCCGGATCGTGCTCGACGAGCAGCGGCTGTCCGACCAGGAATTGCGCGAGGTCGACAAGGTGTTCGTGGTCGCCTGCGGCACCGCGTATCACTCAGGGCTGCTGGCGAAGTACGCGATCGAGCACTGGACCCGCCTGCCCGTCGAGGTCGAGGTGGCCAGCGAGTTCCGCTACCGCGACCCGGTGCTGGACCGCAGCACGCTGGTGGTGGCCATCTCGCAGTCCGGCGAGACCGCTGACACCCTGGAGGCGGTCCGGCACGCGAAACAGCAGAAGGCCAAGGTGCTGGCGATCTGCAACACCAACGGCTCGCAGATCCCACGGGAATGCGACGCGGTGCTTTACACCCGCGCCGGACCGGAGATCGGGGTGGCGTCCACAAAAACGTTCCTGGCGCAGATCGCCGCGAACTACCTCCTCGGACTGGCGCTGGCGCAGGCCCGCGGCACCAAATACGCCGACGAGGTCGAGCGCGAATACCGCGAGCTGGAATCCATGCCGGAGCTGGTGGCCCGCGTGCTCACCGGGATCGAGCCGGTGGCCGCGCTGGGCTACCGGTTTGCCCAGGCGTCGACCATCCTGTTCCTCGGTCGTCATGTCGGCTATCCGGTGGCGCTGGAAGGAGCGTTGAAACTCAAGGAACTGGCCTACATGCACGCTGAGGGCTTCGCGGCCGGTGAGCTCAAGCACGGTCCCATCGCGCTGATCGAAGACGACCTGCCGGTCATCGTCGTCATGCCCCCGCCTAAGGGGTCGGCGACGCTGCATGCCAAGCTGCTGTCGAATATCCGCGAGATCCAGGCCCGCGGCGCGATCACCATCGTGATCGCCGAGGAGGGCGACGACACCGTGCGCCCTTACGCCGATCACCTGATCGAAATCCCTACGGTGTCAACGCTTTTGCAGCCGCTGCTGTCGACCATCCCGCTTCAGGTGTTCGCTGCGTCGGTGGCCCAGGCCCGCGGTTACGACGTCGACAAGCCTCGCAATCTGGCCAAGTCGGTCACCGTCGAGTAGCTAGCTCGCGGCGCGTGGGTGAGTTGGGGATTGACGTCGACGCCGCGACCTAACACGTAGGTGCGATGATGTGCATACATGTAGGTACAACCTGGGCGCTCGACCATGAGCACGGTATCGGTACGCGAGTTTTCTAATAGCCCCAGCGCCATGTTCGCCCGAGCGGAGAAGGGCGAGACGATCGAGATAACCCGCCACGACAAGATCATCGCGACACTGATCCCCGGCCAGCAGAAGAAACGAAGCCGGATCGAAGAGCTCGAGGCCTCAGGAGCGCTCCGATGGTCGGGAAAGACGACAAGTGACCTCGACACCTTCACCCAAATCAAAGTGCCCGACGTCGATTACAGATGCTTCTCGATGACCGCTATAGCGAACGAGATTGGGAACGAGACCTTAAGAACGAGATGGAGCGCCGGGGCAAAGCGACCGGTGGATCGAACGCGTGATCCATGTCGATGCTCCGGCTCTGACTATGTGACTCGACGGCCGGACTTCGCGAGTCTGCACGAATCTCTCCAAGCCTTGAAGGACATTCGCATGGTCGTGGGAGAGGGAACACGATGAGGTTGTCCGGCTTCCAGGCGTTGAGCTTCGACTGCTACGGGACTCTCATCGACTGGAAAACGGGCCTCTCCGCCGTGCTCCGGCCATGGGCCCGCGACCACGATCTCGACATCGACGACGAGCGACTGCTGGCCGCGTACGGCCGGCATGAGACGCGGATCGAGGTGCAAACGCCGACCGCCCTCTATCCCGAAGTCGTGGCGCGGACCATGATGGCGGTCGGGCAGGATCTCGGCGTGCCGGTGAGCCGGGCGGAGGGGGAGAGGCTTGCGGCGTCGGTGCCAGACTGGCCGGCATTCCCCGATTCCCATGATGCGCTGGTGTCGCTTGCGGAACACTACAAGTTGATCGTCTTGTCCAACGTTGACCGCGTGTCCTTTCGGGGCAGCAACCAGCGCCTCGGTGTGTCGTTCACGGAGATCATCACCGCAGAGGATGTCGGTTCTTATAAACCGTCGGCGCGGAACTTCGAGGTGCTGCTCGCCCGCGCGGCCGAACGCGGCATCGGCAGCGACAGGCTGCTGCACGTCGCGCAGAGCCTGTTCCACGACCACGTTCCGGCCAAGGCAGCCGGGCTGGCAACGGTCTGGATTAACCGCCGCCACAACCGACTCGGCTGGGGCGCCACCCCGGCCCCAACCACGTCTGTCACACCGGACTGGGAATTCCCTTCGATGCGGTCCTTCGCCGAAGCCTGTTCCCAGGATCGCGCCGCGCGCTGATCCAAGATTCGCATGTGCGAAGCCGTGCCGATAAGCGGTCGGGCATGCGATGGTGGACGCCGTGCCAAACGAATCCGTGCCGGCGCGCCTGAGGACATGGGCGCTTGCGGTGTGCCGATACGTCGGCAGTGCGCCGTTGACGTATGGGTGGCTGACCGTGCTGCTGTTCACCATGATCATCCAGCACGAACTCACCCGCCGGCAGTTGCACACTCTGCTCGTCCACGAATCCACAAACCTCCGGCACCTGGCGACGGACCCACTCCGGGTTCTGGCCTCCAGCTTGTTGTGGATCGACGGCCGGTACTGGACGCCGTACCTGGTGCTATTCACCCTGTTTCTCGCGCCGGCCGAGCGATGGCTTGGCCAAATCCGTTGGCTTACCGTGGGATTGACAGCCCACGTGGGTGCCACCTATATCAGCGAAGGCGTGCTGTACCTGGCGATCCAATATCACGCGGCCCCCGAACGGCTAGTGCACGCTCGCGATATCGGGGTCAGCTACTTCCTCGTCGGCGTGATGGCCGTGTTGAGCTATCACATCGCGCCGCCCTGGCGGTGGGGCTATGTCGCGGTACTGGTCATCATTTTCGGTGTTCTGCTGATCGTCAAGCCGGACTTCACCGCAATCGGTCACTTCTCAGCGATTTTCATTGGCATCTGCTTCGAGCCGATGGCCCGGCGGCGGGACGGCCCGCCGCTGAATCCGGCGCGAGCCTGGGCACGCTTACGCAAAGCCGGCCGACGTGTGGCGTCAGCGTGACGGCGTCAGGGACACCTTCTAGGTCCGGGTGGCGGTGACGTAGGCAAGCGAGTTGAACGCCGCCGCCTCCTCGTCGTCGTTCGTCTGGACCGAAAGACCTTGAGCAGCAAACAATTCCGCCGCGCTGGTGGCGGCCGTTTCCCAACCGTGGGTGCCCAGATATTCGACGACATCATTGCGGTCGCCGTCATACCACAGGTCGGTCATCTCGACGTCGAAACCGTGTTCGCGCCAGCGATCGGTGACCCGACGCATCCGGGCCGCCATCAGCGGCACCGCCCGGCCGGCGTCCGGCATGTTCTCGGTGGCCAACCGACTGCCCGCTGCGCTCAGCACGCTGATATTGTCCAGCAACTTGTCCTGCGCGTCGGGCGGCAGGAACGGCAGCAGGCCTTCCGCGCTCCACGCGGTGGGCCGAGTGGGATCAAAACCGGCTTTCTTCAGCGCGGCCGGCCAGTCATGGCGCAGATCGACGGCCACCGCGCGGCGATCAGCGGTCGGGGCCGCGCCCAAGTCGGCCAATGTCTTGGTCTTGAACTCGATGACCTGCCGCTGGTCGATCTCGTACACAGTGGTTCCGGCCGGCCAGAGCAGCCGGTAGGCGCGGGCGTCCAGCCCCGAAGCCAAGATCACCGCCTGGCGGATTCCGGCGTCGGTGGCCTCGATAAAGAAGTCATCGAAGAATTTGGTGCGGACGGCCATCATGTCGCCCATCCGCTGCATCCCCCACTCGCCGTTGTCGTCGACCTCCGCCGGATCCAACTCGCCGCTGACCAGTCGGGTGAAGAAATCCAGTCCCACCGCACGAACCAGTGGCTCGGCGAAGGGGTCGTTGATCAGCGGGTTGGCGCCTCGGCTGGCCAAAGCGCGTCCCACCGCGACACCGGTCGCGGTGGCTCCTACGCTGGTGGTGAGGTCCCAAGTGTCGTTGTCCGTGCGTGCCATGTGCGCTCCTTCGAGACTGGTTAGCCCATTTAACTAGAGTCCAACCCGACTGTACGCCGTCAACCTGAACGTGCAAGGAGGGCTTGATCGTCGTCGAGACTGCAGCCAGGGCGGGCGTCCTCGGCGTGTCGCCTACGTAGTTTTCAGTGTCGGGCAATGGAATACCCACAAGCATGGAATCCTGACCTTGATGCGGCATTACTACTCCGTTGACACGATCCGCGAGGCCGAGGCGCCGCTGCTGGCCAGCCTGCCGGACGGGGCGCTGATGCGGCGCGCGGCCTTCGGGTTGGCTACCGCGATCGTCCGGGAGTTGACCGCCCGCACCGGCGGGGTTGTCGGCCGACGGGTGTGCGCGGTGGTCGGTTCGGGCGACAACGGCGGTGACGCGCTGTGGGCGTCAACCTTCCTGCGCCGCCGCGGCGCGGCCGCCGACGCGGTGCTGCTCAACCCGGACCACACGCACCGCAAGGGCCTGGCGGCCTTCCGGAAAGCCGGCGGCCGCGTTGTGGACAGCGTCGCGCCGACGACCGATCTGGTCATCGACGGCGTGGTGGGCATCTCGGGCTCCGGGCCGTTGCGACCGGCGGCGGCAGAAGTGTTCTCCGCCGTCGAGGCCGCCGCGATCCCGGTGGTCGCCGTCGACATCCCCAGCGGCATCGACGTCTCGACCGGAGCGATCACCGGCCCCGCCGTCCACGCCGCGCTGACGGTGACCTTCGGTGGCCTGAAACCCGTGCACGCGCTCGCCGACTGCGGTCGGGTCAAGTTGATCGATATCGGCCTCGACCTGCCCACCACCGACATGCTGGGCATGGAGACAGCCGACATCAAAGCACGCTGGCCGGTGCCCGGACCCGCCGACGACAAGTACACCCAGGGTGTGACCGGCATCCTGGCGGGCTCGTCGACGTACCCGGGCGCGGCCGTGCTGTGCACCGGTGCTGCGGTGGCCGCCACCTCCGGCATGGTCCGCTACGCCGGCAGCGCCAAACCCGAGGTGCTCTCGCATTGGCCGGAAGTCGTTGCGGCACCCAGCCCGGCCGCGGCCGGACAAGTCCAGTCCTGGGTGGTCGGGCCCGGCTTGGGCACCGAGGACACCGGGGCCGCCGCACTGTGGTTCGCGCTGGATACCGACCTGCCGGTGATCGTCGACGCCGACGGGCTGACCCTGCTGGCGGCTCACCCCGATCTGGTGGTCAACCGCGACGCGCCGACGGTGTTGACACCGCACGCCGGCGAGTTTGCCCGGCTGGCGGGCGCACCGCCGGGGGAGGACCGCGTCGGTGCCACCCGCAAGCTCGCCGACGCGTTCGGCGCCACCGTGCTGCTCAAGGGAAACGTCACCGTGATCGCCGATCCTGGCGGCCCGGTCTATCTGAATCCGGCCGGCCAGTCGTGGGCCGCCACCGCCGGATCCGGTGACGTGCTGTCCGGGATGATCGGCGCGCTGCTGGCGGCCGGGCTGTCGGCTGGCGAGGCGGCCGCGGCGGCGGCGTTCGTGCATGCCCGCGCGGCGAACCTGTCGGCCGGCGACCCGGGGCCGGATAACGCACCGACGTCGGCGTCACGAATCATCCCGCACATCCGAACCGCCCTGGCCGCTCTGTAGCAGGGCCGTACGAAAGGAGATCCGCCGTGCCGCAGCATCCCTCCGTCCCCGCGCATTCGATCGCCCCCGCCTACACCGGCCGCCTGTTCACCGCGCCGGTACCGGCGCTGCGGATGCCCGACGAATCGATGGATCCCGAGGCCGCCTACCGCTTTATCCACGACGAGCTGATGCTCGACGGCAGTTCGCGACTCAACCTGGCCACCTTCGTCACCACCTGGATGGATCCTGAGGCTGAGCAGCTGATGGCCGAGGCGTTCGACAAGAACATGATCGACAAGGACGAATACCCGGCCACCGCGGCCATCGAGGCGCGCTGTGTGGCGATGGTGGCCGACCTGTTCCACGCCGAGGGATTGCGTGGTGACGACCCGTCCAGCGCCACCGGGGTGTCCACCATCGGCTCCAGCGAGGCGGTGATGCTCGGCGGGCTGGCCCTCAAGTGGCGGTGGCGCCAACGGGTCGGTAACGACTGGAAAACCCGCACCCCCAACCTGGTGATGGGCTCCAACGTCCAAGTGGTGTGGGAGAAGTTCTGCCGCTACTTCGACGTCGAACCCCGCTACCTGCCGATGGAGAAGGGGCGTTACGCCATCACGCCCGAACAGGTCGTCGAGGCGGTCGACGAGAACACCATCGGCGTGATGGCCATCCTGGGCACCACCTACACCGGTGAGCTCGAGCCCGTCGCGCAGATCTGCGCGGCGCTGGACACACTGGCCGCATGCGGTGGGGTGGACATCCCGGTGCACGTCGACGCGGCCAGCGGCGGTTTCGTGGTGCCGTTCTTGCACCCGGATCTGCGGTGGGATTTCCTGCTGCCCCGGGTGGTGTCGATCAACGTCAGTGGCCACAAGTACGGGCTGACCTACCCCGGCATCGGGTTCGTGGTGTGGCGCAGCCGTGAGCACCTGCCCGAGGATCTGGTGTTCCGGGTCAACTACCTGGGCGGCGATATGCCGACCTTCACGCTGAACTTCTCTCGCCCGGGCAACCAAGTCGTCGGCCAGTACTACAACTTCCTGCGACTGGGCCGCGACGGATACACCAAGGTCATGAGGGCCCTGTCGCAGACCGCGCGCTGGCTGGGCGACCAGCTCGCCGCCAGCGAACGCATCGAGCTGATCTCTGACGGTTCGGCGATCCCGGTGGTCAGCTGCCGGCTCGCCGGAAACCCTGGCTACACCGAGTTCGACGTGTCCCACGAGCTGCGGACCTTCGGCTGGCAGGTGCCCGCCTACACCATGCCGGAGAATGCCACCGACATCGCCGTGTTGCGGATCGTGGTCCGGGAAGGGTTCTCCGCCGACCTGGCGCGGGCCTTGCACGACGACACCGTCACCGCGCTGGCCAGCCTGGACAAGCTCAAGCCCGGCGGGCACTTCACTGCCCGGCACTTCGCGCACTGAGGCTCGACCGCTCGCTCGGCCACGGTTCTGGGACAATGTCGGCAGTGAAGATGACACAGGGCGCAACACCGTTGACCGCCACGCCGACGTCCGCGTGCGTCATCGCCGAGGCCGTGGTTGACCTGGGTGCTATTGCACACAATGTGCGGGCACTGCGCGAGCATGCCGGATCCGCGCAGGTGATGGCCGTTGTCAAGGCCGACGGCTATGGGCACGGCGCCGTGCGGGTCGCGCGCACCGCATTGGCCGCGGGTGCCGCCGAACTCGGTGTCGCCACCATCGATGAGGCGCTTGAATTGCGCGCCGACGGCACCACCGCACCGGTGTTGGCGTGGCTCCACCGGCCTGGTACCGACTTCGGGCCTGCGCTGCAGGCCGACGTGCAGATCGCCGTGTCTTCGGTGCGTCAGCTTCATGAAGTGCTGGACGCCGTGCACCGGACCGGTCAGACGGCAACGGTGACCGTCAAGGTCGACACCGGGTTGAACCGTAACGGTGTTGGCGCGGCCCAATATCCCTCGATGCTAGCCGCCTTGCGCCGGGCCATAGCCGACGACACCATCCGGCTGCGAGGGATCATGTCGCATCTGGTCTATGCCGACGATCCTGACCATCCGACCAACGATTTACAGGCCCAACGGTTCTGCGACATGCTCGCTGAAGCGCGCAGCCAGGGCGTGTGCTTCGAGGTAGCCCACCTGTCGAATTCGTCGGCCACTCTGGCCCGTCCCGACATGGCCTTCGACCTGGTGCGGCCGGGTATCGGGGTCTACGGGCTCAGCCCCATCCCGGAGCGCGGTGATATGGGCCTGGCACCTGCGATGAGCGTGAAATGTGTTGTGGCGCTGGTGAGGTCGGTCCGTGCCGGCGAGGGCGTGTCGTATGGGCATACCTGGGTCGCCGGCCGTGACACTACTCTGGCGCTGCTACCGATCGGCTACGCCGACGGCGTGTTCCGGGCGCTGGGCGGGCGCCTCGAGGTGCTGATCAACGGCAGGCGGCGGCGTGGCGTCGGGCGGATTTGCATGGACCAATTCGTGGTCGATCTGGGCCCTGGCGAGGTTGACGTCGCCGAGGGTGATGAGGCGATTCTGTTCGGGCCCGGAACCCACGGCGAACCCACCGCACAAGATTGGGCCGATCTGCTCGACACCATCCACTACGAGGTGGTGACCAGCCCGCGAGGACGCATCACCAGGACGTACCGCGAGGCCCAAACCGTTGAGCGGTAACGACACCCACGGCCCGCACAGGCGGAGGGCGGGACGTGCCGGCTGGCTGGCGGGCGCGGCGGGTCTGAGCGCGGTGGCCACGATCGCCGGAATCTCGGCCGCCCGGTCGATGACTCGGCGTACCACCACCGAGGACCCCTACGCCGACGAGGACTTCGAGATGCTGGACGGCGACCGGAGCTCTGTGGTGACCACACCCGACGGGGTGCCATTGGCGGTGCGCGACGTGGGGCCGCAGGATGCGCGGCTGACCGTGGTGTTCGCGCACGGCTTCTGTCACCGCATGGGTTCCTTCCACTTTCAGCGTGCACGGCTGACGGAGGAATGGGGCTCGCAGGTGCGGATGACCTTCTACGACCAGCGCGGCCACGGTCAGTCTGGCGAAGCCTCACCCGACACCTACACCGTGCCGCAGCTGGGTATGGACTTGGAAACGGTGCTGCGAGCGATGGTGCCGCGCGGCCCGATCGTGCTGGTCGGCCATTCCATGGGCGGTATGGCGGTGTTGTCGCACGCCCGGCAGTACCCCCAGCAGTACGGCAGGCGTATCGTCGGCGCCGCGTTGATCTCGTCTGCCGCCAAAGGTGTGTCGAGATCGCCGCTGGGCGAGATCCTGAAGAATCCTGCGCTGGAGGCCGTCGAGTTCAGTGTCCGGTACGCGCCGAAGCTGGTGCATCGCGGCCGCGGTGCGGCCCGTTCGGTGATCGGCCCGATCCTGCGGGCCGCCTCTTACGGCAACGAGAGGATCAGCCCTAGCGTGGTGGCATTCTCCGAGGAAATGATGCACGACACCCCGATCGCCACGATGGTGGGCTTCCTGCACGCGCTGGAAGTGCACGACGAGAGCGCGGCGTTGCCCACACTGTCGAAGATCCCGACCCTCATCGCCTGTGGTGATCACGACCTGCTCACCCCGGAAGGGAAGTCGAGGGCGATGGCGGCCGCGTTGTGGGATTCCGACCTGGTCATCGTCCCTCGGGCCGGGCACCTGGTGCAGCTGGAGGAACCCGATGCCATCAACGACGGATTGGTCCGGCTCGTCGAGCGGGCCACCCCCAACAAGCTGGTCGCGCTGACCCGGCGGTTGCGTGACCGAGCCCGCCCCCGTGCTTGAGCGTCAATCTGGAACCGCGACGCTGGCACGCGTCGAGGACACCGTCGCGCTGGGATCACAGCTGGGTGAACAGCTGCGCGCCGGCGACGTGGTAGTGCTGTCCGGCCCACTCGGTGCTGGAAAAACCGTGCTGGCCAAGGGAATTGCCGCGGCGATGGACGTGGACGGGCCGGTCACGTCACCAACGTTCGTGCTCGCGCGGGTGCATCGGTCGCGCAACGCCGGCGCACCGGCGATGATCCACGTCGACTTCTACCGGTTGTTGGATCACAGCTGCGCCGACCTGCTGGACGAGCTCGACTCGCTGGATCTCGACACTGATCTCGACGAGGCGGTCGTCGTGGTGGAGTGGGGCAAGGGCCTTGCCGAGCGGCTCTCCGAGCGGCACCTCGACGTTCGCCTGGAACGCGTCAGTGACTCTGACGTGCGGATCGCGACCTGGCGCTGGGGCAGTTCATGAGCCGCGGACTGGGCATGCTAGTGCTGGCATTGGACACCGCCACCCCTGCGGTCACCGCGGGGATCGTGCGGCTTCGTTCCCTGGAGCCCGCCGGTGATCGATTCGACGTGCTGGCCGAGCGGGTCACCGTCGACGCCCGGGCGCACGCCGAACGGATCACTCCGAACGTGTTGGCCGCGCTCGCCGATGCCGCGTTGACGATGGCGGATCTCCACGCCGTGGTGGTGGGCTGTGGTCCTGGCCCGTTCACCGGTCTGCGGGTGGGTATGGCTACGGCTGCGGCCTACGGGCATGCGCTCGGCATCCCAGTGCATGGGGTGTGCAGCTTGGACGCTATTGGCGTGCAGACCACCGGCGAGACGCTGGTCGTCACCGACGCCCGTCGGCGCGAGATCTACTGGGCTCGCTACCGCGACGGAGTCCGCACCGATGGTCCAGCGGTCAACACGTCAGCCGACGTCGATCCCGGTGCGGCGCGGGCGGTGGCCGGCTCACCCGAGCATGCGGCGCTGTTCGACCTGCCGCGGTGCGAGCCGGCCCACCCGACACCGAGCGGCCTGGTGGAGGCGGTGGCCGAGTGGTCAGAGAATCCGGCGCCGTTGGTGCCGATCTATCTGCGTCGGCCGGACGCCAAGTCATTCGTCGCCCGCGATATCCAGTCTCGTCAGGCGGCGCGACGGTGATCCGCGAGCCCATCACCGTCGACGCACTGACCCCTGCCGATGCCGACCGGTGCGCCCAGTTGGAGGCCCAGCTGTTCGACGGCGACGACCCGTGGCCGACGGAGGCGTTCGTCCGCGAAATTTCCAGCAAGCACAACCGCTACATAGCCGCGCGCACCGCCGACATGCTCGTCGGATACGCCGGCATCTCGCGGTTGGGCCGTACACCACCCTTCGAGTACGAGCTGCACACCATCGGGGTGGATCCGGCCTACCAGGGCCAGGGCATCGGCCGTCGGCTGCTTGACGAGCTGCTGAACGTCGCCGCCGGCGGTGTCGTCTACCTTGAGGTCCGCACTGACAACGCACCGGCGATCGCGTTGTACCGCAGCGCGGGATTCACCGAGGTCGGCCTGCGCCGGCGGTATTACCGAGTCAGCGGCGCCGACGCCTACACGATGCGGCGGGAGGCTCGCTGATGGCTGCGTCGACCATCCTGGCCATCGAAACCTCCTGCGACGAGACCGGTGTCGGCATCGCGCGCCTCGATGCCGACGGCACCGTGATGTTGTTGGCCGACGAACTGGCCTCCAGCGTCGACGAGCACGTCCGCTTCGGCGGCGTCGTTCCCGAGATTGCCTCGCGCGCGCACCTGGAGGCGCTCGGTCCGACCATGCGCCGCGCGCTGGCCGCGGCGGAGCTGGAAAAACCCGACATCGTCGCGGCCACCATCGGGCCCGGGCTAGCAGGCGCCTTGCTGGTCGGAGTGGCTGCGGCCAAGGCGTATGCAGCTGCCTGGGGGGTGCCGTTCTATGCCGTGAACCACCTGGGCGGGCACTTGGCCGCCGACATCTACGAGCACGGACCGCTGCCTGAGAGTGTGGCGCTACTGGTCTCCGGCGGGCACACCCACCTGTTGCATGTGCAGTCGCTCGGCGCGCCGATCATCGAGCTGGGCAGCACCGTCGATGACGCGGCTGGCGAGGCCTACGACAAGGTGGCGCGACTGCTGGGATTGGGCTATCCGGGCGGCAAGGTGCTCGACGACCTGGCACGTACCGGTGACCGGGACGCCATTGTGTTCCCGCGCGGTATGACCGGGCCCGCGGATGACCGGCACGCGTTCAGCTTCTCCGGGCTCAAGACCGCCGTCGCGCGATATGTGGAGAGTCACCCTAACGCGGCGACCGCCGATGTCGCGGCTGGCTTTCAGGAGGCTGTCGCCGACGTGTTGACCACGAAGGCGGTGCGCGCCGCAACCGAGCTCGGTATATCGACCCTGCTGATCGCGGGCGGAGTGGCTGCAAACTCGCGGCTGCGGGAGCTGGCCGCCAAGCGCTGCGCCGAGGCAGGCCTGACCCTGCGAATCCCCAGGCCCCGGCTATGTACCGACAATGGCGCGATGATCGCTGCGTTCGCCGCGCAACTGGTGGCCGCGGGAGCGCCGCCGTCGCCGCTGGACGCGCCCAGCGACCCGGGTCTGCCGGTGGTAAAAGGGCAGGTCAGATGACGTACACGGACGAATTGACGAGAAGCAACGGCCCGACCTTGAGTGCTAGCACTCTCATGTATAGAGTGCTAGATGGCAATCGAACAATCCCTGTGTCGGCACCCGCGACGACGACACCAGGGCACGGACGAATGCCGAAGCACCAGCTAATCCGACAGGTACGGGGCTGGCCCCCGGACCTACTACCAACGCCGGTCCGGGGCGAGCGCCCCGGACCCCGATCTCAACTAGTGGAGGGCTCCAATCGTGGCGAAGGTGAACATCAAGCCACTCGAGGACAAGATCCTCGTACAGGCCAACGAGGCCGAGACGACAACCGCGTCTGGTCTGGTCATTCCTGACACCGCCAAGGAGAAGCCGCAGGAAGGCACCGTCATCGCGGTCGGCCCCGGCCGGTGGGACGAGGACGGCGAAAAGCGGATCCCGGTGGACGTGTCGGAGGGCGACACTGTCATTTACAGCAAATACGGCGGCACCGAGATCAAGTACAACGGCGAGGAGTACCTGATCCTGTCGGCCCGCGACGTGCTGGCTATCGTTTCCAAGTAGCTCGACGTGTCCCGCCCCGGCGATCCCCGTGTCTACATGCGGGCGATTTCCGGGGCGGTGCACGTGGTGCCGATTGCCCGGCTCGCCCCCGCAAGCCGGGGGCCCACGCTCCCGCTGCTCGGCCTGCATCGTCACCGGGCTCAGTTCGATTGCCCGGCTCGCCCCGTAAGCGGGGGCCCCACGTTGCCGCTTCATGGCCCGCATCGTCACCGGGCTGAACGAGACAGGAAGACCCATGAGCAAACTGCTTGAATACGACGAAACCGCGCGTCGCGCCATGGAGGCCGGGGTGGACAAGCTCGCCGACGCGGTGCGGGTGACGCTGGGTCCGCGTGGCCGGCATGTGGTGCTGGCCAAGGCATTCGGCGGGCCTACCGTCACCAACGACGGCGTCACCGTCGCGCGCGAGATCGATCTGGAAGACCCGTTCGAGAACCTGGGCGCCCAGCTGGTGAAGTCGGTCGCCACCAAGACCAATGACGTCGCCGGGGACGGCACCACCACCGCGACCGTGCTGGCGCAGGCACTGATCAAGGGCGGCCTGCGCAATGTCGCCGCGGGCGCCAACCCCATCGCGCTCGGGGCGGGAATCGGCAAGGCCGCCGATACAGTATCCGAGGCGTTGCTGGCGTCGGCCACGCCGGTGTCCGGCCAGACGGCCATCGCGCAGGTCGCCACGGTGTCCTCGCGCGACGCGCAGATCGGCGAGCTGGTCGGCGAGGCAATGACCAAGGTCGGCCACGACGGCGTGGTCAGCGTCGAGGAGTCCTCGACGCTGACCACCGAGCTGGAGTTCACCGAGGGCATCGGCTTCGACAAGGGCTACCTGTCGGCGTACTTCGTGACCGACTTCGACGCCCAGGAGGCTGTGCTCGAGGACGCGCTGATCCTGTTGCACCGCGACAAGATCAGCTCGCTGCCTGACCTGCTGCCGTTGCTGGAGAAGGTGGCCGAAGCGGGCAAGCCGCTGCTGGTCATCGCCGAGGACGTCGAGGGCGAGGCGTTGGCGACGCTGGTCGTCAACGCCATCCGCAAGACGCTGAAGGCAGTGGCGGTCAAGGCGCCGTACTTCGGTGACCGCCGCAAGGCATTCCTTGACGACCTGGCGGTGGTGACCGGTGGCCAGGTGGTCAACCCCGATGTCGGCCTGGTGCTGCGCGAGGTGGGCCTGGACGTGCTCGGTACGGCGCGCCGCGTCGTGGTCACCAAAGACGACACCGTCATCGTCGAAGGGGGCGGCGCCGAGGAAGCGATCGCCAAGCGCGCCAAGCAGCTACGCATTGAGATCGAGGACACCGACTCCGACTGGGATCGCGAGAAGCTCGAAGAGCGGCTGGCCAAGCTGTCCGGTGGGGTGGCCGTCATCAAGGTGGGCGCCGCCACCGAGACCGCGCTCAAGGAGCGCAAGGAAAGCGTCGAAGATGCTGTTGCGGCCGCCAAGGCCGCTGTCGAGGAGGGCATCATCGCAGGCGGCGGTTCGGCGCTCATCCGGGCCCGTAAGGCGCTGGCCGACTTGCGCTCCTCGCTGACCGGCGACGAGGCCCTCGGCGTCGGCGTGTTCTCCGAGGCGCTCAGCGCACCGCTGTACTGGATCGCGGCCAACGCGGGCCTGGACGGCGCGGTCGTGGTCAACAAGGTCAGCGGGCTGCCCGCCGGGCACGGGTTGAACGCGGAAACGTTGAGCTACGGCGACCTGGCCTCAGACGGCGTCGTCGACCCGGTCAAGGTCACCCGCTGCGCGGTGCTCAACGCCGCGTCGGTGGCCCGCATGGTGCTCACCACCGAGGCAGCCGTCGTCGACAAGCCCGCCGAGGAGGAGCACGACCACCACGGTCATGCTCACTGACCGCACGGCGACGATGCGGCCGGAACGGCCGAGGAGGAGCCGGGCAATGCAGCCTCAGCGCGGCGACGATGCGGCCGGAACGGCCGAGGAGGAGCCGGGCAATCTAGCCTCAGCCCATCGACCGGAAAGGCCCACACCGCAGGCGTGGGCCTTTCCGGTCGATGGTCGGGGCGATCAGGCGGACCGGCGAATACTACGCGTGCGGCCGATAGTGCGCTTGAGCAGTAGCTCGCGCTCGGATTCAGACAGACCGCCCCAGATGCCGTACGGTTCGGCGACCTCCAGCGCGTGCGACCGGCACGATTCGATCACCGGGCAGTTTCGGCAGATCTCCTTGGCGCGCCGCTCGCGTTGCATGCGGGCCCGGCCGCGCTCGCCGTCGGGATGGAAGAACACCGAGGAGTCGATGCCCCGGCATAGGGCCCGCAGTTGCCAATCCCACATATCGGCGTTGGGTCCGGGTAGTTGCTCCGGCTGTGGCATTATGAATTCCCTCTCTGCACGCCCGTGTGGAGGCTAGTTCGCGAACGCGTGAGTCGTGCAACTGATTCGAACGAGTGTCGCCGATGACTGCTCGTCATATTAAACGTAGGGGCGCCTGTTAAATTCAGTCAATAGCGGCGGGTGTTGCCGAATGCCTAACGGCAGCTTGAGAATTTACTTCGCGTTCATCGCTGTGATGCAGTTGCTGGAGCCGAAGCGTTCGATCGCGAAGTCGGTCGATGCCGAGATTTCCCTGTTCGCGTCCATGGCGCTGTCATAGCTGCAATTGGCGAGTCGACGTCTATGGTTAATATCGCAGTAACACAGAAACCACAAACTTTTAACTAGTGCGCACCGCGATTGCAAACCGCCGCGATCCCACGATCGAGGCCACGCTGACCGCTGCTGCCTTCGGCGGCCAGCCCGGCCGCTGGCCGCTGCCGACGGCGACCACACCACATCAACTGTGGCTGCGCGCTGTCGCCGCCGGTGGGCAGGGTCGCTATGGCAGCGCCCGCACCGACCTCACGGCGCTGCTACGGGACGCTCCGGCTAGCCGGTTGGCCTCGCTAGCGCACAGTACGCAGGGGTCATTCCTTCGTCAGCTCGGCTGGCACACGCTGGCCCGGCGCTGGGACGGTCGCGCGTTGGCGCTGGCCGGCACCGATCCGCAAGCCAGTGCTGACGCGCTGATCGGGCTGGCGGCCGACGCATTGGGGGTCGGCCGCTTCGCAGCCTCGGCGACATTGTTGAGTCGCGCGGGCGACGTGCTAGCCGGGGCCCAAGCGCCGGCGCCGCGGCTGGCGGTGCGTCGGGCGTGGGTCGCGGCCGAGCTGGCGATGGCGGTTGGCGACGGTGCAACCGCCGTCCGTCATGCCGAGGAGGCAGTCGAGCTGGCACGGGCAACTATCGCCGAGGCCACGTCGACGCGGCACCGGGTCAAAAGCGACGTGGTGCTGGCCGCTGCGCTGTGCAGCGCCGGCGCCACCGACCGGGCGCGCGCCGTCGGTGACGCGGCGCTGGACGCGACCGGCCGGTTGGGGCTGGTCCCGCTGCGCTGGGCGCTGGCTTGTCTGCTAGTTGATGTCGGAAGTGCAACCTGCACAACCCAAGAGCTGCGTGCTCTTCGGGACGCGTGCGCGGAACGGGTGCGCCACGCCGGTGGGATCTGGTGTGACCGCTGACGCTTGAATGACAGGTCGGGCCGCTATCGTCTAGCTGTGTCACAGCGCTGGGATGTGTCCGGTTCGTAACGTTGGAGATACCGCGGTCGATGATTCAAGGAGAACGTCTCGACGCTGTTGTTGCTGAGGCCGTGGCAGGAGATCGGGACGCGCTTCGCGAAGTGCTGGAGACCATACGCCCAATCGTTGTCCGATACTGCCGCGCAAGAGTTGGCAGCGCGGAGCGGAGCGGCTTTTCGGCTGATGACGTCGCACAGGAGGTATGCTTGGCCGCCATCATGGCGCTGCCGCGCTACCAGGATCAGGGACGCCCGTTCCTGTCCTTCGTGTACGGCATCGCCGCGCATAAGGTAGCTGACGCACATCGGGCCGTCGGCCGTGATCTGGCCTACCCCGCCGATTCGGTCCCTGAGCACCTTTCGGCTGAGGCGGGCCCGGAGCAGTTAGCCATCGAAGCCGATTCGGTCACCCGGATGAACGAATTGCTCGAGGTGTTGCCGGCCAAGCAACGCGACATCCTCATCCTGCGTGTCGTCGTGGGCTTGAGCGCCGAAGAGACCGCCAGCGCCATCGGCAGCTCCCCGGGAGCTGTTCGGGTTGCCCAGCACCGTGCACTGGCGCGGCTGAAGTCCGAGATCGTCGCGGCGGGACGCGACTATGCCTGATTTCGGTCGTGCAGCGCCAGATCAGCCGGACCTGGAGGCGGCGGCCAGCACCGATCGGTTCCTCGATGCACTCGCGGAACGCCGGCCAGTTGAGTTCAGTGATCCCGGGGATGAGGTGCTGGCCGCCCTGCTGGAGGAGTGGCGCGATGAGTTGAGATGGCCACCGGCGAGTGGACTGGTCTCGCAGGGCGAGGCCGTCGCGGCGCTGCGCAGTGGGGCCGCGGCTCGCCGGCGCACCCGCCGCGGCCTGGCGGTGGTCGGGTCGTTGGCCGCGACCGTGTTGTGCCTCGGCGGGTTTGGTGCCATGGTCGCCAACGCCCATCCCGGGGATGCGCTCTATGGTCTGCACACCATGCTGTTCGGTGAGCCGGAGGTGAGTGACGATCAGATCGTGTTGGCGGCGAAGACCGAACTCGACCAGGTTCAGCAAATGATCGTGCAAGGTCAATGGGATCAGGCCCAGGACAAATTAGCGGCCATCAGCAACACAGTGCAGACCGTCAACGATGCCAACCGCAAACAAGATTTGATCGACCAGGTGAAGCTGTTGAATGCCAAAGTCGCAACACGCGATCCGAACGCGACGTTGCCGCCTAGTTCGCTGCAGGGACCGCAGGTCCCGGCAGCACCGGCTCCACCGTCGGCCTCGGTGACTCTTCCCGCACCCGCATCGGAGCCGTCGATCGCAACGACGTCACCGCCGCCGTCCTCGTTGGTTACGGCCACGACGACCGCGACGGAAACCAGTCCGGCCACGACGTCGCTGCCGCCCGCCTGGGCAACCACGTCCCCGTCCTCGGCGGCCACGTCGCCTGCTTCGGCAACCACAACGCCTGCTTCGTCGCCCGCGCCGTCGACTCCGCCGACCGCCGCAGCGACCAACCCGACGAGTGCGACGACTTCTGCACCAGACCAGCCGCCTTCACCGGTGGCCAGCGTGACACCGACCACTGCGGCATCGCCGCCCAGCGGCGGCTGACAAAAAGCGGGGCCCGCCGACGGGAACCTTAGAACTTAGCGCTCAGACAATCAGCGGTGATATCCGTCCGCATCCGAGGTCGCCTCGTTGAGCGAGGCGTCGGCGTATCCGCGGCAGTAATCCCAGGTGACATAGGCGTCTGGTTCCGGGTCATAGGCCGGCTCATGCGGGCGCACGGTGCCGTCGACCAGCAGTTGCAACAGGTTGGCACGCAACATGTCCCAGTCGTGATAGTGGTCCTGTTGGCACTCGTCGCAGCAGACCACCAGGCCGCGAATACCCTTGGGCGCCAACAGAGCCTCGTAAACAGCCAGGTCGGCAAGGTCGGCTTCGACCGCCATCCGCTCTTGCGGATCCAGCGGTTGGCCGGGCTCGACAGCATCCAGCGCCGCCGATGGGTCACAGGGGTCGTCGGCAAATGGGTCGGGCGGCAAACCCGGTGGGAGGTGGTCGCGCACGCCTCCAGACTACGCAGCCTTGCAAGCCTCGCGCTAGCGGTGGAGTCGCCGCCGTACCGCACCGGCGAACCGCAGAACCAAGGCCGAAGAATCAATCGGTGAGCCGATAGGATGGGTTTCTCACTCCGCATGCGTATGGAGGGCCTCACCGATGTCCCGTGGCATGTCCCCTTTGGAAGGCAGCGCCGACCTGATTGCCAGCCCGTACGCTCGCGTGGGTGGCCTGGCCGAGGACACCGTCCCGACGGGCGGTGACAATCCTCACAAGGTGGCGATGCTGGGGCTGACCTTCGACGATGTCTTGCTGCTGCCCGCAGCGTCCGACGTGGTGCCCGCCACCGCGGATATCTCTAGCCGGCTCACCAAGAAGATCAGGCTCAAGGTGCCGTTGGTCAGCTCGGCGATGGACACCGTCACCGAGTCGCGGATGGCCATCGCAATGGCCCGCGCCGGCGGCATCGGAGTGCTGCACCGCAACCTCCCGGTCTCCGAACAAGCCGCTCAGGTTGAGACGGTGAAGCGGTCGGAGGCCGGCATGGTCACCGATCCGGTCACCTGCCGCCCGGATAACACGTTGGCCCAAGTCGACGCGCTGTGTGCCCGGTTCCGGATCTCCGGGCTGCCCGTGGTCGACGACTCCGGCGCGCTGGTCGGCATCATCACCAACCGCGATATGCGCTTCGAGGTCGACCAGTCCAAGCACGTCTCCGAGGTGATGACCAAAGCCCCGCTGATCACCGCCCAGGAAGGAGTCTCCGCCGACGCGGCGCTGGGCCTGTTGCGTCGGCACAAGATCGAGAAGCTGCCGATCGTCGACGGGCACGGCCGGCTGACCGGGCTGATCACCGTCAAGGACTTCGTCAAGACCGAACAATTCCCACTGGCCACCAAGGACAGCGACGGCCGGCTGCTGGTGGGGGCCGCCGTCGGCGTCGGCGACAACGCCTGGGTGCGCGCGATGACGCTGGTCGACGCCGGGGTGGACGTGCTGGTCGTCGACACCGCGCACGCCCACAACCGATTGGTGCTCGACATGGTCGGCAAGCTCAAAGCCGAAGTCGGCGACCGGGTCGAAGTGGTCGGCGGCAATGTCGCCACCCGATCCGCGGCCGCGGCACTGGTCGAAGCAGGCGCCGACGCGGTCAAGGTCGGCGTGGGCCCGGGGTCGATCTGCACCACCCGGGTGGTGGCCGGCGTCGGGGCCCCGCAGATCACCGCGATCCTGGAGGCTGTGACGGTTTGCGCCCCAGCGGGTGTGCCGGTCATCGCTGACGGCGGGCTGCAGTACTCCGGTGACATCGCCAAGGCGCTGGCCGCGGGCGCGTCGACGGCAATGCTGGGATCGCTGTTGGCCGGCACCGCCGAGGCGCCCGGTGAGCTGATCTCCGTCAACGGCAAGCAGTACAAGAGCTACCGCGGCATGGGGTCGCTGGCCGCGATGCAGGGCCGAGGCGAGGGGAAGTCCTACTCCAAAGATCGCTACTTCGCTGACGACGCGCTGTCCGAGGACAAACTGGTGCCCGAGGGCATCGAGGGCAGGGTGCCGTTCCGCGGCCCACTGTCGACGGTGATCCATCAGCTCACCGGCGGCCTGCGCGCCGCCATGGGATACACCGGCGCCGGCACCATCGAAGCGCTGCAGCGGGCGCAGTTCGTCCGGATCACCGCGGCCGGCCTGAAAGAGAGCCACCCGCACGACATCACGATGACCGTCGAAGCACCGAACTATTACGAGCGCTGACAACAAATTGGTCGTAGGGATACGGCCGATGAGCGCTCGCGCAAACAAAGGGGCGACCGCACCGATGAGCGCTTGAGCCAACAAGGAGGCGATCGCACCGATGAGCGCTTGCGCGAAGAGGAGACCGAACAGTGCGTGACATGGTCGAGATCGGCATGGGCCGCACGGCACGGCGCACCTACGAGCTCGACGACGTCAACATCGTGCCGTCGCGGCGCACGCGGTCGTCCAAAGACGTGTCCACAGTGTGGCAGCTCGACGCGTACCGCTTCGAGATCCCCATCGTCTCGCATCCGACCGACGCGTTGGTCTCGCCGGAGTTCGCCATCGAGCTCGGCCGACTCGGCGGGCTGGGCGTGCTCAACGGCGAAGGCCTCATCGGCCGGCACGCCGATTACTGCGCCAAGATCGCTCAGGTAGTGGAAGCGGCCGCCAAAGAGCCCGAACCATCGGCGGCGATCCGGTTGTTGCAGCAGCTGCACGCCGCGCCGCTGGACCCCGACCTTTTGGGTGCGGCAGTGGCGCGTATCCGCGAGGCCGGAGTCACCACCGCGGTGCGGGTGAGCCCGCAGAACACACAGGCGCTGACCCCGGCGTTGATCGCCGCCGGCATCGACCTGCTGGTCATCCAGGGCACGATCGTGTCCGCTGAACGCGTGGCCAGCGACGGCGAGCCGCTCAACCTCAAGACGTTCATTTCCGAACTGGACGTCCCCGTGGTGGCCGGCGGTGTGCTCGACCATCGCACCGCCCTGCACCTGATGCGCACCGGCGCGGCGGGCGTCATCGTCGGCTACGGCTCCACTCGCGGGGTGACCACCACCGACGAGGTGCTAGGCATCAGCGTGCCGATGGCCACCGCGATCGCCGACGCCGCCGCCGCCCGCCGCGAATATCTCGACGAGACCGGCGGCCGCTATGTGCATGTGCTGGCCGACGGGGATATCCACACGTCTGGTGAGCTGGCCAAAGCCATTGCCTGCGGCGCCGACGCGGTGGTGCTGGGCACGCCGCTGGCTGAGGCAGCCGAGGCGCTCGGCGACGGGTGGTTCTGGCCGGCCGCCGCCGCGCACCCGTCGCTGCCCCGTGGAGCGTTACTGCAAATCGCCGTCGGCGAGCGCCCGCCGCTTCGGCAGGTTCTCACCGGACCCTCCGACGACCCGTTCGGTTCGCTGAACCTCGTCGGCGGTCTGCGCCGGTCGATGGCCAAGGCCGGCTATTGCGACCTCAAGGAGTTCCAGAAGGTCGGCCTGACCGTCAGCTCCTGACCCCTAGCGCGAGCAGACGCGGAATCGCATTGACAGGGCGGCTATTGTGCGACTCTGCGACTGGTAACTAGGGGGTCATACTGTGACTGTGGAACCGGATTACGACGTCCTGGTTATCGGTTCGGGGTTCGGGGGCAGCGTCAGCGCGCTGCGGCTGACGGAAAAGGGCTACCGCGTCGGGGTGCTCGAGGCCGGCCGTCGCTTCTCCGACGAGGACTTCGCCAAGACCTCGTGGCAGCTGCGCAAGTTCCTGTGGGCGCCCAAGCTCGGCTGCTATGGCATCCAGCGCATCCACTTTCTGCGCAACGTCATGATCCTGGCGGGCGCCGGAGTGGGCGGCGGATCGCTGGTCTACGCCAACACGCTCTACGTGCCACCGGAGCCGTTCTTCGCCGACAAGCAGTGGTCCCATATCACCGACTGGCGTGCCGAGCTGATGCCGCACTACGCGCAGGCGCAGCGGATGCTGGGCGTGGTCCGCAACCCGACCTTCACCGACGCTGACCGCGTGCTCAAGGACGTGGCCGACGAGATGGGGTTCGGTGACACCTGGGTGCCGACCCCGGTCGGGGTGTTCTTCGGTCCCGACGGCACCAAAACACCGGGCAAGACGGTGCCCGATCCGTATTTCGGCGGCGTGGGCCCGGCCCGCACCGGCTGCCTCGAATGCGGCGGTTGTATGACGGGTTGCCGCTACGGCGCCAAGAACACACTGGTGAAAAATTACCTTGGTCTCGCGGAATCAGCTGGCGCACAGGTGATTCCGATGACGACGGTCACCATGTTCGAGCAGCGGTCCGACGGTGTGTGGGAGGTCCGTAGCGTTCGCACCGGCCGCTGGCTCCGTAAGCAGAAGCGCACGGTGGTGCTGGCGGCCGATACCTGGGGAACTCAGCATTTGCTGTTCAAGATGCGCGAAAAGGGTAGGCTGCCGAGACTGTCCAATCGCCTGGGTGTGTTGACCCGGACCAACTCCGAATCGATCCTTGGAGCCGGCCGGTGGGAGGTCAAACCGGACCT
>DASPOT010000112.1:0-25345 GCA_035625875.1 Mycobacterium sp. | reverse complement strand
AATCGCCTTTTCGAAGATGAAGCTGCCGAGCAAGCAGGCCCCTCGGGGTAAAGCGCGGCGGGTCGACGTGAAATGCTATGCAAGCACGGTGGTTTCAGGAGATTTTGACCGGAACGGGCTTCGAAGCTCGCCGCTAGCTCTCCAGTGCCTTCGCGCAGGCGGCGAGGATCGCGAGGAAGCTGAGCGAAGCAGCCGACGGCTGACCGCCTCCATCAGCTTGCCTCCCGCGTGCGCCGGATGGGTGTAGTTGCTCAGCCATTCGACGTGCGTGCCGTCGCCCGACGGAGTGAACGTCAGTGCGCCGCCCTCGTGATTGAACGGCGGGAAGGAGCGCACGATGAGGAACGAGTAGCTGCGCGGCCGATCGTAGGCCGTGATCTCTTCGCGGAACCGCGTGCCAAGCGCGGTCACTTCCCGCAGCGCGCCCGCGCCAGGCCCCGACGAGCCCTTCGCCCAACTGGCCTTGCGAACCAACGGAGTGGCGGCCAAACTGGCCGGATCGGCCAGCCAGTCGAAGACCCGTTCCACGGGTGCAGCGATCGTCCGCTCCACGTGAAGCTCGACCATGAGATCTCCTGCCTGGCAGTCGCCGCGTTCCCCACGCAGATGCTAGACGCCACCGACCCACCAGGGCCGGCGACGCAAACGCCACGAGTCGCGGAGCGAACGAAGGCGAGCAAACCTGCTTGAATTCATGCTGGCGGCACTTCTGTGGTGCCGCGGCCCAGGTTACGGAAGCCCGCACAGGCTTCCTTTATGCCCAGCACGAACGGCAACGCGCTCAACTCGTACTTCAGGTTCGCCCCCAGCCGACCGGAGGTGCTGCGCTCTGGCACAGTCGGTCGCACCTCCCACGTGGCGAGGTCGATGTAGTGTGTGGACGTTTGTCCGATGCCCTCGAAGTCGTGAGTCAGCGGCTTGCAAAGCTGGCGCACCGACTCGTCGAGGCACTGTGCCACGGGGTCGGTCATCAGCACGTATTCCAACACTGGTACCTGGTTTTTCAGCATGCGGTGCACGAGGATGACGTCGACGCCGGCGAGTTCGACGTGGCGCTTCACCTTTTGCTCCGCCACCTCGCCCGCGTGGGCGACGAACTTGAGCGACAGGTTGTCCAGCTGTGTGCAGCTCGCGCAGTTGCAGGCAATGTCCCTTTTCATCGTCTCCCGCCGCCCCAGGAACGACTCTCGCATCCGCGATAGCCCGTCGCACACCAGCACTTTGGCGTTGCCGTCTGGTGCCCAGAAGAACGCGGCGTCGCCCTCCAGCTTCGCCAGCTTCAGGCCTTTGCCGGCGTCGATGACCGACTCCAGCAGCGCCGCCACCGTCAGCTGCGCATGGGCCAGGTGCGTCCGGTTCCAATGCATGTAGCGCGTGTATCCGCCGATGTCGGCAATGAGGAGAACGGCGCGCCGGATGGCCATGAGTTGGGCAGTGTAGTGGCCTGACCCGGTGTTGCTGCAGGGGCCGCTCCTTTTCCGCCACCGCCAGCTGTCGCGGAACCTACCAGAGTAAGAGCACGCTGCGTGGTGAGGTCGAGTCGCAACGTCCACTACAACTCGAGACCGGAGCCAAGCGTTAACCTTTTCATTGCCTGCCTGGACGTCCGCGGCACGTCTCTGTGAGCTGCCGTCAAAACGCTAACGCTCCTGAGGACCTCTCGCGTTGGGCGTCATCGGTCATCCCAGTACGGTGGGCATATGAAGTATCTGGACGTCGACGGAATCGGAAAAGTCAGCCGGATCGGGCTGGGCACCTGGCAGTTCGGCTCGCTCGAGTGGGGCTACGGGGACAGTTACGCCTCCGGTGGCGCCCGTGACATCGTTCGGCGCGCCCTCGCCCTGGGGGTCACGCTGTTCGATACCGCCGAGATATATGGACTGGGTAAAAGCGAGCGCATCCTCGGCGAGGCACTCGGCGACCAGCGCGGTGAGGTTGCGGTGGCCAGCAAGATCTTCCCGGTTGCGCCATTTCCTGCCGTGATCAAGCAGCGCGAGCGCGCTAGCGCGCGGCGGTTGCAGCTGGACCGCATCCCGCTCTACCAAATCCACCAGCCCAACCCGGTAGTCCCCGATTCCGTGATCATGCCGGGAATGCGCAGCCTGCTCGACAGCGGCGACATCGGCGCAGCCGGCGTCTCCAACTATTCGCTGTCGCGCTGGCAGAGGGCCGATGCTGCGCTCGGGCGTCCGGTCATCAGCAACCAGGTGCATTTCTCGCTCGCCCATCCTGGTGCGCTCGACGACCTTGTTCCGTTCGCCGAGCGCGAGAACCGCATCGTCATCGCCTACAGCCCACTGGCACAGGGACTACTGGGTGGCAAGTACGGTCTGGACAACCGGCCCGGTGGCATTCGCGCGGTGAACCCGCTTTTCGGCACCGAGAACCTCCGCCGGATCGAGCCGCTATTACAGACGTTGCGCGCCGTCGCCACGGAAGTCGACGCCAAGCCGGCACAGGTTGCGCTGGCCTGGCTGATCGGCCTGCCGGGCGTGGTCGCCATTCCCGGGGCGTCCAGTGTTGAGCAGCTCGAGTTCAACGTCGCCGCCGTCGACATCGAGCTGAGCGCGGATTCCCGCGACGCGCTCACCGACGCGGCCCGCGCATTCCGGCCAGCGTCGACGGGGCGCTTCCTCACCGGTATGGTCCGCGAGAAGCTTCAACGTCACTGATCTGGCAAAAGCAACGTCGTCGGCAGTAGATGCGCACGGCGGTCGAGAAGAGGGCGGTTCACGCCTCGACGTGGAAGCGTCTCAAGACCTGCGCAACGGGCCGCCCGATCGTCGACGAGCGGATTACCATCTGGCTTCACCTAGCCACGCCCGTCAGGCGCCGCGCCGAGATGTTCACCTGGCACCGAGCGGCAGCCGGCGTGCTGACAACGTTGAGCGCCGCGGCCGTGGCCGGGCTGTGGCCGACCAGCGCAGCGATTCCCAAGACACCACCTAGCGCTTCAAGAAGGGCACCGCGCTGCACAATGGCGTGCTGCGGGCTATGCATTCCACCATGAGCGCGGAGTTTTTTTATCCGCTGTTCAAGGAAACGAACAAGGGAGAACCGCAATGGCGGCCAAGTTCGAGATCACCAAAGACAAGGCTGGTAAGTTCCGATTTCACCTCAAGGCCCCTAACGGCGAGATCATCGCCGCCAGCCAAGGGTATGAGACGAAGGTGAATGCCGAAAAGGGCATTGAGTCGGTCAAGACGCACGCGTCTAACGCCAAGGTCGAAGACCTGACCGAAGCCAAAGTCGGCTAGTCCACCTTGCCTTGTTGCGCCTCTGCCAACAGCGGGGTGCCGATCTCGGCGGCCGACTCGGAGGGATGACGAAAACTGTTCCCGAACACCGGATTTATCTTTAGGCCCAGGATCGGCACCGCCCGCTTCTTTTGTCGACCAGAATCTCGTAACTCGAGACTTCGACGGGGTGTGGTGATCAAACTTCCTCGACTAATTGTGGAATGCCGGATATTTAGCACGCCTATTAGCTCGCGCGCTCTGCCGGCGTGATTATCAGATACAAGCACCCCTGATTCAGCCGGTAGCTACCGTTCGGACGCCTAGTGATACGAATATCGGTGCCATTGGTGTGTATCGTCCGCGGCACCCATCTGATGCGGACACCGCCGCGGCCGATGCGAGCGATCCCTGAGCCCCTCCAAGCCCTCGGCCTCATAGCGCGCCAACCACGTGTGCAGCGTCTGCCGGGACACCCTGACTTTTTTTCCGCGACCTGCGACGCCGACAAGCCGTCCGTCCGCAATCACCGCCAACACCGCCTGATAGCTCCGTTCAGTCACGCTCAACTCCCTCATTGATTGAGCGTCAAGGATCAGCCGAAACCAATGTCAACAACCAGCCGAAACCCTCTCAGCCATCAGCCGGAGCCGAAATGTCAGGCATCAGCCGAGGTCATACAGCTCTCACGTGGGGCAGGCGGGACTCAAACCCGCGACCAACGGATTATGAGAGCATCCCACCTGCGGAAATGGGATTTGACGGCGTTTTATGATGTGTGGCGTCAAACGATGGTAATCCGAACGGGCACAACGGAATACACCGCCGAAAAGTGCCGAGGATTGAAGGGGGTCGGTGAGACTCCTGCGGACTGCGTGCGGACTGGCGAACCGACTGCCTACCACACCGCGGCGGGCGGACCTCATCGCCTCAGTGTTCGGATCCCATGGCATGCGCGCGCAAATGGTGCACGGCACCGACACCGGCACTGGCTAGACTAACCTGCCGCTTTTCAGGCTGAGGCGAAACGTCAGAAGCGAGACGTTGCGCTGGTCGAACGGGACGAACTGGACCCATCTTGAGGGTCAAGAGCACGCAACCCAAACGGTACGGCGGATACGGAGCGGATGAAACCGCACCCATGACCCCACACTGCCAGGAGCGGGCAGGAGCCGTGACCAGGCAAGATAGCAGCGATTTCGGGCTGTAGATGTCGACGCTGAGGGAGTAACTGTCGTCACGGTTGTCGTCAAAATTGTCGTCAACGACCGACTGACCCGAAAGCCACGCAAAACTCCCGGCCGCCAGGAGCGGGTATCCGTTTGTATTACAATGACCAGGTGGCGGACGACCGGTTCGATCTCGATCTGCTCGACGACGAGGACCCGTTCGAGATCGACGCCCAAGCCGCCCACCTGTTCAAACACCCACGCCTGGGCATCGAGGACATCCGCGATGTCTGGGCATCCGACCCGATGTTTTACCCGCCAAACCTCCCGCGCATTGGTTGATGGTCGCCGAAGTCGAGGGCACCGTCCTTATGGTGCCCCTCGCCCCCGCCCGCGACGGCAACCCAAAACGCTGCTGCCCCATCGGCTGCTACCGGGCCTCCAAACACCTCGCTGACCGATACCGGAATGACAGATGAACCAGCCTATGACCCCCGACGAGGAATACGAGTTCTACACCCGCCCCGAAAACCAGGAACCCCAAGGGCCAGGGCGACGCCGGCTCACCGCCACCGTGCCCGTGCGCTTTCCGCCTGAGCTGCTGGAGCAAGTACGCGCTGCGGCTGCCGCAGACGACCGCTCCGTCTCGTCCTGGATTCGCCGCGCAGTCGAGCACGAGCTTCGCCATCCCGCCTGAACGTTGTCACGGGCATCAGAACAAGGGGGACGGCTGGAACTTGCGACCAACGATTACCAAACCAACGGCCCAACAGCCACCGTTCTTGCCCGTATTTGCTTGTCCTGCAATGCTTTTGTTCGGTTCTAAGCTTGGGTCGGAACCCAGCCGACTCTGTTGCCCAATCATTATCGACGAATAAACGATGAGCACTAGTTACCGTCCTGCGGACTGACTGCGGACCAGATAAATTGAGCAAACTACCACGGTTGACTAGATAGAGCACTTGACCTCGGATTTATGTGTGGGGCGGGCGGGACTCGAACCCGCGACCAACGGATTATGAGTCCGCGGCTCTAACCAACTGAGCTACCGGCCCTTAATCGAACTAATGCTAGTTTGCTACTTTCAGCAACTCAGCAACTCACCTTCTGCTTCACCGCGTTCGTCATACGGCAGTGATACCGCAGGGCTCTTGATAACCTTGCCCAGCGGGTCAGCAACTCCGGTCAAGTCGTCATCGAGAAGATGGCCGTAGAGGTCCAGAGTCATCGCCGCCGTTGCGTCGCCGAGCATGCGTTGCACGTACCTGACATTAGCGCGCGCCGAGATGGCAAGTGATGCCGTGGTGTGTCGCAGGCCGTGCGGCACCAGTCCCTCTATGCCGACCTCTTTGCACGTCTTGGCGAACGCGCGCCCATACTCGTCGATGGGCAGAAGTCCACCGGGGACACCGGCCCGCCGTTCGCGCGGCGGCTGTGCGGCGTACCGCGGCCAGAAGCCGAAGCTCGGCGTCGATGGTTTCGTAGCCGGTGAGTGATATCGATCGTCGCTGACAGCAGATTTCTACTTGTGGCGTTGTCGAGGGCATAAGCTGAAGCCAGCCAAGATCGGGGACGGGTCCCTCTGGGAGGCCTGCGATGAGGAGGTTTGTTCGTCGTCTGCCCGCCATTGTCGCGGTCGCGTTAGTGTCGCTGGCGGCTGTGACGGTCGCGACGCCGGGAGTCAGCTTGGCGCAATGCGAGACCAACTGGTCACGGAATGTGTGGACCAACGAGTGCAAACTCCCACCGCCACCGCCACCGTGGTACAAACCCCCGCCGCCATATGCGCCGCCATTCGCGCCGGAGGGGGTGCCGCCGCCCCCTCCACCGCCGCCGTGGGCGCCGTCGGTCAACCCGGTATGGGACCCCGGTCATCAGGCGTGGGGCATTTGGGCAGGCCCAGCCTGGGTGCCGCTCTAAACGCGGGACATCTCCGCAGTTGGCTGGTGGCAGGAGTGGTACCCCGGCTCATATCGCTCAAATACCGCGCTGATAGCCCAGGTCAGCTAAACACCGTCTGACCGTCGGCGTCGATCAGATACCGCTCGGTGCCGTGCTCAACCCGCGGGGCGTCGGCGCCCAGCGACACGGCGACCTTATTGCTGGCATTGCGCATCACGTCGAAGGTCAGCTCGACGGCCTCGGTGTCGGAGAAGCGCGCGCGCACCCCGGCGGCGACGCCGCGGTCGATATGCCTGGGCGACCAGATCAGCGCGTCCACATACCGCAGCGCCGATTTCTGCCGGTCGGTCAGCAGCCGCGAGTTCTCGTAGTGGTCGATGTCGGCGTAGAGCGTTTCCGACCCGCCGGCATCCAGTGCCGTGCCCTCGCGCAGCGACTTGCACAACCGGCAGTTATGTTCCGCAGCCCCTCGCAGCCGAACCACCTCCGACGTCAGCGGATCGAGTGAGCGCAGCCGGGCGACAGCAGGCAGAAAGCCGTTGAACACCGCATCGGACGGGTCAGTGGAGTGGTCCCAGGCGATCGGACCGTCCACCCATCCCAGGTACTCCTGACCGACGCCCAGGGCTTCGAAGCCGGCTCGTACTCGCGGAACGAAGTCGGCGATATACATCAGCACGACAATGCGAAAAGTGGTAACCCCCAAGCTAGACCACAACCGTGAGCGCTGCTCGTCGCCGATCATCGACACGTCGGTGCTGAACTGCTCGGCGAACGAAGCGACGGCGGCCTCAGCGTCCGAACCCGGCCCAGTCACCGCTCCTTCGGCCGGCAGCGGCGGCAATGACAAGGCCTCCGCGCAGACTCGGCGCACCAGCGCGGTAGCACGACCGTCCTCGGGCGACAGCGCCACCAACCGCGTCAGCTCGGAAGCCAGCCGATCATCGCGAACCGGAGCCGCCATCCATCAAACGTAGAACCTGTCCCAGCCGACGGCAATCACCTACTGCGCCTGGCTCACCGACGACATGTGAAAGTCCGGTATCCGCAGTGACGGCATCGCCGCCCGGGTCGCCCAGTCGCCCCATTCTCGCGGCAGGGTGACCTCGCTGGCACCGGCCTGGGTGGCCCGCCGCAACAGATCGAGCGGGCTCTCGTTGAACCGAAAGTTGTTGACCGCCGCGCTCACCCGGCCATCCTCGACCAGATACACCCCGTCACGGGTCAGCCCGGTCAGCAGCAGCGTCGTGGGGTCGACCTCCCGGATGTACCACAGGGTGGTGAGCAGCAGGCCGCGCATGGTACCGGCGATCATGTCGTCTAACCCGCCGTTGCCGCTGGTCATGACCAGGTTGTCGGCGGCGACCGCGACCGGGGCGTCGAATTCGGCGGCCGTCGCCCGCGGATAGGCCAGCGCGTTGATCACCCCGTCGCGGATCCAGTCCACCCGGCCGATATCAATCCCGTTGTCGAACACCGACACCGTCTCCGACGAACGACTGGCCGCGACGAACGGCGAACACCCCAGCCCCTCCGCGGACGGATCGGAGTACAGCGTCAGCGGCAGATCGGTCAGCCGCTCCCCCACTCGGGTCCCGCCGCCGGGCGCCGAGAATGCGGTCCGGCCCTCCTGGGCACCACGGCCACTCATCGTCCACCCGAGGTAGATCATCATGTCGGCCACCGTCGACGGCGGCATGATCGTCTCGTATCGACCCGCGGGCAACTCCACTCGGCGCTGCGCCCAACCGAGCCGAGTCGACAGCTGCTCCAGCAGTAGATCCGTTGGCACAGAGGCGAAATCCGGCGTGCCGACACCCGCCCAGGCGCTGGCCGCACCCCGTTTGGCATTGATCTCCACCGAACCGCTGGGCTGGGTGTAGCGCCGCCGCAGGCCGGTTGACGACGCCAAAAACGTCGTCTCCACCACGTGGTGCGCATAGCCGTACAACTGATCACCGCCACGGAACCCTCGGCTCAACGGGCCCGCGACATCGGCGAACACCTCGACGCCGGTGCCGGGAACCGGCTCATCCCAATCGTCTGGTACCCCGGTACCGGTGAGCAGCGGTGCGGCATCGCGCGCCTCGGGTGCCGAGCGGGCCGCCTCCACCGAGGCCGCCACCAGTACCGCGATCAGCGAAGGGTCCACCTCAGCCGACCGCAGCGACCCGACGTGGGCCCTATCACCCTGGCGCACAATCGAAATCACGGTTATGCTGCGGCTGATCGACACCCCGTTGGTGGTCATCGAGTTGTTCGCCCAGCGTAGCGACGCCTCGGCACGGTCGGTGACCAGCACCATGGTCTCGTCGGCCCGCCCTGACCGAGCCGCCTCATCCAAAACAAGCTCGACGACTTGCTGTGCGGGGATCATCGCCTGCCCTCGGTGCGGGTGTTGAGCACGTTGACGCCCCGGAACAACGCCGACGGGCAGCCGTGGCTGACGGGGGCCACCTGGCCGGGCTGAGCCTTGCCGCAGTTGAACGCGCCGCCCAACCGCCACGTCGACGGGCCGCCCACGGCTTCCATGGAATTCCAGAAATCGGTGGTGGTGGCCTGATAGGCGACGTCACGCAGCTGCCCGTCCAGGTGGCCGTCGCGGATGCGGAAGAACCGCTGCCCGGTGAACTGAAAGTTGTAGCGCTGCATGTCGATCGACCACGATTTGTCGCCGACGATGTAGATGCCGTCCTCGACCCGGCCGATCAGGTCGGCGTTGCTGACGTCATCGGGGCTTGGCTGCAGTGACACGTTGGCCATCCGCTGGATCGGAACGTGATGCGCCGAGTCGGCGTACGAGCAGCCGTTGGAGCGTGGCTGCCCCAGCCGCGGCGCGAATACCCGGTCGAGCTGATAGCCGACAAACACCCCCTCGCGCACCAGGTCCCAGCGCTGCGCCGCCACCCCCTCGTCGTCGTAACCAATAGTGGCCAAACCGAATTCGATGGTGCGGTCGGCAGTCACGTTCATCACCGGCGAGCCGTAGCGCAGCGTGCCGAGCTTGTCCGGTGTGGCAAACGAGGTGCCGGCGTAGGCAGCCTCGTAGCCGATAGCGCGGTCGTATTCGGTTGCATGGCCGATGGATTCGTGGATGGTCAGCCACAGGTTGGACGGGTCGATCACCAGATCGGTTGGGCCGGGCGTCACGCTGGGTGCTTTGACCTTTTCGGCCAGCAGCGACGGTATTTGCGCGAGCTCGTCGGTCCAGTTCCACACCTCGTCGCCGGCCAGCACCTCCCAGCCGCGTGCCGTCGGCGGCGCCAGCGTGCGCATGGTGTCGAACCCGCCGGCCGCGGCGTCGACAGTCACCGCCTCCATGCTCGGCATCAGCCGCACCCGCTGCTGGGTGATCGACGATCCGAAGGTGTCGGCGTAGAAGGTCTGCTCCTTGACCGCGCTCAGGCCGGCCGAGACGTGGTCCACCCCGTCGGCGGCCAGCAACCTGGCGGAGTAGCCCTGCAGCACGGCGATCTTGTCGGCGGTGGGCACGGTGAACGGATCGATCTGGTAGCTCGACACCCAGGTGGCGTCGGCGTACACCGGCTCGGGCGCCAGCTCAACGCGCTCGGTGTTCAGCGCCGCCAGTGTGGTGGCCACGTGCACCGCCCGCCGCGCGGTGTCGGCCGCGACGGGCGCCGCCAGCTCGGCGTGCGAGGCGAATCCCCAGGTGCCGTCAACGATCACCCGCACCGCCAGACCGAGCTCGCGGTTGATTACCGCCGTCTCCAGCTCCCCGTCGCGCAGCTGGATGATCTCGGTAGCGATGCGGTGCACCCGCAGGTCGGCGTGGCCGGCCCCGGCGGCGGTGGCCGCCGACAGCGTGGCGTCGGCCAGCTGGTGGCGAGGCAGGTCCAGGAAGTCGGCATCGATCCCCCGGTTCGGTGTCACCACTCCACCGTAACGACAGCTTTAATAACACCCATGGCCGACGCGCCGCGCCGATCTGCCGCGCTGGGGTATGCGCTGCTCGCCCCCAGCCTGTTCGGGGTGCTCACTTTCTTGCTGTTGCCCATCTTCGTCGTTATCTGGCTGAGCCTGTACCGGTGGGACTTGCTGGGCCCCATCGAGTATGTCGGGCTGGACAATTGGCGCTCGGTGCTGACCGACTCGGCGTTCGGCAACTCGCTGGTGGTTACCGCTGTCTTCGTGGCGGTCGTGGTCCCGGCGCAGACGGTGCTCGGCCTGCTGGCCGCGTCGATGCTAGCTCGCCGGCTGCCGGGCAGCGGTGTATTCCGCACGCTGTACGTGTTGCCGTGGATCTGCGCGCCGCTGGCGATCGCGGTGTTGTGGCGCTGGATCCTGGCGCCCACCGACGGTGCGATCAGCACCGTGTTGGGACATCGCATCGAATGGCTCACCGATCCGGGTCTGGCGCTGCCGGTCGTTTCGACGGTCGTCGTCTGGACCAATGTCGGCTATGTCGCGTTGTTCTTCTTGGCGGGCATTCTGACCATCCCGGACGATATCCACGCCGCCGCCTGCACCGACGGCGCCAGCGCCTGGCAGCGGTTCTGGCGCATCACCCTGCCGATGCTGCGACCCACCATGTTTTTCGTCCTCGTCACCGGAATCGTCAGCGCGGCCCAGGTTTTCGACACAGTGTACGCGCTGACCGGCGGCGGGCCACAGGGCCACACCGATCTGGTGGCCCACCGCATCTATGTCGAGGCGTTCGGTTCTGCGGCCATCGGGCGGGCCGCGGTGATGGCGGTGGTGCTGTTCGTCATCCTGGTCGGCGTCACGGTCGTCCAGCATTTGTACTTCCGACGACGGATCAGCTATGAGCTCAGGTAAGGGGCTTTCGGGTGCCGCGATCTACGCCGGCCTGATAGTCGGCGCGGTGGTCACGTTGGCGCCGTTCACGCTTGGGTTGCTGACGTCGTTCACCTCAGCACATCAGTTCGCGACGGGTACGGCGCTGGCGTTGCCGCGGCCGCCCACACTGGCCAACTACGCCGATCTTGCCGGCGCGGGGTTCGGCCGGGCGCTGATGGTCACCGCGTTGATGACGGCGGTGATTGTGCTTGGTCAGCTGAGCTTTTCGGTGCTGGCTGCCTATGCGTTCGCGCGGTTGCGGTTTCCGGGCCGCGACGCGCTGTTTTGGGTCTACATCGCGACGTTGATGGTGCCGGCGACAGTCACTGTGGTGCCGCTGTATTTGATGATGGCGCAGCTGGGCCTGCGCGACACGTTCTGGGCGCTGGTGCTGCCGTTCGTGTTCGGCTCGCCGTACGCGATTTTCTTGCTGCGCGAGTACTTTCGCGCGATCCCCGACGATCTGGTCAATGCCGCGCGGCTCGACGGCGCCAACACCCTGGACGTGATCGTGCATGTGGCGATGCCGTCGAGCCGGCCCATCCTGGTCACCCTGACGCTGATCACTGTGGTGTCGCAGTGGAACAACTTCATGTGGCCGCTGGTGATCACCAGCGGCGCCAAGTGGCGGGTGCTGACGGTGGCGACGGCCGGGTTGCAGTCGCGGTATAACGCGCAGTGGACGCTGGTGATGGCCGCGACCACGGTCGCGATTGTGCCGCTGATCGCGCTGTTCGTGGTGTTCCAGCGGCGCATTGTCTCCTCGATCGTGGTCACGGGGTTGAAGTGAGCTGGCGACCAAGGTTTTCCACGCTGGTCGCTGGTGCGCTGGTTCTGGTCGCTGTGCTGTTGGGTGCGACGGCGGTGATGATGGACCGGTCGGCCGAACCGCGTGGCGGAAAGACTGTGGTGACGGTACGACTGTGGGACGAACAGGTTGCCTCGGCATACCGGCAATCGTTCGACGCGTTCACCCGCGCGCATCCCGATATAGAGGTGCGCACCAATGTGGTGGCCTACTCGACCTACTTCGACACCCTGCGCACCGACGTGGCCGGCGGCAGCGCGGACGATATCTTCTGGCTATCCAACGCCTATCTCGCCGGATTTGCCGACAGCGGCCGGCTGATGAACATCGACAAGACTCTGGGCCCCGGTAACGCGTCGGCCTGGGAGCCCGCAGTGGTCGAGCAGTTCACCCGCCGCGGCGTGCTGTGGGGTGTGCCGCAACTGACCGACGCCGGCATCGCGGTGTACTACAACGCGGATCTGCTGGCGGCGGCCGGGGTCGATCCAGCCCAGCTGGATACCGTGCGGTGGAGCCGCAATGGTGGGGACACGCTGCGTCCGTTGCTGGCCCGGCTCACCGTCGACGCCGATGGACATAGCGCGGGCACACCGGGTTTCGACGCCAGACGGGTCCGGCAGTGGGGCTACAACGCCGCCAACGACCCGCAGGGCATCTACCTGAACTACATCGGGTCGGCGGGCGGGGTGTTCCAGCGCGGCGACGAGTTCGCCTTCGACAATCCTTCCGCGGTTGAGGCCTTCCGCTATCTGGTCGGCCTGATCAACGACGACCACGTCGCGCCGCCGGCCTCGGACACCAACGGCAATGGGGATTTCTCCCGAAACCAGTTCCTCGCCGGCAACATGGCGCTCTTCCAGTCCGGCACCTACAACCTGGCGGTGGTGGCCGAGGGGGCGGGATTTCGCTGGGGGGTTGCGATGCTGCCCACCGGGCCAGAAGGCCGGGCCAGTGTCACCAATGGTATTGCCGCGGCGGGTAATTCAGCGTCCAAGCACCCCGACGCCGTGCGTCAAGTACTGGCATGGATGGGCAGCGAGCAGGGCAATGGATACCTGGGTCGTCGTGGTACCGCCATTCCCACGGTGCTGTCGGCTCAGCGGGTCTACTTCGGCTACTGGGCCGCCAAGGGTGTCGACGTCACACCGTTCTTCACGGTGCTGGACGGCCCGCGCATCCCGGCGCCCGGTGGCGCCGGCTTCGCCGCCGGGTATCAGGCCCTCAAACGGTATTTCGACGAGATGTTTCTTGGCCGCGGCGATGTCGCGGCAACTCTGAAGCAGGCTCAGTCGGCGGCCAACGCCGCCGCTCGCCGCTAAGATTTCGCACCGCCGGGTGCGAGCGCCATGGCGCAGCTTCGTGGTGGTGAGTTCGGCGAGGTATGGCCCACTCCACACTACGGCGCTCTCGCACCGAGGTGGGCACCGAAATGTCGCCTGCCGAATCGTTTGTGGATGAATCGTCGTCACCACCACCCTGCGCGGGCTGGAGGCCGGTGCCGGGCGCGCGCTCACCGGCGGCGGGTCACTGCTACCCATGAGCGAGGTGATCCGCCTCGCCTCCCACGCGCACCACTATCTCGCGATTTTCGATAAGGGGCGGGCGATCGGGCTGCATCACACCAAGCGGCTGGCCTCAGCCGGGCAGCGAATAGTGTTGTACGCCAAAGACCGCGGGTGTAGCCATCCCGGGTGTGATGTGCCCGGCAACCTCACTGAGGTGCACCATGTGCGCCAGTGGGCCACATGCCACCAGACCCACATCGACGATTTGAACCTGGGCTGCGGCAGCCGTCACCGGCTGGTCACACCCGGTGGCTGGACGACGCGAAAACGCAAAAACGACACCACCGAGTGGATTCCACCCCCGCACCTGGATTACGGCCAACCGAGAACAAATACGTTTCATCATCCCGAGAAACTCCTACGCGACGACGACGATGACGACCCATGAGAACCGTCGGGCGTAGCCGCTAGCCGCTGAGCAACAACAGCTCGATCACCAACGCCGCGCCGCCCACCGCGGTGGCGATCGAGAGTGCCACCCAGTCGGCGAGTTTCGGTCGCGACGGGGCCGCCGAGATCTGGCCGGTGCCACCGCGGGCGGTGATGGCATCACCCATCTCGTCGGCGCGCCGCAGCGTCACGGTAATGGCGGTGGCGATCAGGTCGATCAGCTCCAACGCCCACCGCTTGCGACGGGCCCTCCGGCTCCGCGGCATCTCTTTGGGCCGCAACCGACGAGCGGCGTAGAGCACGCGGAATTCATCGATCAACATCGGGAATGCCCGCAGCGCCAGCGCCAAAGCTACCGCCCACTCGTCGACCGGGATCCGCAATGCCCGCAGTGGGCGACCCAAAGTCGCTACAGCAGGCGAGATTTCGGCGATATTCGTGGTCCACGACACCATCGCTCCCAGTCCGAGTAACACGATGGAGAGCGTGGTGATACGCAGGAAGTTCAACAGTCCACCGAGTCCGAGTGAGACGGTGCCCAACTCGATCACCGGGGTGCCGCCGCCCAACGCCGCTGTGATTCCGCCGATGGCCACCACGATCCACAGCCAGCGCGGCACCGATGGCAGCGCGCCGCGCGGAATATGCGCGATCCAGGCCGCCGCCAGCACCAGCGCCGCCACCAACCCGATCGGCACCCACCCCGGATAGAACGTCAGCAGCACCGAAACTCCGAACACCACAATCAGTTTGGTCCCAGCCCACAGCTCGTGGACGGCCGAGCTCCCGGGCACCGGCCGCAGCAACACAACCGGGCGAGGCGGACGGCGAGTCGACCGGTCCACCGGCGCGGTCACGACACACCCCCCGCCGCCGTCGACGCCGGCTCCAGCACACCGTCACGCAGATGCAAGATGCGCGGGCAGAGCTCCTCTAACCCGACGAAGTCGTGCGAAATGACCACCACGGTCAGACCCCGGTCGCGACGCAGATCCTCCAGCAGCCGCACCAGGCCACGCTGAGTGGCAGCGTCGAGCCCTGCCAGCGGCTCGTCGAGGATCAGCGCCCGTGGTGAGCGCGCCAGCAGTCCGGCCAGCACCACACGGCGCATCTGGCCACCGCTGAGCTGGTCGATGCGCCGCTTCGCGAGCGCGGCATCCAGACCCACGACGGCCAGCGCCGACTCCACGCGGGCTTGATCGCCGGGTGGAAAGCCCGCGGCCGAGGCGACTTCCAGGTCAACGCGACTGCGCATCAGCTGCAGCCGGGCCGCTTGGAACGACAACGCGACCGCGCCGACCTGTTCGTAAGTCGGGCGGCCGTCAAGCAGACAGGTGCCGGTGGTGGGAATCGTCAGCCCGGCCATGATCCACGCCAGGGTCGACTTACCCGAGCCATTTCCGCCGTGAATCAGCACCCCGTCTCCCTGATGCACGACGAAGCTGATGTCGCGCAGCGCGGTTTTCGCCCACGGCGTGCCGCTGCCGTATTCGTGGCCGACGCCGGCGAGTTCGAGTACCGGCGCATGCCACCGGTGGTTTACCGGGGCATTCACCACCGGCGCAGCCACCGTCTCGACCATCTCCGTGTTATCGCGCGAGTCGCTGAGGTCGATCGTCCGGTCGGCAGACTCGGCCTCGGTGTTGTAGTGCGTGATGTGAACCAGCGCCGTCCGGTGCCGCTTTTTCAGACCGGACAGAATGCTGAGCAGGGCATCTCGGCCCTGATGATCGACCATGCTGGTGACCTCGTCGGCGATAAGGAGCGCAGGCTCCCGCGCCAGTGCCGCAGCCACCGCCAACCGCTGCAGTTCACCGCCGGACAAGCTTCCGGTGTCGCGTTCGGCGCGACCGTCGAGCCCGACCTCGGCGAGCAACTGGTCGACGTCGATGGTCTTGCCCGGCGGCAGCCCCCAAACAACGTCGTCGGCGACCCGCGTGCCCAGCACCTGGCTTTCCGGGTGCTGCATCACGACCGCGGTGCCGCCCAGCTGACCCAAGCCGACCGCGCCGGGGCGGTCGACGCTGCCCGACGTGGGTTCGCGGCCAGCCAAGATCAGCATCAGCGTGGTTTTTCCCGAGCCGTTGGGGCCGGTGACCGCTAGGTGTTCGCCGGCCTGCACGTCCAGGCTGACCGTCCGCAGCGCATCGTGGTCGGTGCGGGGGTAACGGAAGCGCACCCCGTCCAATCGCACCGGGACCGGCGCGGTCGGCCCGCTCTCGGCCGGCGTGTCCAGTTTGTGGACATCGGGGATACCGCGCATACGCTCCAGCACCCGCGATAGCGCCCACCAACCGATCAACGACACGACCATGATCGACACGACGAAATGGCCGAAGAGCAGCCACGGCCAGTTATGCAGCGCACCGGTGAAGAACCGCTTGAGGTCTTCTGCGGCCACTTCGAGCCGCATCCGTGCGAGAACGGCGGCGATTCCGTCCACGTTTGCGGTGACGGCGTCGAAGATCAAGTGTCGCAGCCGTGCCAAGACGGCCAGCGCAGTGACCACCGCGGCGCCGAAAATCGCGCCGGCGGCAAAGGATGTGACGATCACGGTTGGCGTGCCGCGGCGCCTGCGTTTGACGATCCCGGTCAGCCCGCCGATATAGGCGGTGTGGACGACCGTCATTAAGCCACCCACGCCGGCGATCAGGAACGCGATCACCCCGGCGGCTACCGTTGCGGCGATCAGCACGCGGAGGCGGTAGCGGTATGCCAGCAGCCCCATCGGTACGGTGCCCAGCAGTGCCAGTCCCGCCGCGAAGGGGACTACCACCGCGATGATCGCGGTCGCGGCGCACAGTGCCGCCATGACCGAAGCTTGTGCCAATTCACCAGGCCGCAGCGACCGACCCCGTTGGGGCGGAGGAGCTGCGCCGGTAGCAATCATTTCACCGATTCTGCCAGTCGCCGGCGCTGGTCTCGCTCCCACACACGCACAAGCACCCCGGCGTGCATGATTGATCTACATAGGAAAGCTATGCAATCATGGTGTTATGACGCCCTCTGCCACGGCAAGCCGTGCCGCGGTCGACCACACCGCAAGCGTCACGCCCGGTCCAGGCCTGGGAGTGGAGTTGCTTGCTGTGGTCGCGCGGCTTAACCGGTTGGCCACCCAGCGTATCCAGCTGCCGTTGCCGGTGGCACAGGCCCGTCTGCTGTCGACCATCGAGGCCCACGGAGAAGCGCGCATCTGCGACCTGGCCGCTATCGACCATTGTTCGCAGCCGACGATGACCACACAAGTGCGTCGGCTGGAGGACGCCGGGCTGGTCACCCGGACCGTCGACCCCGGCGATGCCCGGGCGGTCCGGATCCGCATCACCCCGGAGGGGATGCGCACGCTCAACCGGGTCCGGGCCGATCGCGCCGCCGCGATCGACCCGCAACTGGCCCGTCTCAAACCGGCGGAGCGCCAAATTCTGGCGGAGGCCGTCAACGTGTTACGCCGTCTCGTCGAGGATGCCGCGCCCGCGCCACGGCACAGCGCCTCTCGATGAGAGTGCGATCGCCAGCGCATACTCGGGGGTGGATCACCTACCCGGTGGGTAGACAACCATCAATCGGCCCAATGTGACGGGGTGACGAAAGGTGGCGGCAATGGGGACCGAGGCGTTTGCCTCGACGTTGACCGTGTGGGTTGGACCTGCAAGGTACGTCTTTCCCCCTGGTCGCGACGTCACTGTCGGTCGCGACATCCGGTGTGATATCCGCCTCGCTGAGCTGGGCAACAGTGAATGGACATCGCGCATCCACCTCGTGCTGCGGTTCACCGGCAGCCACTGGGTGGCCATTGACAGGAGCCGAAACGGCATCTACCTCGACGGCATACGGATGTCGATGGTCAACATCCGCGATGGTCATGCCATCACGCTCGGTGATCCGCAGGACGGGCCGCGGCTGCTTTTCCGGCTCGGTTCCTCGGGCGAGGCGCCGGTAAGACCCACCACCCCACCGCAGAGCTTAGGAAGGCCCGCGTCAATTCCACCTACCGGCGTGCGCCCCAGCCAACCGGTCCAGCCGAAGCCGCGCACCGACGAACCAACCATCAAGCCGGTCCGATTCAGCCTGCCGGTCCGATTCACTCAGCCAAGAGGCCCTGCGGCTGCGCCGCCCTCACCGACGGCCCAGCGCCCAGCTCAGCCGCCCTCGCCGCCGACCCAACGCCCAGCTCAGCCGCCCTCGCCGCCGGCCCGGCGCCCAGCTCAGCCGCCCTCGCCGCCAGCCCGGCCAAAGCCGCTCGGTGAGCCAACCACCAAGCCGATGCGGTCGCGGCAAGAACAACCGCCCCCGGCTCAACCGCCCCCGCTTCAACCACCCCCGGCTCAACCGTCTCGGATTCAGCGACCCCCGGTCCAACCACCCCCGATTCAGCGGCCGCCGGTCCAACCACCCCCGGTTGAGCGGCGCCCTTTTACGTCGCCGCCGAAACCGCCGCCGGTCCAGCGGCCATCAGTCCGCCCTGCGTATCGGCCCGCACCGCCGCCCTCGCCCCCGCCCCGACCACGGGTTGCTCGGCGAAAGGGCCGGGGTCTCGGCGCGAGGATGACGAGCGCCATACGAAAGCTGCTCTCCCGTCGACCAGCTCCTCAACCAGACGAGGCGCCGACGACAGATCCGTTGCCGCGCATCAATGTTGCCGCCGACGACGGGCTGGTCTCCCAGCCAGACGCGCCACCCGCCGAACTCGCCGCCGACAACGCGGCAGTGGCCCAGCCAGACTCGCCACCCACCGAAGTCGCCGCCGATGAGGCGCCGGCGCCGGAGCCGACCGCGCCAAGCGCGGCCGGAGTGCGGGCATATGGGCTTGGGCTCACCGTCGACGGGCATCAGATGCTCGCGGAGGTTTCGTTCAGTGCCCGCCCAGGCACGCTGACCGCGGTCATCGGGCCGTCGGCCGCACGCAATTCCGCGCTGGTGAACCTGCTCGCCGGCGCCAAGGAACCCACCTCCGGCCAGATCACCCTCGACGACCACGACGTGCGGCGCATGCGCGCACGTATCGGGATGGTGCCCCGCGACGATCTGGTGCACCGTCAACTCACCGTCGAACAAGCATTGAACTATTCCGCCGAACTGCGGCTGCCGGCCGACACGTCCGCCGACGACCGCCGCCGTGTGGTGAACCAGGTTCTCGACGAACTGGAGTTGAGCCCGCACCGCGCGACTCGAGTGGGCAGGCTGTCCACCGATCGACGGCAACGCGCATCGGTGGCGGTCGAACTGCTCACCCGGCCGTCGCTGCTCGTCGTCGACGAGCCAATCGCCGGGCTGGACCCGGCGCTGGGACGCCAGGTGATGGCGATGCTGCGGCGACTCGCCGACGCCGGCTGCGTTGTCGTGTTGACCACCGCATCGCTCGCCTACCTGAATTTGTGCGATCAGGTGTTGCTGCTCACCTCTGCCGGCACTACCGCGTTCGTTGGGCCGCCCGCGCAGATCGACGACGCGATGGGCACCACCGATTGGTCGGACATCTTGGCGCGGGTACGCACCGACCCCGACGGTGCCCATGACGCATTCCTGGCCCGCCAGAAAGCCCCGGCTCCGGAGGCGCCACCGGCCGCTGCCCCCCTCGAGTCGCCACCCGCCCAGGTCAGCCCGGGGCGGCAAATCTCCCTAGTGGCGGGTCGCCAGGCCCGTCTCCTCGTCGCCGAGCGCGGCTATTTGCTCTTCTTGGCGATCCTGCCGTTCGTCCTGGGGGCGCTTGTGCTGGCAGTGCCCGGCAATACCGGTCTGGGCCGCGCGGACCCGTACGGCGGTAACCCCCATGAAGCCGTTGAGATCCTGATCCTGCTCAACATCGCGGCAGTGATCATCGGTACGGCATTGACCATCCGCGACCTGGTCGGGGAACGCTGGATCTTCCGGCGCGAAGAAGCCGTAGGGCTGTCGGCCTCCACCTATCTGGCCGGCAAAATTCTCGTGTTCAGCGTGGCAGCGGCTATCGAGACCGCCATCGTGACCGCGATCGTCGTTCTCCGCAAAGGCGCGCCGGTGCACGGCGCCGTCTTGCTCGGCAACCCCGTCGTCGAGCTGTACCTGGCCGTGGCTGCCACGGCAATCGTCTCGGCGATCGTCGGGCTGGCTCTGTCGTCGCTGGCGACCTCCAAGCAGCAGGTCCTGCCGATGGGCGTGCTGGTGATCCTGACATCGCTGGTGTTCGCCGGTGGGCTGGTTCCGCTGGTGGGCAAGTTAGGGTTCGACCAGATCTCGTGGCTTGTGCCGGCCCAGTGGGGCTTCGCGGCTTCGGCGGCCACTGTTGATCTGCGCAGGGCTGATCTGCTGGCCCCCCACGACGAGCTATGGACCCACTACTCGGGCTGGTGGCTGTTCGACATGGTCGTGTTGCTCTTTTTGGGCGCGGTGTGCATCGGCTTCGTGCTGTGGCGGCTGCAGCCGCCCGATCAGCGGCAAAGCCTCGGTGCCGTTGTTAGCCCGGCGAGCACCGACCGCTCGCTACATCGCGAAGAGCAGGAACTGAGTGACCTGAGCGGGTGAAAAATTGTTGTCGCTGACGAAGACCACCGACTGGCGGCCGTCGGGCGGATTCGGGGGCACCGCCAGCAAGCGGCCCAGCAGCGCCGTCACATGACTGCGGCGATGAGCAAACCGACCAGGTAAGTGGCGGCGACGGCGACCGCGCCGAACAGCAACTGCCGAGATGCGGCCCACCACACCGGTTTGCGGGTGAACTGGGCGGCCAGCCCACCGGCGATCAGCAGGCCGGTGCCGCCGCACGCCAGACCCGCCGCCAACGACGCATACCCGAGAAGGTAAGGGATCAGCGGGATCACCGCACCGATGGCGAACATCGCGAAGGACGAGAGGGCGGCCAACCGGCCTGACGGCTTCTCGGCGGGATTGACCCCGATCTCCCGCACGAGATGGACGTTGACCGCGTGGTTCTCGTCCCGGTGGATCTCGTCGGTGGCAAGCTGCGCGGTCTGCTCCGTCAGGCCCAGTCCGACGAGCAGGTCGACGAGTTCGGCCCGCTCGGCTTGCGGGCGCGTGCGCAAGGCATGCCGTTCGACGTAGGCCTCGGAGTCGATCTGCTCGTTGGCCGTGGTCACCGAGGTGTATTCACCCAGCGCCATGGAGAACGCCCCGGCCAGCAGGCCGGCGATGCCGCTGACCATCACGGTGTGGGCGCTACCACCGGCGGCGACACCGGCGATCAGGGCGGTGTTGCTGACCAAGCCGTCCATGGCGCCGAAGCTGGCTGCGCGCAACCAGCCACCACTGACGTCGGAATGGGTGTGACCGACGTCGTAGGGCGGCCGCTGTGACGAGTGACCGGTGGCTGGCTGGGACATGACGCCATCTAAACCCACCCGGTCACCCACGCGCAGCGCGGGCAGCGCGTTACCGTCGGATATGACCACCACCGCCGAACATGTGCGCAACACGCTGGACGGACGTTGGCGCGACACGAAAAACCAGATGCGCGTCCGGTTGGCCGACGAGATATTTCGCCCGCACTACACACCGAACACGGTTATCGCCCGCACCAAGGTGGCCGAGCAGATGAAAATCATGGCCGCCGCGGGCGCCGCCGACGACGGTTTCCGGAAGGAGCACGGCGGCACCGGCGACCTCGGGGCGGCGGTCACACAGATCGAGATGCTCGCGATGTCGGATCTCTCGTTGATGGTCAAGGCCGGAGTGCAGTGGGGCCTGTTCGGCGGTGCCGTCGAAAACCTGGGCACCGAGCGCCACCATCAGGCGTACGTGAAAAAGATCATCAACCTCGAGCTTCGCGGTTGTTTCGCGATGACCGAGACCGGACACGGCAGCGACGTGCAGGCGCTGGAGACGACCGCGACGTACGACCCGGCAACGCAAGAGTTCGTCATCGACTCCCCCACCCCGTCCGCCCGCAAGGACTACATCGGCGGGGCTGCCGAAACCGCCACCATCGCAGCGGTTTTCGCACAGCTGATCACCACCGACGACGGCGCGCCGGTCAACCACGGGGTCCACTGCCTCCTGGTGCCGATCCGCGACGCCGACGGCAACGACCTACCCGGGGTGACGACATCGGACAACCTCTACAAGGGCGGGCTTCCCGGTGTCGACAACGGCCGCATCATATTCGACCACGTGCGCATTCCCCGGGAAAACCTGCTGAACAGGTACGGCGACGTCGCACCCGACGGCACCTATAGCTCACCGATCGAAAGCCCCAATCGCCGATTTTTCACCATGCTGGGCACGCTGGTCCGCGGCCGGGTCACGGTGGGCGGCAGCGCGGGCGCCGCCGCTCGCGTCGCCCTGGACATCGCCACCCGATATGCATTGCAGCGCAGGCAATTCAGCGCACCCGACGACGAGCGTGAGGTGCTGATCATGGACTACCTGGTGCATCAGCGTCGGCTGCTCCCCCTGATCGCCAAGTCATATGCGTTGCAGTTCGCGCAGAACGAGCTGGTGGCCAAACTCCACGATCTGCAGACCTCGGACACCCCCGATCTCGAGGAGCAGCGCGAACTGGACGCCCGCGCGGCCGGGCTGAAAGCGGCCAACACCTGGCATGCCACCAGGGCCATCCAGGAGGCGCGGGAGACCTGCGGCGGCGCGGGCTACATGGCGGAGAACCGGCTGATCGCGCTGCGGGCCGATGCCGACGTGTTCACCACCTTCGAGGGCGACAACCATGTGCTGACTCAACTGGTGGCCAAGGAGCTGCTGACCGCGTATGCGGACGATATCCGCAGCATGAGCCCCGTCGAATGGGTGCGCTTCGCCGCTAACACGGTTAGTCAGCGCGTGATGAAACGCACTGCGGCCGAGACGATTATCCAGACCATTGTGGATGCCCGGCAAGACAGCGAAGAGGAAGGCAGCCTGTTCAACCGCGGCACCCAGATCAAACTCTTCGAGGAGCGTGAGGAGTACCTGCTGTCGACGGTCGCACGCCGGCTACAGGCCCGAGCCAACGAGATGTCCGTTTTTGACGCGTTCAACGCGGTGCAGGATCACGTGCTGCACGCCGCCAGCGCGCACATCGACCGGATTGTGCTGGAGGCGTTCGTCGCCGGGATCGACTCGTGCGAGGACGACGACGCCCGCAAGCTGCTCGATTTAGTCTGCGACCTGTACGCGTTATCGGTGATCGAGGACGACAAGGCCTGGTACATCGAGCACAGGTATCTCTCCACGGAGCGGGCCAAAGCGGTCACGCGGGGTATCAACGATCGGTGCCGCGCGCTGCGACCGTATGCCGAGACGCTGGTCGACGGCTTCGGGATCCCCAAGCAGCTGCGCTACGCCGAGATGCTGCACCCGGAGCACCTGCCGGGCTGAGGTTCGACGCCGGAGGCAACCTACTGATTGAGGATCGGACCAAGCGCCTTCAGCTTGCCGTCGGACCCGATCTGGTAGCGCACCGTGCCGATCCCGTTGGGACAGCGGGGCGGTTGGTTGCCGACCTGCCATTGGTACTGGACCGTCACCGTGTCCTGATCGGATGCGAGCACCGTGGTATACGGCTTGGGATTCGGGGTGGGTGAGCCAGCGGAGTGTTGCGGTCGAAGAACAGCAGCTGCTGAGGACTCGACGATGTCCCGTTGCTGGGAGTGATCTGCACCCAGTACAACCGGCAGTTCCTGGCATGCCCGTGTCCTGTTTCGGTCCAGGCGGAGCCCGGCGCTATCGCCGGAACCGCAGCGATGGCTTGCCCCGCCGTTTCCGGTCTCGGCCCGTCGGCGTTCGTGCAGGTGTCGGGCGGCTGTGGTCGCATTCCCGGCGGCTCCCAGCCGCAGCCCGCGGCGAGCAAGCCCAGAATCGTCAAGGTTACGATGCCGCAGCCATATACCGTAACGCTGAGGGACCACACTTGGGAAGTTTTCCCAGGCCCGCCACCGACGCAACGGTAAGGGTCAGCCCCCACAGAAGTACGTAGCGTCCGTAGCCAGTGCCGAACGCCGCCCAGGTAAACAGGAGGGTGGCCGCCAGGCCAAGCACGCCGGCGATGGCATCGGGTGCGCGCCAGCACCGCAACCGCGGAAGCGCAAACCCGTTGCGGGACTGCGAAAGATAAATAGGGACTTTGCTGAGGTCAGTGTAAAGCTTCCCGCGGCGAAGCTCCCCGTCGCCAGACATTGGTCGCCGCCCTCACCGCCCCCACTCGTTATGGACATACCGGCGATCTACAAGCCCTTGATCCACCGACCAGTCCGTTAACGCCGCCGCGATACCGACTGATAAAACAATCAGCACCCCGACGACGATCACACCGAGCTGGAAAGTGATCGCCTCACCAACACCCTCTTTGATCTTGAACACCGTCCACACGCCGCCGACGACGATAGCGAACACACCAAGCACGCCAGGAATCAGCAGGGCCATCGCTTTGGAATTCGTGAGGATATCCGGACCCAACGCCGATATGGTCTGCATGGCAACCCCGTTGACCGCCAATGCCGTACCTGGCAATGCTGTCTCAACCACCCAGTTCACTGCCCGCTCCGTATATCGCCTCGAGGTTGTCACTACCGATAACAACCAACCTAAAGCCGGTGACGCCCACCCCTCACACCCCAAAGTTGCTCTTAGGTGGTCGGTCAGCAGCCCGCTACCTCCAGATCACCGAGCAGCGGACCGATCGGATTCACAATCTGCTCCAGAGTCCTACGGGCTCGTGATCCGCAATCTCGATGCACTCGGCGTAGCCGACCTCGCTGGGAATCTGTTCCAAACGCTCACCGGATAAGCTTTGCGCAAGCCGCCGATGCGCCTCGGCGACTACGGCACCGGCTTTCATCGGTACTTTGTGAATGCTGGTAGAGACCACCGTGTACAGGTCGCGTTCGCCGACGTTGACGATCGCCATCACGTAGTTCGCGATCACCAGATCACGGTGTTTGTCCCGGTTTACCAATTCGCGCAGGACCCGCAGAGGATGACCGGCAAATTCGGCGCCCTTCCGGTACGGTTGAGACCGTCCGACGACCTTGGCGACAGGACTGTTGAACCACTTCTTTTTGTTCTCCCACTGCGCTTTGTAGTCCTCGATCGGGTATTGGATCAATTTCCCTTCCAGCTGTGGCTTCTTGGCGCGGATGTGCGGGAACACAGCATGGTCCAGGGCCGCGCGGGCGTTGACCAACTCCCGGATCGACACAGGTCGAGAGTACGGCTGGTCATCGCGCTGTCGGGGCTATGAGATCCGGGCGGCCAACTTCACCTTGTCCGGACCGGCGTCGGGCTGGCAGGCACCAATGTGACTTTAGGCCATCCGGACTGTGACCTGCGGCTCTGCCAATGGGATGACCGGCACGCGCATGATCACACCGGCGTGACCGAAAGGAGCCGGGCGATGAAAGCTGAGGCAGGCGACTGGTTGGTGATCAAGGGCACCCATGTTGATCAGGCGGATCAGCGTGGGCTGATCACCGAAGTGCATGGCGCGGACGGCGCTCCGCCCTACGTGGTGCGGTGGCTCGCCACCGGGCA
>DASPOT010000111.1:0-3186 GCA_035625875.1 Mycobacterium sp. | reverse complement strand
GTGGCCACGCGGCAGTGGGCCGCGGTCACCGCTGATGAAGGCGCGATGCGCTTGATCTACAGCCGGGGCCGCGAGAGCCGTCCCCCGCAAGCGGGTGGTGCCCCCACAGCACCGACCGCTTATGTGATGGTCAACGCCGTCCCCGAACGAGTGACCGCGGTCCGGCGCGACGGGGTCGCGGCGATCACGCTGGACCGAGGATTACCTGCCGCTGGAACCGATGCGATGCCGTGGCTGCTCGCCGGAGCCAAAACACTGTCTTACGCGGTCAACATGGCCGCCCTGCGTCATGCGGCCCGGCAAGGCGCCGGTGACGTTATCTTCGTCAGCTCGGACGGCTACATCCTGGAAGGCCCGCGTTCGACGGTGGTGATCGCCGCCGACATCGACGGCGCCACCGGCCTGCTGACACCGCCGCCGTGGTATCCGATCCTGCGTGGCACGACGCAACAAGCGCTGTTCGAGGTGGCCCGCGCCAAGGGCTACGACTGCGACTACCGTGCTCTGCGGGTGACGGACCTTTTTGCCGCCCAAGGGGTTTGGCTGATATCCGCCATGACGCTGGCCGCCCGCGTGCACACCCTCGACGGCCAGCCATTGCCGCGTGCCGCGATGGCGGCGGAGTTCACCGAACTGATCGACGTAGCCATCGTCAGCGATCGGTGAGCTTCTGTTGTCGGCGTACCCGCCGGCGAGTACGGTCGGCCGTACACAGGAAAGGAGGTGGTCCGCGAAATTGATAGCTTTCTGGACATGTGAGGTGGCTGCGCGCTAAGCAGCGCCGGGCGAGGAACTACCCGCGCGCTGGCGAATTCCCCGCAGCCACCCGGCCCCCGAGCCCCCGGTCTGTCCAACCAGGAACTTCGGCTCGGGGGCCGCTTCTTGTCAACATGCCACGACGCGGGCCACGCAGCCCTGCGGCGCTGGCGAGCGATTCGCCACGGTGATCGCTGGTTGGGAGTCGCCCGCCTTCGACAACGTGTTCGAAGTCCGGGTCGGACGATGTCAGTTGTCGCTCACTGCGAGGCGGCAAAGTGCAGAATCCCCGGACATCCCCTGAGGCCAGGCGAACGAACCGGTTACCCGGCGAACCGCGACAGCCGCGCCGACAGATGTGGCACCAGGCCACCATCGGCGTCCACTCGTTCCTCGACGTAGGCCAAATCCCCGCCCTCGACGATGCCGTACAGCCGTTTAGCACCGCCGACCAGCACGCCGGATTTGCTGCGTGCCAGCGCATCGGTGACCAACTCCCACGACGACTGCGTGCGCGGGCGCCCGTAGAACAACTCGACGTAGCCGGCCGAGTGGGCCAGCAGCAACTCGATGGCCTGCGACTCGGTCGGGTCGTTGGGGTCGTTGACGAAGCGCCAGAAACCGGTCTCCCGCAGGTCCGGTCCGTGGTAGCCGCCGGAGTCGGTGAGCCGCCAAGATCGGGCTTCCCAGTTCAAGTAGTCCCCGCCGTCATGCGAGACGACGATCTGCTGGCCGAACCGGTAATCGCTGTGAGCTCCGCGGCCTTCGCCTTCGCCGCGCCACACGCCGACCAGGGGCAGCAGCGCCAGCAGCGCATCGTGCAGGTTGGCGCCTTCGCGCAGATTCGCGGTGTCGGCGGGGATCGGGAGATCGTTGAAGACCGGGATGTTGCGGGTCGCGGTCACCTTGGCGCGTTCGGCCGCTGCGGCCACCGCACGCTCGCCGGAGCCGCGGGGACCGACCTGCCGGTGAGGGTCGTCTCTGGAGGTCACGAGTCGTCGCTGATGAGCCGGTACAGCGCATACAGCGCAAACCACGTGATGACCACGACGGCCGCGACCAGCATGATCTCGAAGAACAGCACCACGGCGACGAGTCTAATTCGTGCACGGCACCCGGGTTGCCCACGTACCGCTGGACCGAGCCCGTCAGGCGATCTTGATGTCGACCTCGTGGATACCCGGGCCGGAGGGCGTCACCACAGCGTCGCCGTTTCCGGCTGCCGACAGCGCCCGCAGCGTCCAGGTTCCCGGCGCGGCAAAGAACCGGAAGTCGCCGGTCGCCGAGGCGACGACCTCGGCGGTGAACTCGTCAGACGAGTCCAGCAGGCGGACGAACGCCCCGCCCACGGCCTGGCCGGAACTGTCCACGACACGGCCGGTGATCACAGTCTCCTTCTCCAGGTCGATGCTGGCCGGCAACGTCTGTCCTTGCTTTGGTGCAGAGCACATATCAGCTTCCCAACTCGATCGGGACCCCCACCAGGGAGCCGTATTCCGTCCAACTGCCGTCGTAGTTCTTGACGTTTCGGTGTCCGAGCAGTTCGCGCAGCACGAACCAGGTGTGCGACGACCGCTCACCGATCCGGCAATAGGCGATGGTCTCCTTCGACCCGTCCAGACCGGCGTCGGCATACAGCTTGGCCAACTCCTCGTCGGACTTGAAGGTGCCGTCTTCGTTGGCGGCTTTGCTCCACGGCACGTTGGTCGCGCCGGGGATGTGACCGGGCCGCTGGCTTTGTTCCTGCGGCAGGTGCGCGGGAGCCAGGATCTTGCCGGAAAACTCTTCGGGGGAGCGGACATCGACCAGATTCTTCACATTGATGGCCGCCAGCACCTCGTCCCGGAACGCCCGGATGCTGTCGTCCGGTTGCGCTGCGGTGTAGGAGGTGGTCGAGCGGGTGACGGTGTCGGTGGACAGCGGCCGGCCGTCGAGCTCCCATTTCTTGCGGCCGCCGTCGAGCAGCTTGACCTTGTCATGGCCGTACAGCTTGAAATACCAGTACGCGTAAGCGGCGAACCAGTTGTTGTTGCCGCCGTAGAGGATCACCGTGTCGTCGTTGGAGATGCCGCGCTCGGAGAGCAGCTTCGAAAACTGCTCGGCATCAACGAAGTCGCGCTTCACCGGATCCTGCAGGTCCTTGCGCCAGTCCAGCTTCACCGCCCCGGCGATGTGCCCGTGGTCGTAGGCGCTGGTGTCCTCGTCGACTTCGACGAAGACCGTGTTGGGTGCGTCGAGATTGCTCTCTGCCCAGTCAGCGGTGACCAGGACCTCGGAGCGAGCCATGGGTTTCCTTTCGGTTGCTTGGCGGATCAAGCGGACGTCGGGGTCCGCCGGAAGCGCGTGACGAGTGGGTACAGTCGGCAGCCCAGGCAGATGCCAAAGGCCGCGTTGAGCAACGCGGCAACGAGTGCGAACGCGGTCGCAATC
>DASPOT010000110.1:0-46104 GCA_035625875.1 Mycobacterium sp. | reverse complement strand
GCAAGGCCCCATGCAGTTCCTACCCTCGACGTTCGCCGAATACGGCGACGGCGACATCCTCTCGCCCCACGACAGCATCATGGCGGCCGGTCGCTACCTCGCCGCCAACGGCTTCGCCGACGACCACGACCACGCCATCTTCCGGTACAACAACTCGAACCAGTACGTCCAGGCGGTCAACGACTACGCCGCCGCGCTGGCAACGGATGCCGCTGCGTTCGCCGGCTACTACCGGTGGGATATCTACTACCACACGACTGCTGGTGACGTGCTCCTGCCCATCGGATACATCGCAACCTCACCAATCCCAGTCACCGACTATTTGGCGACCCACCCCCAGTGAAAATCTGCCAGGCCGCTGCCAGGCCCCGGGTGTGACAGTCGTCGACGTCGATGTGCCCGATGAGGGCGGCGAACTAGTCAGGATCCGCTTGGCCGGCAATCAGCGAAAGCTCGAGTAGAGGCCTGCTGGAATACAGTTTCGGCCGTTTGAGTGCTCAGATCTGGTTGATGCCGCCGGCGACGGGAATGTCGGCGCCTGTGGCGAAGCTGCTCAGGTCCGAGGCCAGGAATAGCGCCGCGTTCGCGACCTCCTCGGCCGTGGCGTAGCGGGCCAGCGGACCAATGCTGCGCTGGTAGTTCTCGAACTCCTCGGCGGCGTTCGGACCAGGGTTCAGCATGCCGGCGAGTGTGTTATGCCGGGCGTCTCGGTGGCGCCAGGGCTGACCACGTTGACGCGAATCTTGCTGGTCCCCGCAACTCACTTGCCCAGGTGCGGGCGAACGATCGCAGCGCCGCCTTGATCGCCGTGTACACGCCGATGCCGTCGCTGCCGATTCGACGCGTCGCGCGCGATCAGGGCGATCGAGAAGCGATAACCTTCTTGGCGATTTCCAGCGCCAGCTGGTACGGCTCGGGCTCGTTCCGGTTGGTCAGCACGACCACCGTCATGTGCCGCTTCGGGTAGCGCACGATCACATTGCGGAAACCCACCGTCTCGCCGGAGTGCCACAGCGTCTCGCCGGTGATGCGCCAGCCGTAGCCGTATTCGATCTCGGGATCGTCGGTGTGCGTCGCGGGTGTGAACGCCGCCTGTAAGGAGCTCGGACGCAGCAGGCGCCCGTCGTACAGCGCGGCATCCCATTTCGCGAGATCGTCGATCGACGAATATATTCCGCCGTCCCCGAGCACCGCACTCGTCTGGCTTTGGTCCGTGCGGTTCCAGCGGCCCGCCTCTTTCGTGTAGCCGAACGCGCGATTGTTCACCGTCGAGATACCTTCCTCGTACGCCACGGTGTTGTTCATGCCGAGCAGTTGGAAGATGCGTTCACGCAGGAACGTCGCGAAGGTCTTCCCCGACGCCCGCTCCACGATCAGTGCCAGCAATGCATAGCCGCTGTTGCTGTACCGATAGCCGGTGCCAGGGCGGAAGTAGGTGCGATCCTGCGTTTCTAGCAGCCGCAGAACATCCGCGTCGTGCAACTGCGCAGCGAAGATTTCCGGGATCACATCTTCGTAGTCGATGAGCCCCGAAGTGTGTGTTAGCAGGTGGCGAATCGTGACCGTCTCGGCGGCCTTCGGCAGCGAGGGCAGCCACTTGCGGACGCGGTCATCGAGCTTGAGGCGGCCGTACTCGGCCAGCAGCAGAATGCTCGCGGCAGTGAACTGCTTCGTGACCGATGCGAGCCGGTAGTTCGTCTCAGGCGTGGCGGGCGTGTCCGTTTCCAGGTCCGCGAGGCCGTAGCTTGCGCGCACGATCGGCTGACCGTCGCGCAGCACGAGCACGGCCGCGCCCGGCACCTCCCCCGTGTAGTTGCGCATCAAGGCATCGACTTCCGGCTTCATCGCACAATCACCCACGCGCGTGAACAACAGGTTTTCGTAGTCATAGCTGAAATCCGCCTCCGGATCGACTTTGCTCAACCGCAACCTCACCGGTGCGCCGGGCGCCGGCATCGAGAAAGCGAGCCACGACTCCGCGTCGATGCTGTCATCGCGCCAGTCGACGAGCAACCGCCCGCCAACCCCTCCAGCCCCGGGTCGACGGGAACCGGCTGAGATACCCGCGCCAGGTCGGCGCGGCGCAGCTTACCCAGATGCGCAGCCGCAGCGTCCCGCACGAACTCGTCCCCACGCGTGGTCCCCAGCCTGGTCATGATCGCCACACCGGATGGCCCCGCCACCGGCTTCACCCCACGCCACATGATGCAGTATCGGTAGCCATGACGTCACTCCTGTGGGATCAACACATCTGTCTGCCGCTCCAGACTGACACTGATGTCGACCCGCTGACCCGCTACCAGCGCCCCGGGGGCGCATTCGTATCGGTCAACGCAGGATATTCGCCCCACAGCTTCAACGACACGCTGGCGCTGCTGCGGCATTACCGCGCCGCGGTCGAGGCCCACCCGGACCTGGAGTTGGCGGCCAGCATCGACGATGTCGTAGCGATTACCGGTGCGGGCCATATCGCGGTCGTGTTCGACCTCGAAGACTCCGGTCCCCTCGACGGAGATCTCAACAACCTGGCTGCGCTGGCCAACCTCGGCGTGCGCACCCTGCTGCCGACCTACAACCACGCCAACCGTGCCGGCAGCGGCTGTCTAGACGGCACCGACGGTGGTCTCACCGCATGGGGGCGTGCGATCGTCGCCGAGATGAACACGATTGGCATGGTTCCCGACGGATCGCACTGCAGCGCCCGCACCGGACTGGACATGTGCGAGATCTCAACCGGCCCGGTGATTTACAGCCACTCCTGTATGCGGGCGGTCTGGGATCACCCCCGCAACATCACCGACGAGCAGGCCCGGGCGTGCGCGGCCACCGGCGGGGTCATCGGAGTCACCGGTGTCGGTATCTTCCTGGGCCCCAATACCCCGACCCTCGACGCGATGACCCGGCACCTGGAGTATGCGGCAGCCCTGGTTGGTATTGAACACGTCGGCGTCAGCACCGACTTCTCCTTCGACTACGCGGACTTCGCTGACGAGCTCACCCGTAATCCGCACCTGTTCGACGACAGCTATACCCGTTGGGGGCCGATCCAGTGGATGCCGCCCGAAACGCTGCTGACGCTCGGCGAGCACCTTGGTCGGCGCGGGTGGAGCAGCACCGACATCCGCGCTGTGCTTGGCGGCAACTTCTATCGCGTCGCTCAACGCGCCTGGCGCACCACCGGTGGCGGTTTTTCCCGGCGCAGTTCGGGTGTGATCATCTAACCGCTATGTCGATATCACCGCGCCAACCCAACCCCTGCTGCTTGCGTGGCCGGATGCTTAGTGGGGCAACACATTTCGCTCCGCTATCTTCCAGAGTGTCAATCGTGACGTCACGACCCACGGTGTTATCCACAGCCAGGGGACGAGTTAGGGTATCGACGCCGCGTCGATGATATTGGGTGCGACGGGCTTCTTGTGGATAAACCTGTGGAAACTGTGGATACCTGTAAGTAGCTGTATCTTGCCAACAACGCAGGATCGCGCCCAGCGAGGCCGGCCACCGTTAGGCTGGTCGAGTGATCCAGGTGTGCTCCCAGTGCGGCACGCGGTGGAACGTGCGCGAACGGCAGCGCGTGTGGTGCCCCCGCTGTCACGGTGCGTTGCTTGCCCCGTTGCCGGAAGCCGACCCGCGGTGGAGTGCACACGGCAGCACACAGGTGCCGACAGCCCCTGTCCGGCAGCGCACAGTGCCGCGGCTGCCGCCCGGCTACCGCTGGATAGCGGTACGTCCCGGCGCGCCGCCGCCACGACCCAGGCGTTGGACCCTCGGGCCCACTCCGCGCTACACCGTCATACCGCGCTGGGGTCTAGCGGACCGCGTTGACCAGGCCGCCGCGAAGCAGGCGTCACCGGAGCGCCAGGGACCGCTGGCCGCGACGGTACGCGCGACGCTGTTTACCGCCGTAGTGGTGCTCGGCATCGCGGCGCTGGTGCATTTCGTGCGGTACGTGCTGCTGATCATCAACCGCAGCACACTGCTGAACCCGGTAGTGGCCATTGCCGCGGCCTGGCTGGGGGTGGTGGCCAGTCTGGCAGCCATCGCGGCGGTGATCACCTGTGCTGTGGTGTTGATCCGATGGCTGATCGCGCGGCGGGCGGCGGCGTTCACGCATCTCGGCGGCCCAGACCCGCGTCCCAACTGGGCACTGTGGGCGGGCTGCCTGGTGCCGCTGGTCAACCTGGCGTGGGCTCCGGTGTACGTCATCGAGCTGGCAACCCTTGAAGACCACTACGCCCGGTTACGACAGCCGATCCGGGTGTGGTGGATCGTGTGGATCTGTAGCACCGCGATATCGGTTTTCGCCACCGCCACTAGCTCGGCCCAGAACGCCCAGGGCATAGCGAACAACACCGTGACGATGGTGCTTGCCTACCTGCTGGCCGCAGCCGCGGTGGCTGCTGCTGCCAGGGTCTTCGAGGGGTTCGAGCGCAAACCAGTCGAACGGCCCGCTCATCGCTGGGTTGTGGTCGCCGAGGATCGACACGCCGCGCCCACACCCGCCGCTGCGGTTGAGTTGCAGGGGCAGGAACCGGCAGCATAGTGCTATGACGTCGGCCGATAGGGTGCTGACCGGGCACCCTTTTGTGGTCGCCCATCGTGGAGCCTCGGCCGATCGGCCAGAACATACGCTTGCCGCCTATGACCTCGCGCTCAAAGAGGGCGCCGACGGTGTGGAATGCGATGTGCGGCTGACCCGCGACGGCCACCTGGTCTGCGTGCATGACCGTCGCCTGGACCGGACGTCGACCGGGGTCGGCTTGGTCAGTACGATGACGCTGGCGCAGTTACGCGAGCTGGAGTACGGCGCATGGCATGTCAGCTGGCGTGCGGACGGCACCCATGGCGATACCAGTCTGCTGACGTTGGACGCCCTTGTCGCCCTCGTTCTGGACTGGCATCGGCCGGTGAAGATCTTCATCGAAACCAAGCACCCGGTTCGGTACGGCGCGCTGGTGGAAAGCAAGGTGCTAGCACTGCTGCATCGCTTCGGAATCGCCGCGCCCGGTTCCGCCGACCGATCCCGGGCCGTGGTGATGTCGTTTTCGGCGGCAGCGGTGTGGCGGATCCGCCGAGCCGCGCCGCTGCTGCCCACAGTGCTGCTCGGTAGGGTCGCGCGATACCTGGCCAGTGGCGCGGCCACCGCGGTTGGGGCCACCGCGGTGGGGCTGCCCGTCACGACATTGCGCGAGTATCCGGAGCTGGTGGACCGTGCGGCCGCCCAGGGCCGGTCGTTGTACTGCTGGAATGTCGACGACTTCGATGACGTCAACTTTTGCCGGGACGTGGGCGTCGCCTGGCTCGCGACGCACCACCCCCGTCGCACCAAAGCCTGGCTGCAGACCGGGCTGACCAGCGCGGGCCGCGACTAGTTCGGCGACGATGCGGGCCGTGAATCGGCCCGAGGAGGGGCCGGACAATCGGACTTAGAGGCTGCCACCGGCGGCGTGTGGTGCGCCGGATTCAGCCGAGGGCGATTCGATTTCGCGCGCGACGAAGTCCTCGAGGTCGAACAGGTTGTCTCCGGCGCGCTCGGCGACCCGCACCAGCGTGGTCATCAGCGCTACCTCTTCTACCTGCTCCTTGAGGAACCACTGCATGAACTGCTCACCGAGGTAGTCGCCCTCGTCGCGGGCCACACTGGCCAGCCCGCTGACCTGATCGGTGACCATACGCTCGTGGTCCAGCGCAAGGGCCAGCGCGTCGCGCGGTCTGTCGAATTGGTTGCGCACGGCGTCGACTCCGGGGATTTCGACATGGACGTCGCGGTCGAGCAGGTATTGCACGAACCTCATCGCGTGATTTCGTTCCTCGACGGCCTGGCTATAGAAGTGTTTGGCCAGCTGCGGCAGGCGGGCGTCGTCGAAATAGACCGCGATGGCAATGTATTGCTGGGAGCTGGTGAATTCGTTGTAAATCTGCTCTTGTAGCAATGCGTGGAATTTTGTCTGGGGGCCACCGTGATTGCTCATGAAAGGCACGCTACCGCAGGTCAGAGCGTGCTTGCAACGAAGGTAACGCTTACTCAGGCCAGCTTCGCCTAAGTAAAAGCAAGGCGACGGGACAATGCTTACTCAGGCCAGCTTTTCCTAAGTAAAGCAAGGCTATGCTCAATTCGACTAAAAACCACCCGTATTTTGCATCCGGTGATCTGGTCCTTGCCGCCGCGGTTATGTACCAGCAAATGGAGGCGAGCGCGAGGAGTAACAGTAGGGGGATGCTGAGAGCTCGGGCATTAGGCGCGGCGCTGGCCGCGCTGTTCGCGCAAGTCACGAAGGTGGGCACGAGTCAGGTCGCTACGGTTGCCCCTCGATTACAGCGCGTGGTAGTGGCGCATCGGAGGCCAGCGCGTCGAACAACTCGCGGGCTGCATCGTGATTCCACACCACGACCGAGCCGGAGTCGCTGCCGGTCAACTCGCCGATCGGGACGGTGATCGTGGTGGTGGGTCCATGCAGGGCCCAGGCGAGCCGGACCAGATCCCATACGTGATCACCCTGGTCAACGGTCAGTGCGTCGACCGTCGCATGCGGCACTGAGTACCAGCGCCACGGATCGAGCCACACCGCGGGACTGGCGGCGCGGTGCAGCAGCGCCGACATGAACCGCCGTTGGTTGACCATCCGGTCCAGGTCGGCGCGTGGAGTGGCCCGAGTCCTCACATAGCCGAGCGCGTCGCGGCCATCCAGCGTCTGGCAGCCGGCTGGCAGGTCGATGCCGGCCAACGGATCGCTGAGCGGGGCGTCCGGGCACATCGCGACCCCGCCGAGCGCGTCGACCAGGTCGGCGAATCCGCTGAATCCGATCTCGGCGTAGTGGTCGAGGCGCAACCCGGTGGCCTGCTCCACCGTTTGTGCTAGCAACGGCGCGCCGCCCATGGCGAAGGCGGCATTGATCTTGTCGCGGCCGTAGCCGGAAATCGCCACATACGAGTCGCGCGGTACGGACACCATCGTGGTCGGGGTGCTGGACCCCAACCCTGGCACATGGACCAGCAGAATTGTGTCAGTGCGACCGTTGCCAGTGTCGCCGCCGGTGGCCAAAGCCCTCTGCTGCTCGACGGTGAGGCCCTGACGACTGTCCGAACCAACGAGCAACCATGTCGTGCCGCGGCCCTGTCCGGGCCGGTCGGGATAGTCGGCCAGCACCGGGCTGCGGCGCAGCGACGTCTCAACCCAAAGAGCCCCGACGAGGATGCCAGCAGTGGCGAGCAGGAGAGCGATCGCCAGGCTCAGCGCCAGCACCTGCCCCCACGGGCGCTTGCGACGCGGTTTCTGCCCGGGCCTTGGCGGTCTTTGCCGTGCGGGACGACGGCCGAATGTCGGCCCGTCCCGGCGTGGCGCCGGCTGGCGCGACAGCGGAGCAGCCCGATCGGGTGCTGGCCGGCGATGGCCGACAGAGCGGCGAATCACCTGTGACGGCTCCGGCTGCGTTACCCGCGGTGGGAAGTGTCGCGGGTCACGTCGGTTGCCATCCACCTGGGTAACGTACGTGGCCCGGGCCGCGCCATCAGTGAAGCCCGCCGAGGTGGCGGGCCAGCAGGGCATACCCGACGAACGCCACGGTGTCGATGAGCCCATGGGCGATCACCAGTGGCCAGAGCCGACCGGTGCGGCGCCACACATACCCGAAGATCAGCCCCATCGTGAGGTTGCCCAGCCCGGCACCGAAGCCCTGATACAGGTGGTAGGCACCGCGCAGCAGGCTCGAGCACCCCAGCGCGACGCCGCCGTGGACGCCCAGCTGCCGCAGCCGGGTGAGCAGATAGCCGACGACGATCACCTCTTCGGCCCAGCCGTTGGCGAACGCGACCGCGACTAGTACGGGGACCCGCCACCAGGTGGCGCCCAAGCTGGATGGAATGACGGTGGCATTGATGCCCAACGTCCGTGCTGCGACATAGAGCGCCAGTCCCGGCACGCCGATCGCGGCGGCGAGGCCGATGCCGCCGAGCAGATCGATGCGCCACCGAAACCGGCCCAACCCGATCCGTGTGGGCCCAAAACCGCTGCGCCACAACAGGTACAGGCCGAGTCCGCCCCAGGCGATCAGCTGCGCGATGACCGCGAGGTTCAGCCCCAGGTCGATCAGATCGAAGTAAGACCGTCTGGGGTTGAGCGGGATCCGCTGCGCGCTCAGGTTGCGCAAGACCGCGTCGATGAGTTGCAGGACGGCGGTGACAGCGCTGACGCCGAACGTAACGCCCAGCACGACGGTGACCTCGATACGGAGCGTGCGTCGTTGCGCCAGCGAACCCTCGGGCTCACTGGGCAGCGGAGTCACCCCGACACGGTAACCGTGCTGTGGGCCGGTGCTCAGAACTGGCGGGCGCGCAGCCCATTGGCGAATGGGCAACCCATCAGCACCCGGATGGCCTGGCTCAGCCCGGTCACGTCGTCAACCGGTTTATGGAAGGGCAGCCGGACGTCGCGGTCGCCGTCGTCACCCTCGACGCGTAACCGCACGCCGTACCGGTCGAGACCCAGCGGCCGGATCCGTCCGAGCCGCAGCGTCGCGGGCAGCCTGGAGGCCAGCCGGGCGACCACGTCGCTGTGCGCGGTGTCCAGGTGGCGCAGCAAACATGACTCCACCGCACAGAACGGGTCAGGCCGGGCCGCCAGCAGGTCGGCGACGGCGACGGACTCGGCCCCGGTGGCGTCGGTCACCACCACGGACGCGATCTCCAGCCGCAGCAGCGCGTAGCAGGCGTCGGCACCGCCAGTCCGCGCGGACCCCAGCGTCTCAACTTGCAGCAGTGTGGGGTTCGGGTGCTCGGACGCGATCAGGTCGAGCAATCCGCGCACCGCGGGCAGCGGGACCCAGCGCAGGTGGCCGCCGATCCACACCAGTGAGCGCACCGGTTCACGCAGTGGCACCGGCGCATAGTCGGCCAGTTCCAACACCGCCTGCGCTCCGGTGGTCCGGCAGACCTGCGCATAGTCAACCGGAACCGCGACAGCGAAAGATCCGTCGTCGAACAAGTGGTGTACAGGTGTGGTTACCGGCTCCTCGCGCTCGATGGCCAGCAGCGCTCCACCGGCTCGTGCGCAGGTGCTCCGGATGCGTTCAGCAGTCGTCGGTGCGGGATTGGCGGTAAGTGGCATGGACACTCTCCTGTAATTAGGTAAGCCTAACTTAATCTGGGGGGAACCGACGGCGCAAGCCTGGCGACCCGATTAGTGTTTGGTCGTGGCCCGCATCGCGTTTCTCGGTCCCGAAGGGACTTTCACCGAGGCGGCGCTGCTCGAGATGACAGCGGCCGGCATGGTTCCCGAGCGCGGCCCAGATGCCGTGCTGCCGTTGCCAATCGAGAGCCCACCCGCCGCACTCGACGCCGTCCGGCAAAGTGTTGCCGATTACGCCTGCGTGCCGATCGAGAACTCGATCCACGGGTCGGTGGCACCGACGCTGGACAGCCTGGCACTCGGTTCGCCGCTGCAGGTGTTCGCCGAGATGACGCTAGATGTGGCGTTCAGCATCGTTGTCAAACCCGGCCGGACCGCCGCCGAGGTAAGCACATTGGCGGCCTTCCCGGTGGCGGCGGCACAGGTGCGGCGGTGGCTGGCCGCCCACCTGCCCGGCGTCGAGCTGTGGCCGGCGAACTCCAATGCCGACGCGGCGCAGCAGGTCGCCGATGGCCGGGTCGATGCCGCGGTGAGCTCAGCGCTGGCCGCCGCTCACTGTGGGTTGGCGGCGCTGGCCGACGGTGTCGTCGACGAACCCAACGCCCGTACCCGCTTCGTCTTGGTCGGCCTGCCGGGCCCGCCGCCGGCCCGCACCGGAGCCGACCGGACGTCGGTGGTGCTGCGTATCGACAATGTGCCTGGCGCACTGGTGGCCGCGCTTGCCGAGTTCGGTATCCGCGGCATCGACCTGACCCGGATCGAATCCCGGCCCACCCGCACCGAGCTGGGCACCTACATGTTCTTCCTGGACTGCGTGGGCCACATCGACGACGACGCCGTCGCCGAGGCACTCAAGGCGCTGCACCGTCGTTGTGCTGATGTGCGATACCTGGGCTCCTGGCCGACGGGGGTGGTTGCTGGCGCGGGGCCGCCGCAGTCGGATAAGGCGTCGCGCTGGCTGGCTCGGCTGCGGGAAGGACAGCCCGATCCGCTCGGAGGATCCGCGCGATGAGCGGTCGTTTGGTGCTGCTGCGGCACGCCCAGTCCTACGGCAACCTCGAGCGCAGATTGGACACATTGCCGCCAGGGGCGGGACTGACGCCGTTGGGTCACGATCAGGCCCGGGCGTTCGCGCGGGGCCGTTCGAGACGGCCGGCGATGCTGGCACATTCGGTGGCTGCCCGCGCTGAGGAGACCGCCGCGGTGATCGCCGCCGAACTCGACGTTCTGGCCCGCGAAGTCGCCGGCATTCACGAGGTGCAGGTCGGAGAGCTGGAAAACCGCAATGACGAGGAGGCGGTCGCCGAATTCAACGCTATCTACCAGCGATGGCATCAAGGCGAGCTGGATGTGCCGCTGCCTGGCGGCGAAACCGCGACTCAAGTGTTGGACCGCTACCTGCCGGTGCTCACAGAGCTGCGGATGCGCTACCTCGACAACCACGACTGGACCGACGACATTGTCGTCGTCAGCCATGGCGCGGCGATTCGGCTGGCCGCCGCCGTGCTGGCCGGCGTGGACGGCAGCTTCGTGCTGGACCACCATCTCGGTAATACCGACGCGGTGGTGCTGGTCCCGATCACTGACGGGCGATGGAGTTGCGTGCGATGGGGCGAGCTGTCGCCGCCGTTCTACCCCGAACCTGAGGCCACCCCGATCACTGACGCGGTGCGGTCCAGCGCCGACCCGATGGGCTGACGCTGGCCTTCAGCCCGGCGACGATACGGCCGGGACCGCCGAGGAGGAGCCGGGCAATCAGATAGCGACTGCCAGCTCGGTCGGTTCGCCGCACCCGCAGCCGACCGCGTCACAGTCGATGACGAAGGGGTGCGGTATCAGCTCGGGGCTGGTGCAGTCCTCCTCGGTGCACTCCGACCGGCGCAGTGAATGGCGAATGATGGTGCCGTGGCAGTGATCCAAGCCTGCCCGGCAGTCGCGGCATCCTGTGCTCATGGGCCGTTCTTAGCACTCGACGCGGACAAATCCGGGATGCCGCGCCCGTCAAACCCGCAAGCCCTTGTTAAGCCCAGCCCAGTTCATGCAGCCGGTCGTCGTCGATACCGAAGTGATGGCCGATCTCGTGGATCACGGTGATCGCCACCTGGTCGACAACTTCGTCCTTGGATTCACAGACGTCCAGCAGCGCCTTGCGATAGATCGTGATGGTGTCCGGCAGCGATCCGGCGTAGTTGGAGTCCCGCTCGGTCAACGCCACGCCCTCATAGAGTCCGAGCAGGTAGGGCTCCTCGGGGTGCCGATCAGCCACCAGGACGACGACGTTGTCCATTACGGCCGCCAGCTCGTGCGGGATCAGGTCGAGTGCGTCGGAGACCAGTTCGTCGAACCGTTGCGGGTCCATCCGGACGGCCACCCGGCTAAGCCCCCGGTGCGGGCCCGGCTGGAGCGGGCGGTGGTGGCGCTGCCTGGAGTTCCGGCGGCGGTGGTAGCGACGGGGGTTCGCCGCCCGGCGGGGGCGGTGGTGCTCCGGCACCGGGTGCTGGCGGAGCCCCAGGTGCTGGCTGCGGTGGCGCCCACGGCGCGGGCTGTGCTGGCAGCTGCGGGGCCGGCGCAACCGGCTGTTGTGGAAGGTGCTGGTTGCCCGGGCGCTGGGCGCTCGGCGCCGCAGTGTTGCCCTCGTTGGTGGGCAATGAAATCGGCGGCGGGTTGAGCCGCTCCTCGGGAATGTCCGGTGGCGGGATAGGTGGCTGGCCGTTGATCAGCAGCGGTCCCTTGGCGCTGTTGAGCAGCGTCGCCCAGCCGCCGTTGCCCAGCGTCGCGCCGATACTGCAGGCGACTTCATGGCTACCGGCCGACCAACTGGGCAGCGAGATGGTGTTGTAGATCAGCGTCAGCGTGGTGGTGCGCAACCGGATCGGCGCGAGGTAGGCGTCTGTCATCCGGGTGCAGGCGTCTTTGATGAACGCGTCCTGCTCGGGTTCGGCGGGCAGGGCATCGGGAAACTTCTCGGCCAAGTTGACCGTGCCGGTGACCTCCATGGCATGCGGTTTTGCGCAGTCGACCGGGACATCGGTCGGTTGGTTCGTGGCCGGGTCGACACCCAGGCAAGTACCGGCTGGCCAGACCTTCGACTGGTCGATGTCGGCGACCTTGCCCTTGAAGGCGATCTGCTGGTTGTTGGGACCGGGTAGTTGCAGGCCGCACAGCACACGGCGTTCACCCGAGTGGCGCCAGGCTCGGTCGCCGGACCACAGCATGCTGATGCTGAACTTGCTGTTGGGGTCGAGTCGGCTTCCGAGGTAGCGGCGCACGGCCGCCTCGCACTGCTCCTGGCTGATCTGCTCGATGCGAGCGGCTGACGGTGGGGCAGCGTTGGGCCCGTACTCCGAGCCCGGGAAGGTCCGCATATCGACGGACTCGGCGACCTCGAACCGGTGTTCGTCCTTACAGTCGACGATGCTCGCGGCCTCCAGCACGTTGTCCGGCCACATCAGACAGTCGCCGCTGGCGGCGCGGTTGAAGGCTGCATTGCTCTTCGCGCCGGTGCTGGGCACCGGATTGGCGGCCATATAACCGGCCAGCCGCCCCGGACCGTTGTCGCCGATCGGAACCACGGTGACCACCCCGGCGATGAGCAGCCCGCCCAGAGCGGTCAGGAGCAGTGCCCGCCTGGTCGACGTCGCCTGGAAAGTACGCAGCCACCGAAACCCCGCCAACGGTTGTTCCGCGTCGCCGACGGGTGAATGGTCCTGCTCGGGTGCATCCGACATCCGCTCCATTCTGACAGGCTGCGCGAGCGGCGTGAAAACTGTTGCAGATGTCATGCTGTGGGGTTATGCCCCGCTGGTGGTCCGCCGCGATAATTTGGACCCATGACCAGCCCCGATTCGGCCAACTCCCGATGCGCCGACGCCGACGTGCCCGATGAGGTCGCCGAGCTGGCCGGCGCCGACCCGTACGCGGGCCAACCGAGCGCCGTCGATACCGCTCGCGTGTTCGAGCGCACCGGCTACCTGGAGATGTTCGGCGCTGGCGGCCAAAAGTAGGGTTCAAGGTCGTGATCGACCTGAAACTGCTGCGGGAAAACCCCGACACCGTGCGCCGTTCCCAGATCAGCCGTGGCGAGGACCCAGCCCTGGTGGACACCTTGCTGGCGGCCGATACCGCCCGTCGGGCCGCGATCTCGACCGCCGATTCGCTGCGCGCCGAACAGAAAACCGCCAGCAAGAAAGTGGGCGCGGCGTCGGCCGACGAGCGTCCGGCGCTGCTGCAGCGCGCCAAGGAACTGGCCGAACAGGTCAAGGCCGCCGAGGCGGAGCAGGCGGAATCCGACGCGGCGTTCACCGCGGCGCATATGGCGATCTCGAACGTCATTCTCGACGGTGTGCCCGCCGGCGGGGAAGACGACTACCGAATCCTTGACCTCGTCGGCGAGCCTGCGCCGATCGAAAACCCCAGGGACCACGTGGAACTCGGTGAGCTACTGGGACTGATCGACATGCAGCGCGGGGCCAAGGTGTCCGGCTCGCGGTTCTACTTCCTGACCGGCCGGGGCGCGCTGTTGCAGCTGGGGCTGTTGCAGCTGGCAATGCGCCTGGCGGTCGACAACGGCTTCATCCCGATGATCCCGCCGGTGCTGGTGCGTCCGGAGGTGATGTCCGGAACCGGATTTCTGGGTGCCCACTCCGAAGAGGTGTACCGGGTGGAGGCCGACGACCTGTATCTGGTGGGCACCTCCGAAGTCCCGCTGGCCGGCTACCACGCTGACGAAATCCTCGACCTGTCCGGCGGGCCGCGACGCTACGTGGGCTGGTCGTCGTGTTTTCGCCGCGAGGCCGGCAGCCACGGCAAGGACACCCGCGGCATCATCCGCGTCCACCAGTTCGACAAGGTAGAGGCGTTCGTCTACTGCACACCCGACACCGCCGAAACCGAGCACGAACGGCTGCTGGGCTGGCAGCGGGAAATGCTGGCCCGCATCGAGGTGCCGTATCGGGTAATCGACGTGGCCGCTGGCGATCTCGGTTCGTCAGCAGCCCGCAAGTTCGACTGCGAGGCGTGGCTGCCGACGCAGGGTACTTACCGGGAGCTGACATCGACGTCGAACTGCACCACCTTTCAGGCACGCCGGCTGGCGACACGGTACCGGGATGCCAACGGCAAGCCGCAGATCGCCGCGACGCTCAACGGCACGCTGGCCACCACCCGCTGGCTGGTCGCGATCCTGGAGAATCACCAGCGGCCCGACGGCACTGTGCGGGTCCCCGACGCACTGGTCCCATTCGTGGGCACAGAGCTGCTGCAGCCGGTCCGCTGAGAGTCGCGGACACGTTTCCGACGGGATGGAAACGTTGATACAGCGCAGCGGTCACGGCTGTTGCAGATCGACGTCGGCAAAAGAGTTGATCCAACGGTGTGGGGGTCGTGGGGAATTCGGCTCCCCTGGCCTGGTCACGCCCAGTACCGACCAACCGGCGGCCGCCGCGGCGTCAAGCTCGTCGGGATGGTCGGACAAGAACAGGATCTGGTTCGCGGGCAGACCGATGGCGTCGGCGATCTTCTGGTAGGACGAGGCCTCCCGCTTGCCTCCGGCAGTGGTCAGATCGAACCACCCGCTAATCAAGGACGCCAACTCGCTGCCGCGGGCGTGCGCGAACCAATCCTGTTGATTGCGCACCGAGCCCGACGAGAACACATATAACGCAATGCCGGCGTCGTGCCACGCGGCCAGCGCGGGCGGTACGTCGGAGAAGAACTCCCCGTGCAGGGTGCCGCTGCGGAAACCCTCCGCGCAGATCAAGCCCTGCGCGGTCTTCAGCGGCTCGGCCTTCTCATCGGAATTCAGCCAACCACAAAGGATTTCGACCACCGCAGCCAGGTCTGCGTCAGGACGTGCGGCCAGTTGCCGGGTGCTGGCGATCACCGATGCGGCCGCTGCGCCGCGGTTGTCGACCAGCCACTGCCCAAGATGCTGCCGGATGTAGCCGTACAGACCCTCCCGCACCGAACGGGTCGGGCTAGTGGTGCCCTCGATGTCGAGGACGATAGCGGCGATCACGCGATGAGCTGATCAAGCGTCGGAAACCGCTCACCGATGTGGTCGCCAGTGAAGTGGCCGATCCAGCCGTCCTCCTCCTCGAAGAACCGGATCGCCACGAATTCGGGGCGGGTGCCCATGTCGAACCAGTGCCGAGTGCCCGCCGGCACGAACATCAGGTCGCCGCCCTCACACACCACCGCCGCCACCTCCGGCCCCAGGTGCAGGTAGAAGCAGCCCCGGCCGGCGGCGAAGAAGCGAACCTCATCCTCGGTGTGCCGGTGCTCGGCGAGGAACTTCTCGCGGGCGGCCGTGGCCTTGTCTGGCCATTGCGGGTCGCTGTCGTCGGGATGCATCCGGGCCATGTCGATGTACTTGTAGCGGCCGTCGGCATTGAGGTCGGCGACGCGGTCGTGGTAGTTCGCCAAGATCTCGGTGTCGGATGTGGTCGCGTCGACGCCCGGCATAATGGGCCAGCGGTCGAAAACAACGCCGCGCTCGGCGAGTTCGACACCGACCAGGCTCGGATCGGTGGTGCGCACCCGTATGTCGGCGGCGTCGCTGTCGGCCATCACCTGAAGCAGGGTCATTGCGGTTCCTCCCCGCGGTGAAGTGGTTCGGTCTCGCGGCGACCGGTGAGCGTCACCAGCTCGCACACCGCCTCCAGGCACTCCGCCCGGTCCCGGGCCTGCGCGAGATCGGCACCCCACGTCGTGATCCCGTGGCCGGCGATGAACAGCACCGGCGGGGCATCGGGGTGCTCGACAAGGTAGCGCTCGATGTCGGCAGCGATGCGCGCAACCTCCGCATGGTTGGCAAACACCGGGATGTCAATGGTTTCCCTCGCCCCCAGTCCCTTGATGAGCTCATAGCCGCTGAACCGCAACATGTCTGGCGCATGGATCGAGTGGGCGGTCGCGTGCGGCGGGTGCACGTGTACGACGGCGTCGGCGTCGGTGGCGCGGTAGACAGCGGTGTGGATGGTGGTCTCCGCCGACGGGCGCCGCGTGCCCGACACCGGCCGGGAGTCGGCGATAGTCACCGTCACCATGTCGTGGGCGGTGAGCTCGCCCTTGGACAGCCCGCTGCCGGTGATCACCGCGGTCTGCCCGGCCCGCACCGAGATATTGCCCGCCGTGCCCGCCATCCAGCCGCGCGCATACAGCCCGCGGGCGATATCGGCAATCTGCTGCCCCGCAGGGGTGTTGAACTGCCCGACCACACCGTTCTCGGTGACCACCGCGGTGACCAGGTCCGGCGGGGTGACGTCGAACGCGGGGTTGAACACCGCGGTTCCCTCGGGTGCGGTGGCGACGCCACCGACGTGGGTGATCTCCGCCGCCGCCCGTTCCTCCACGACAATCTCGCCTCCGGTCGCGGTCGCCGGATCACGGGTCGAGTCAGGGGCCACCACGATAAACGGGATGCCGTGGTGGCGAGCCGCCAGCGCAAGAGCGTAGGTGCCGATCTTGTTGGCGACCGAGCCGTCGGCGGTGATGCGGTCCGCGCCGACGATCACACAGTCCACCTGCCCGGTGGCCATCGCCCACGCCGCCGCTGAATCGATCGTCAGCTGATGCGGAATACCGTACTGGGCGAGCTCCCACGCGGTCAGTCGGGCGCCCTGCAGCAGCGGGCGAGTCTCGCCGACCAGCACGTTCGCAATCGCGTCGCGCTCATGCAGCACCTGCAGCGCGCCCAGCGCGGTACCGAACGCCGCGGTGGCCAGCGTTCCGGTGTTGCAGTGGGTGAGGATGCGCAGCCGGCGACCCGCGCACAGCTGTTGCACCAGATGTGCGGCATGGGTGGCGGCGACCCGGTTGACCCGCTCACCCTCGGCCAGGATCTCGAGGGCCTCCTCCAGCACGGCCCGCACACCCTGTGGCAGCTTGGCCAGCGCACGCCGCACGCCCCATGCCAGATTCACCGCGGTCGGCCGGGCCGAGGCGATCCGCGCCGCGTCCAATTGCACCTTCTCGGCATCGCCGCCGTGCGTGCGTGCCGTCAACACCACCCCGAACGCCCCCGCCAACCCAAGCGCCGGCGCCCCCCGAATGGCCAGCGTCTTGATCGCGTCGATGAGCTCGTCGACCGTCGTGATCCGCAACCGGCGCACCTCATGCGGCAGCGCGCGCTGATCGATGATGACCAACGCATCGTCCACCCACGTAATCGAACTCTCGCTCATTCATGTAGTCCTTAGCTGACCTAGACCCAACTACCAGTATGAGACGCCCGGGAGTGTCTGGTCAGCGGTGCATTTGGGCAGGGTTGGTTGCAGATCAGGGAGATCAGGCCGTCTAAGGTAACCGCGGACGAGCTTGATCTGGGTCGGATTGTGAATGCCGGCGCTGCCGTTCGATGGTGGCGAAGTAGAAAGCGAATGCAAACGCGAAGCTGGTGAAGGTATCACTGCGGACGTTTTATCGCCAGGCCGGGACCGAAAGGCTTCCTCGGCCAACCGAACCCGATCGACGGGCTGTATCTGGCCCGCACGGGTTGCCAGGGCGGACCCGGGATCACGTCATCCCCGGCAACGACGCTGGTCGCCAGGCGCTTGCCGACCTCGAGCCTTAGGGACCGAGCAACACGCCGAGGACCACCGGGCGGTCAACTCGGCTTGTGATCACCCAGCAGCTTATCGAGCAATGTGATGAACTCGTCGGGGCTGGCCGGGGTAAACGCGGGACTCGGCCGAGTGCCCGGGACGTCCAACGTGATCAACGTCGACTTGAACGGCCGGCGCACGTCCAGTGGCAGCCAACGGCGCAGATCTAAGCTGCCCCAGATACGGAACCGATGCAGGAATAGGCCCAGCGGCTGGGCCTTGTAGCCACGGATAGTGCGCAGCGCGACGACCTTCGACGTACCAGACGGAAAGTGGTAGCGGCGCAATGTGATCGCCTCGCGATCCAACTGGACGACGCCGTCGTCGTAGTACTCCTGCGGTGCTGCGCTCACAGCCGTGAACACCGAAGCTCGTGGCCCCGCGCCGTCAGGCAGCGGCCGGTGTCCAAATTCCACTGCCACCCGTGCAGATTACAGGTCAGCGTGTTGCCGTCCACCACGCCGAATTTCGACAGGTCGGCTTTCAGATGCGGACAGCGTCGCTGAACCTCCCAGCCATCCAACGTGACGGACGTGGTGTCGTCATGGGCTTCAGCGAACCAGCCGTCGGCGTAGGCGATCCGTTCGTCGGTCAGGCATTTGAAGAACGTGTACAAGTATTCGTTGTAGCCGCCGACCCGCCAGGCCCGAAACCGGGTGGACAAGAAGATGGTGTTGACCCAGTCCGGTTCGTTATCGCGCAGCACGGTGCGCACCAAATCCGGCGGGATCGCGAACCCGTAGCGGAACCTTTCGTCGGGGATCGGTACGCGCACAATACATTTAGAAAAGTCGAGCACCACGGTTTCAGAGCCAATCACCAGTTCGACGGGATAGCCGATACCATTGCAGATTTGGTCGCTTTGCAGCATGATCGGCTCAAACAACGCGCGCATCGGCTCCAGCAGCGATTCGCCGGCCGCGGGCGCCCAGCTGGCTTTCTCGGCGGCCAACACAGGGGCCATACGGGCGGCATACTCGGAGATGTACGCCGCCTTGCCGGTGGTGAAGATGGCTTCGACCTGATCGACAGGAAGTGGATGGGTCAGCGAGTTCAGTTGCGCGCCTGTGAACTCCGCGGTTGAACCGGGAATCATCAGCAGGCCGCGGTGGTGTCCGTGTGTGCGTAGCTGGTCCAGGAAGACCATCTGGTCGGGAAAGATGTTGGCCGGATCGTCATGGTCGTCGTTGAGATGGCGCAGATTGGGATCCAGGAAGCACGGAGGGCCCGCCGACGGCACCACCCAGGACGCCCCCACCTGCGCGATGTACTGGCGGGCGCGATCCATCTGGCGCTGCCGTTTCTGGATGCCGAATGCCACCCTGGCTCGCGCCGGCATGTCGTAGACCATCGGATACCAGATCGCCCCGGAGTACTGCAGCATATGGACGTCGACGTGGCCGAACTTAGAGGCCAGCACCTCTAAATCCACCGGGCGGGCGTCGTTCATATTGAACGCGACGGTCTCGCGGTCGGACACCACCAACGCCGAGTCGCCGATCGGGCCGTCAGCGGGGGCCCGCAATGCGATGATCATCACGTCGAGATCGCCTTTCGGCCCGCTGACCCGGTGTTTGACCGAGTCGGTGGTCTCGAAGAACCGGTGAAATCCCAACTTCCGCAGCTCGTCTCGCAAGTCGGGCACTGGATAGTCGGGTAGCAGCACCACCGCGTTCTTGTTGACGTGCGCGCGCAGCAGTTTCGCGTCGAAGTGGTCCTTGTGCAGATGCGAAACATATAGGTAGTCGCAGTCGCCCAGAGTGTCCCAGTCCAGCGTGCTGTTGTCCGGGAACGGGAACCAGGACGCGAAGTACGCCGGATTGGCCCAAGGGTCGCACAGGATCCTGCCCGCAGTGGTCTCGATCAGAAAGCCGGCGTGGCCGACGCTGGTGACCTGCACTTACTGCCTTTCGACGACGTTAACGGCCGCCTCGAGCTTAACGGGAGGCCTCATCTGCCGCCGTCAGCCGCCGACCCGGCCGGTCGGCTACCCGGCGATCCGTCCGGCATACCGCGAAGCTCCGGCGACGGTCACGGTCAGCCATTCTGTCCGACCCCCGGAGGCGCACAGCCGCGAGCACTAGGCTGGAGGGCTGTGGAACCGGTATACGGGACTATCATCCAGCTCGCCCGCTTGACGTGGCGAGTGCAGGGTTTGAAGTTCACGGTCACCGGGGTGGAGAACCTGCCTGCCACCGGCGGCGCCGTCATCGCGATCAACCACACCAGCTACTTCGACTTCACCTTCGCCGGGTTGCCCGCCTACCAGCAGGGCCTGGGGCGCAAGGTGCGGTTCATGGCCAAGCAGGAAGTGTTCGATCACAAGATCGCCGGACCCATCATGCGCGGTTGCCGCCACATCCCGGTGGACCGGGACGACGGCGCCCCATCGTTCGATAAGGCCGTCGAGATGCTCAAGGCCGGTGAACTGGTCGGTGTCTACCCGGAGGCGACGATCAGCCGCAGCTTCGAGATCAAGGAGCTCAAGTCGGGGGCCGCCCGGATGGCCATCAAAGCGGGCGTGCCGATCATCCCGCACATCGTGTGGGGTGCCCAGCGGATCTGGACCAAAGACCACCCCAGGAAGCTGTTCCACCCGAAGGTGCCGATCGCTGTAGCCGCCGGTGAACCGATCGAACCGACCCTGACCGCGCCGGACCTGACCGTGCTATTGCATTCACGGATGCAGCATTTGCTGGAGCGGGTGCGGGAGGCCTACGGGCCGCATCCGGCCGGTGAGTTCTGGGTGCCGCGTCGGCTGGGCGGCGCCGCCCCATCGCTAGCTGAGGCGGCCCGGCTCGACGCTGAAGAGGCCGCGGCGAGGGCGGCTCGCCGTGCCGAGCGGGCCGGTCCCGCCGGGGCGCCGGAGTAGCCGCCGGTGCCGGAGCCGGTTTTTCGCGCTCTCGAGATCGCGGCCAAGGCCGTGGTCAAAGTCGTCGGTAGCGAAATCACCTACCACGGCCTGGAAAACATTCCGCCCAGCGGCGGCGCGGTGGTCGCCGTCAACCACACCAGCTACGTTGACTGGTTGGCCGCGGGTCTCGCGGTGCATTACCGCGGGCGCCGGATCCGGTACATGATCAAGGCGGAGATGCAACGGGTGAAGGTGGTCGATTACCTGATCAGGCACACCAAAACCATTCCGGTGAATCGCCAGGCCGGTGCCGATTCCTACGCGGTCGCCATCCAGCGGCTGCGCGGAGGAGAATTGGTCGGGGTCTACCCGGAGGCCACCATTAGCCGCAGCTTGGAACTAAAGGAGTTCAAGACCGGCGCCGCCCGGATGGCCGACGAAGCGAACGTCCCGATCATCCCGCTGATCGTCTGGGGTGCACATCGCATCTGGACCAAAGACCATCCCAAAAACCTCGGGCGCCGCAAGATCCCGATCACCGTCGCGGTCGGCGCCCCGCTGAGCGCCGCCGATACCATTGAGCAGACCAATGCCGCCCTGCGCGCAGCGATGACGTCGTTGCTGCACCGGTCACAGGAGGAGTATCCGCACCCCGAGGGGGCGTACTGGGTGCCGCGCCGACTGGGCGGCAGTGCACCGACCTTAACCGAGGCGGCTCGGATGGACGCAGAGGAAACAGCGGCGAGGGCAGCCCGCCGCGTAGCGCAACAGTCCGGGTCGGGGTGGGCTGGACGAAAGGAGTAGCGGGCATGGCAGAGCCTGTTTTCCGCACGCTGGAAATCCTCCTCAAAGCCGCAATCGCCGCCACCGGAACCAAAATCACCTTTCTCGGTGAGGAGAACATTCCCGGGCGGGGCGGCGCGGTGATCGCGATGAACCACACCAGTTACGTGGACTGGCTGCCGGTGTCGTACGCCGCGGTTAACCGTGGACGCCGCCTACGGTTCCTGGTCACGAAGACGAAACGCGGCGACGACACTGATCGGCGACGGCCGGTCACCCAATATGACGCTGGCGAGCGGTCAAGGTGGATCGCCTGATAACGGCGGCCAGCAGTGAGGACCGCTCGTAGCGCACAGTAATAGTCCAGGCAGGATAGCTGGACAACAGGAACAACAGGAGCAATGAACATGGCGGAGCCATTTTTCCGCACGATGGAAATCATCGTCCCGCCTATAGTCGCGGCCAACGGAATCAAAATCACGTTCCAGGGCCTGGAGAACATTCCCGACCACGGCGGCGCGGTGATCGCCCTCAACCACACGAGCTACGTCGACTGGCTCCCAGCCTCGCTCGCCGCGCTTCAACGGCGGCGGCGCTTGAGATTCATGATCAAAGCAGAAATGCAAGAGGTGGCGGCGGTCAATTACGTGATCAGGCACGCCAAGCTCATTCCGGTGGATCGCCGAGTGGGGGCCGACGCTTACGCGGTGGCAGTGCAGCGGCTGAGGGAGGGCGAACTCATCGGGCTGCACCCCGAGGCCACCATCAGCCGCAGCTTCGAACTCAGGCAGTTCAAGACCGGGGCGGCCCGGATGGCGCTGGAGGCGCAGGTGCCGGTACTTCCCCTGATTGTCTGGGGCGCACATCGGATTTGGCCCAAAGATCGTCCAAAGCACCTCTTCCGCGCCAAGATTCCAATCGTCGTTGCGGCTGGCCCGGCGCTGTTACCGTCGGGCGATGCCGAGCAACTCAACGTCGCGCTACGTCAACGGATGAACTCGTTGCTGTACCGGGTGCAGGAGGAGTATCCGCATCCCGAGGGGGCGTACTGGGTGCCGCTGCGACTGGGTGGCAGCGCGCCGACCCCGGAAGACTCCAAAGCGCTGCGCGCGGCTGAACTGGCCGAGCGGGCCCGAAAACGGGGCGAGAGTGGCGTGTGACACCGGCGAGCAGTGAAGGGGACCGCCTTGATGACGGCCCCGGCTATTCGCCAAGATGGATCGACCTCATGATGCTGCCCGCGCTCATTGCCTGCGACGTGGACGGCACCCTGCTCGACGACGATGACACCATCACTCCCCGCACCCGCAACGCCGTACACGCCGCCGTCGCCGCTGGTGCGCAGTTCATCCTTGCCACCGGGCGCCCGCCACGCTGGGTGCGGCCGGTCGTCGACGCGCTCGGATTCGCGCCGATGGCAGTGTGCGCCAACGGAGCCGTCATCTACGATCCTGCGGTCGACCGGGTGGTGTCGGTGCGCACGCTGGACGTCGACACCCTGGGTGAGTTGGCGGAGGTCGCTACTCGCGTTATCCCGGACGCGGGACTGGCGGTCGAGCGGGTCGGGGGCAGCACACACGACACGGCGACACCGCAGTTCGTCAGCTCACCAGGCTACGAACACGCCTGGCTCAACCCCGATAACACCGAGGTGTCGATCCAAGACCTGCTTAGCGCACCCGCGGTTAAGCTGCTGATCCGTAAAGCCGGTGCCCGCAGCGCGGACATGGCCGCCGAACTAGCCAAGCACATCGGCATCGAGGGCGATATCACCTACTCCACCGACAACGGGCTGGTGGAGATCGTGCCGCTGGGCGTCAACAAGGCCACTGGCGTCGAGGAGATAGCCCGTCCGCTGGGGATCGCCGACGACGACGTGGTGGCATTCGGGGACATGCCCAACGACGTGCCGATGCTATTGCGGGCCGGTCACGGCGTGGCGATGGGCAACGCGCATCCCGAGGTGGTAGCGGCGGCCGACGAGGTCACCGCGCCCAACACCGACGACGGGGTGGCCCGGGTGCTGGAACGCTGGTGGCTTTAGCCCTGCGACGATGCGGCCGGAACGGTTGAGGAGGAGCGGGGCAATCAGGCTTTAGCTCGGTTCAGCCGATCGGCGGGGAGAATCGTTCGAGCTGCACCGGCGGGCCGCTGGGAGACGGCGGCGGCAATTCCTGCGCGACCCCGTCCATGACGCGGGTGACCGTGCCGTCGAGCCGGTCGAAGTTCAAGGTGCCGTGCTGGAAGTTCTGCTTCACCCACTGCGGTTCCTGAATCTCCCCGCTGGTCGGCAATCCGAGCGCACCACGCTCGTAGCCCAGCGAGGCCCAGGCGTCGTAGATCGCGCCGGTGACCGGCTGCGCGCCGGTTTCGGGTGACCAGTACATCGCGCCCTTGGCGAAAGTGACGTAGCGCGCCGCGCCCGCCGCTGTCGCCTCCGGTGAGGTCGGCGCGCCCAGCACGCTGTTCATGCCGCCCATCGCCTGCCATCGCTGGTAAATCGCACCCCCTTCCAGCGACGCGGCCAGCTCCTCGGCACCGGGCGGCTCGTTGAAACGTGCCGCGGTATCACGGATCTCGTCCATGAGCGCATAGGCGGCATTGCCCGGGCACTCGGTATTGCCGACGTCGCGATGGGTGAAGATGGCGGGCAGGATTGCGGTGGCGCCCGCAGGGAATTTGGTGAAGGAGCCGCCGGCGGAAGCCAGTGTCACTGTGCCTTTGGGGTTGACGCTGTCCATACCCAGCCGCCAGCCGAGCAGCCGGCTGACGGTGCGAAGCTGGATCGGTGTCGGGGGCACGTCCTCGAAGTCGCCGATCATCGCCACACCCCAGGTGTCGCGGTTGAATCCGCCGGTGTGGGATCCCTGGACCGGTTTGGTGATCCCGCCGGCCCGGCCCTCGAACACCTGGCCGTACTTGTCGACCAGCGCGTTGTACGCGATGTCGCACCAGCCCAGGGTCTTGGTGTGATACGCGTAGATGGACTGCACGATAGCGGGCGAGTCTTGTGGCGCGTAGTCATTGGTGCCCGCGGTGTGGTGGATGACTGCCGCACGAATCCCTTTGCTGTACAATGGGTTACCACATCGTATCGATTCATCGGCACCCCATTGCGCACGGCTGATGATATTAGGTGGCTGGCCCGGCGCGATGACCGCGGTCGGTGGCGTCCATTGGGTGTCGACCGGCGCTTGCGGCGGGGAGATGAGAACCGCGGAGATGTTTTGTGGGAAGGGCTGTTCGGCCGTCGCCGGCTGGTAACCCAAGCCGGGCTTAGCCGGGGCACTGCTCGGTGCCGCCGACGTCACCGGTGCTCCGGCCGGACGGGTGACCGCGATCTGCACAGTAGTGGTGTTGCCAACGAACACGGGATCAGTGCCGCGGGGACCGTGGGTTGATCCATCGCGTCCTGCTTCCAGCGTCTCTGCCGCATACCACGGGCCCCAGGAGCCGTCGGCGTGTTTGGCGCGCACCCGCGTGGAGGTGCCTGTCAGGTCGCCGCCGGTCAACGCGACCATGGAAAACGGTGTGCGCTGGGTGACTTCGCGGACCGTGACGCCCCCGCCGAGCCCGATCAACGGTTGCTGGCTGAGTTGGGCGTCCCCGGCGCGGGGGGACTCATCGTGGCTACCGGGTGCCGGGTCGGTCGCCCACGGCAAGATGACGGCGGTCGCCGCGATAGCGGTGAACAACATCGTCGGCGCAGGACGACGGGGCGGCACGAGCCGATGGTACGTATGTGCTTATTGTTATAAATGGTACGACACGGTACTTACGTGAATAAAGTAAACGGATGAGTTGGCCCGCCTGTCGACGGCACCGCAGAGGCTTAGTTGCTGGACTGGTGTCGGGGGGAGAGTCCAGCTCGACTCTGCGGTGCCGTCAGCGTGGCAGGTCCATCCGGTTTAGGTGGTCGGTGCCGGGGCTAGGGTGCGGCGGGCGCAGCCGCGGCCGGGACAGCGTGCTGAGCGGCCTGCATGATCGAGGGCATCACTAATCCTTTGATCAGGTCGATGACCTGACTGGCGCCCAGCTGGTTGGCGGTATTCATCACGTTGCTGATGAGCCCGCCCGACGCCGGCTGCGCGCCCAGCGACGGATCACCAAGAATCGGGTAGGTGCCCCCGGCGCCCGGATCCAATCCGACGGGTGTGGTGGTCGGCATCTCGTTGGGACCGGTCAGACCCGGAGTGGTCAGCGACGGATCGACGCCCGTCGGGCTGGTCAGGCCCGGTGTCAGGGACGGGTTCGTCAAGCCCGGAGTTGTTCCGTTCGGGCTGGTCAGTGCCGGATTCGTCAGCGCCGGATCGGTCAGTGAGGGATCCGTCAGCGACGGACTCGTTGCCGGCGGCATCGTGGTGCCAGGCGTGGTCAGCCCGGGACTGGTCAGACCCGGAGTGGTCAGCCCGGGAGTGCCTGCGGGCGTCATAGCCGCCGGGGACAGCCCGGGGCTGATGGAACCTGTGAGGCTTGGCGGCAGGTTGATCCCGAATGGCGACAACACCTGTGACAGCGCCGATATCACCTCACTGGGCAGGTCGGTCGCCATCGCCGCCCGCACGAATTCGTGGTGCTCGGGTTTGGTGCCCGCCATCGATTCGTATACAACGAAGTAAGCACAAGGAGTCGCGACTGCCAGAGCGGCGACCGCGCTCATGGCTGTCGAGAGCTTGCGTCGGCGTCGGTTCGGCACGGAAGTCTCCTCAATCTGGACTATGTGTTGGTGTGGTCGTTCTGCCGGTGTAAGCGGCAGCATGGGACCCACGTGATCGATGATACTGATGTGATTGTTGAGACTAGAGTGACTATATCGAATCGTGAGGCAATTGCGACCTTCGGCGACGAGCGCTCTGCGGCAACTCTCACGTGGTCGAACGACGGCGCCAATCGGGCTGCGGCCGCGCGGTCGGATACCCTAGGCAACCGATGACCACTCGTTTTGACCTCTTCGTCGTCGGCTCAGGATTCTTCGGCCTGACGATCGCCGAGCGCGCCGCGACCCAGCTGGACCAGCGCGTTTTGGTCGTCGAGCGACGCCCGCACATCGGCGGCAACGCGTACTCCGAGGCCGAGCCGCAGACCGGTATCGAAGTCCACAAATACGGCGCCCACCTCTTCCACACCTCAAACCAGCGGGTGTGGGATTACGTGCGGCAGTTCACCGAGTTCACCGGCTACCAGCACCGGGTGTTCGCGATGCACAACGGGCAGGCCTACCAATTCCCGATGGGGCTGGGGCTGGTGTGTCAGTTCTTCGGCAAGTACTTCAGCCCCGCCGAGGCGCGTCAGCTGATCGCCGAGCAGGCCGCGGAGATCAATACCGCCGACGCGCAGAACCTCGAGGAGAAGGCGATCTCGCTGATCGGCCGCCCGCTCTACGAGGCGTTCGTCAAGGGGTACACCGCCAAGCAGTGGCAGACTGACCCCAAGGAGCTGCCGGCATCCAACATCACTCGGCTGCCGGTGCGTTACACCTTCGACAACCGCTACTTCAACGACACCTATGAGGGCCTGCCGGTCAACGGCTACACCACGTGGTGTCAGAACATGGCCGCCGACGACCGCATCGAGGTCAGGCTGAACACCGACTGGTTCGATGTCCGCGAGGAGCTGCGCGCGGCCAGTCCCGAAGCTCCGGTGGTCTATACCGGCCCGCTGGACCGCTACTTCGACTACGCCGAAGGCCGCTTGGGCTGGCGCACATTGGATTTCGAGGTCGAGGTGCTACCGATCGGGGACTTCCAGGGCACACCGGTGATGAACTACAACGACCTGGACGTGCCGTATACCCGCATCCACGAGTTCCGTCACTTCCATCCCGAGCGCGACCACCCGACGGACAAGACGGTGATCATGCGGGAGTACTCCCGGTTCGCCGCGGACGACGATGAGCCGTACTATCCGATCAACACCGAGGCCGACCGCGCGCTGTTAGCCGCCTATCGGGCCCGGGCAAAATCCGAGACCGCGTCATCGAAGGTATTGTTTGGCGGACGGCTCGGCACCTATCAATACCTGGACATGCACATGGCCATCGCCAGCGCACTGAACATGTACGACAACATCCTCGCGCCGCACTTGCGCGATGGTGTGCCGCTCACTGAAAGCATTAGGAATGCACCCGCGGATGAGTGAGACCCCGAGCGGCGACGCGGCGGCCCGACAAGGCGCCGGGCAATCCGGCACCGCCGTGAGTTTGCTGGCCCGTGTTATCCTGCCACGCCCGGGCGAACCGCTCGACGTGCGCAAGCTGTACCTGGAGGAGTCGACCACCAATGCGCGGCGTGCACACGCGGTGACCCGCACGACGCTGCAGATCGGCGCGGAGTCCGAGGTGTCGTTCGCCGCGTATTTCAACGCTTTTCCGGCCAGCTATTGGCGTCGCTGGACCGCCTGCAAGTCGGTGGTGCTGCGCGCCGAATTGACCGGCACCGGGCGCGTCGACGTCTACCGGACCAAGGCCACCGGAGCGCGAATCTTCGTCGAGGGCCGCGGATTCGCCAGCACCGCTGATCAGCCCACGACGCTGGAGTTCGAGGTGGAACTAGAGCCATTCGAGGACGGCGGCTGGATCTGGTTCGACATCACTACCGACACCGCGGTCACCCTGCACAGCGCCGGCTGGTATGCGACTCGCCCGGCGCCCGGCAAGGCCAACGTCGCGGTCGGAATCCCGACCTTCAACCGGCCCGGTGACTGCGTCAACGCGCTGCGGGAGCTCACCTCAGATCCCTTGGTGGACAAGGTGATCGGTGCGGTGATCGTGCCCGATCAAGGCAGCGCGAAGGTTCGCGACCATCCGGATTTCGACGCTGCCGCCGCCCCGCTGGGCAACCGGCTCTCCATCCACGACCAGCCCAACCTGGGCGGTTCCGGCGGCTACAGCCGGGTGATGTACGAGGCACTGAAAAACACCGACTGCCAGCAGATCTTATTCATGGACGACGACATCCGGATCGAGCCCGACTCGATTCTGCGGGTGCTGGCGATGCACCGCTTCGCCAAGACCCCTATGCTGGTGGGCGGTCAGATGCTCAACCTGCAGGAGCCGTCGCACCTGCACATCATGGGTGAGGTGGTGGACCGGTCGAACTTCATGTGGACCGCCGCGCCGCACACCGAGTACGACCACGACTTCGCCAAATATCCGTTGAGCGACAACAAACCTCGCAGCAACCTGCTGCACCGTCGGATCGATGTCGACTACAACGGATGGTGGACGTGCATGATCCCGCGGCAGGTCGCTGAGGAGCTCGGACAGCCGCTGCCGCTGTTCATCAAATGGGACGACGCCGACTACGGGCTGCGCGCCGCCGAGCACGGCTACCCGACCGTCACCCTGCCCGGCGCCGCGGTCTGGCACATGGCCTGGAGCGACAAGGACGACGCCATCGACTGGCAGGCCTATTTCCACCTGCGCAACCGGTTAGTGGTGGCGGCCATGCACTGGGACAAGCCCGTCACCGGCCTGTTGCGCAGCCACCTGAAGGCCACGCTCAAACACCTTGCCTGCCTCGAGTATTCGACGGTGGCTGTCCAGAACAAGGCCATCGACGACTTCCTCGCCGGCCCGGAGCACATCTTCTCCATCCTGGGGACGGCGCTGTCGGAAGTCCACCGCGTCCGCAAGGACTATCCCGATGCGGTGGTCTTGCCGGCGGCAAGCGAGCTGTCAGCGCCGTCGCAGAAGCACAAGGCGATGAACCCGCCGGTGCACCCGCTGGCCATCGGCTATCGGCTGGCCCGCGGCACGCTGCACAACCTCACCAAGGCCGACCAGGCTCATCACCGGCGCCCGCAGCGCAATGTGCCGACGCAGGACGCGCGGTGGTTCCTGCTGTGCACGCTCGACGGTGCAACCGTCACGACGGCCGACGGGCGCGGCGTGGTCTACCGGCAGCGCGACCGGGCCAAAATGTTCTCGCTGCTGTGGCAATCGCTGCGCCGTCAGCGCCAGCTGGCGAGCCGGTTCGACGAGATGCGCCGGATCTACCGCGAGGCGTTACCTGTGCTGTCCAGCAAGCAGAAGTGGGAGTCAGTGCTGCTGCCAGCAATAGACAAAGCGCCAGAGCATGCCTGAGCTGGCGGCGCCGCGCGGCGAAGTGGCCGCATTGGTGGCCATCCAGTCGGCGCTGGCCGACCGCCCTGGCGTATTGATTGCGGCGCGAGCTTTGTCCTACTTCGGCGAGCACAGTATCGGCTGGCTGGCGGTGTCGCTGCTGGGTGGGGTCACCCAGCCGCAGCGGTGGCGCGCCTGGTTAGTCGCCGGAATCGGGGCGTTAACCGCGCACGCAGCTGCCGTGTTCATCAAGCGGCTGGTGCGTCGCCCGCGTCCCCAGCATCCGGCGGTCGTGGTGAATATCAGCACGCCGAGCCCGCTGAGCTTCCCGTCGGCGCACGCCACCTCGACCACGGCCGCGGCCATCCTGCTGACCCGGATCACCGGGGTGCCGCTGCCCGCCGTGTTGGTACCTCCGATGGCACTGTCCCGGATGCTGCTCGGAGTGCACTATCCCAGCGACGTCGCCATCGGCGTCGCCGTGGGCGCCGCCATCGCAGCCATCGCGATCCGGTTCGACAGGCGGATAGGAGTCAAATGAGCGTGCCGGACGAGCTTGGCGACGATGCGGGCCGTGGGGTGGCCCGAGGGGGAGTGTCGGGCAATCGAACACGCTTGGCGACGATGCGGGCCGTGGGGTGGCCCGAGGGGGAGTCGGGCAATCGAACACAGCTGAGGACGTGGTGGCGGTGACCGGACCTCCGGCAAACCTGGTCGTCGGGGTGATCAAGGCGGTCCGTCCGCGGCAATGGCTGAAGAACGTGCTCGTGCTGGCCGCGCCGCTAGCCGCATTGGGCGGCAACGTCCACTACAACTATGTCGAAGTGCTGGCCAAGGTGCTCGTCGCCTTCGTGGTGTTCTGCCTGGGAGCATCGTCGGTATATCTGATCAACGACGCCCGTGATGTCGACGCCGACCGGGAGCACCCGACCAAGCGGTTCCGGCCAATCGCCGCCGGGGTGGTGCCCGAGTGGCTGGCATACAGCCTGGCGGCGGTGCTCGGCGTGGCCTCGCTCGCGATCTCCTGGCTGCTGACCCCCAACCTGGCGCTGGTGATGGCCGTCTATATCGGCATGCAGCTGGCGTACTGCTTTGGCCTCAAACACCAAGCGGTGATCGACATTTGCATCGTGTCGTCAGGGTTTTTGATCCGGGCCATCGCCGGGGGTGTGGCCGCGGATATCCCGCTGTCGCAATGGTTTTTGCTGTTTGTGGCGTTCGGGTCGTTATTCATGGTGGCCGGTAAGCGCTACGCCGAGCTGCAACTCGCCGAGCGCACGGGGGCCAAGATTCGCAAATCGCTGGAGAGCTACACCAGCACCTATCTGCGGTTCGTGTGGACGATGTCAGCCACTGCCGTGGTGGCGTGCTACGGGCTGTGGGCGTTCGAGCGTGACGGCTACTCAGGCTCTTGGTTCGCGGTGTCGATGGTCCCGTTCACGATCGCGATCCTGCGGTATGCGGTGGACGTCGACGGCGGGCTGGCCGGGGAGCCCGAAGACATCGCGCTGCGTGACCGGGTATTACAGCTGTTGGCGCTGGCGTGGATAGGAACAGTTGGTGCTGCTGTTGCGTTCGGCTAGCCCGAATTTAAAGGCCGCGCTGTCGTCCCGCCGGCCCGGAGTCGGACCGGTGAGCCGGCCGTCATATCCATACGACGCCGCGGTGCGAGTCAGCATATGGGTGAGCGTGGTTGTGGTCGCCGTGCTGTTCGGCTGGGGGGCCTGGCAACGACGCTGGATCGCCGACGACGGACTGATCGTCCTGCGCACGGTGCGGAACATGCTGGCCGGCAACGGACCGGTGTTCAACGAGGGCGAGCGGGTGGAGGCGAACACCTCGGCGGTGTGGACCTTACTGCTGTATGTGGGAGGCTGGGTCGGCGGGCCGATGCGCCTGGAGTATGTGGCGTTGGTCCTGGCCCTGGTCTTGTCCGTGCTGGGCATGGTTTTGGTCATGCTGGGCGCCGTCCGGCTGTATGCACCGAGCCTGCAGGGCCGCATGGCTGTCTTGTTGCCGGCCGGGGCGCTGGTTTACATCGCGATACCACCCGCGCGTGACTTCGCGACGTCCGGCCTGGAGAGCGGGCTGGTGATGGCCTATCTCGGGCTGTTGTGGTGGATGATGGTCTGCTGGTCACAGGCACTGCGAGCTCGTCGGGAGGGCTGGGCCTTCACCGCTGCGCTCGCCTTCGTCGCGGGCCTGAGCGTGCTAGTTCGCCCTGAGCTGGCGCTGATCGGCGCGCTGGCGCTGATCATGATGCTGGTGGCGGCCCGGGGCTGGCGCCGTCGCGTACGGATCGTAGTGGCCGGAGGGCTCCTTCCGGTGGCCTGTGAGATCTTCCGGATGGGCTACTACGGGCTGCTGGTGCCTGGCACCGCGCTGGCCAAGGACGCGGCCGGCGACAAATGGTCGCAGGGCATGATCTATTTGTCGAATTTCGACCGGCCGTACGCGCTGTGGGTGCCGGCGGTGCTCATGCTAGCGCTGGGCCTGCTGCTGGTCGCCCGGCTCCGGCCGTGGTGGATCCGTCGCGAGGTGCCGCCCGGTTACGGGCGGTGGGCCCGGGCGGTGCAAAGCCCGGCGGCTGCGGTGATCTTCATTGTCGGCAGCGGACTGTTGCAGGCGCTGTACTGGATTCGGCAAGGCGGCGATTTCATGCACGGTCGCGTTTTGCTGACACCCGTATTTTGTTTGCTGGCTCCGGTGGCGGTCATTCCGGTGGTGTTTCCCGACGGAACGAAATTCACGCGCGAAACCGGCTATTGGCTGGCCGGCGCCGTGAGCGTGCTGTGGCTGGCGGTCGCGGGCTGGTCGCTGTGGGCGGCGAACTCGCCGGGAATGGGTGATGACGCCACCCGGGTCACCTACTCCGGCATCGTCGACGAGCGCCGGTTCTACGCGCAGGCGACCGGGCAGGCGCACCCGCTGACCGCTGCGGACTACCTCGACTACCCGCGGATGCGGGCCATGCTGGTGACCCTCAACAACACCCCAGCGGGAGCGTTGTTATTGCCGTCGGGCAACTACACCCAGTGGGACGTGGTGCCGGCGATTGTGCCGCCACCGCGGCCGGGAGCTCCACCGGGCCGGGATCCGGCCGAAAAAGGGCCTCACACAGTATTTTTCACCAACATCGGCATGGTCGCCATGAACGTCGGTCTGGACGTCAGGGTGATCGACCAGATCGGTTTGGCAAATCCCCTGGCGGCGCACACCGCGCGCCTGCAGCACAGCCGGATCGGCCATGACAAAAACCTCTTCCCGGACTGGGCGATCGCCGAAGGCCCGTTCGTCGGCGTTCCGCCGTATCTGGACCCGGCGTGGGTGGCACAGGCCAAGGCCGCCCTACAGTGCCCGGCGACTGTAGCGGTGCTGAACTCTGCACGCGCGCCGATGAGCGCGCGTCGGTTCACTTCGAACCTGCTGCATGCCTATCAGTTCACGAAATACCGGATCGACCGGGTTCCGCGCTACGACCTGATCAGGTGCGGCCTCGACGTGCCCGAATGGGGAGGCGCCCCGTATACCGGCCTCCCGGCGAGCGGGCCGTAAAAGTTCTCCCAGTATCTCGCCGATTTGGCCGAGCGCAGGCCTAAGTTTCCCTGTGGCCGCCACCGCGCTTTCATCCAGTTCGACGGGTTTAGGAAGTTCGCCGCGAATGAAACTGTGCGCGTTACCCGTGGGCCCCTGATGCAGTAGTTGTCTTTCAATTCGGCGTCGCGTCGCGGTGTTCGTGGCTATGGTTGGCGGCCTCAGGCTCGAGCGCGACAGCCGGTATACCGCGCGACTCAACGGCCGCGCTCCCCCCGAGTGTGACCTGCGCCCGTCTGGCGGTCTGACGCGAGAGGCGTGCTAATCCGCTGGTATCCGGTCAGCACCGCGGCAGCAGCCGTGAACAGAACAAGCAGTGCGGCAGCCCATCCACGCCACTTGTTGCGCCTGCTGTCCGGCCTGCGATGGGGGCGACATATCGGCTGATTCAGGAGCCCGATGAGGGCTACGGACCGGTAATCGGCGTGGTCAACCAGGCTCGGCGATCAATCCGGATGACGATGTACGAACTCGACGATCCCGAAGCCACGGCTGCGTTGATCGCTGCACATGACCGGGGTCGACACCAGAGTGCTTCTCGATGCCGCGTTCCGGGCCGCAACACCAACGCGGCGGCATTCGATCATCTCAGCGCCGCGGGCGTCAACGTGCGATGGGCGCCTGACGCGGTCATATAACAGCAAAAGACCATCAGCATCGATGACTCTGAAACTGCGGCGTCACCGGCAATCTCGTCGCCCAGTACTATCCGACCAGCTGCGACGTCTGGGTACTTGACACCAACACCGGCGACGTCGCTGCCATCGATGCCACGTTTGACGCCGACTACTCCGCACCGGCCAGCGGCCACCTGCCAGCCGCCACACCGGCCCCGAACCTCATCTGGTCGCTGGCTGCACGTGCGAGGTTTCTGCAGCAGATAGACGCGGCCACGCACAGTGTCGATGTCACCAGCGAGGAGCTTAAGGATCGCGCCATCGTCGCCGCGTTGGGTAAAGCGGCCCAACGCGGAGCCACCTGTCGCATCGTGCTGACCGCGAACCCGGCCTGGACAAAAACCGTCGAGGAGTTGTCAACAGCTGGATGCTCGGTCCATCTGATGCCGGCTGGCAACAATCACCTCTATATGCACGAGAAGATGATCCTCATCGATAAGACCACACTGATCATCGGCAGCCAAAACCTCTCCACCGCAAGCCTTTTGGAAAACCGAGAGCTGTCGCTACAGCTAGACACCACCACAGCCAGACCCCTGGTGGACGCCGTCGAGTCCACCTTCGACAACGACTACCGCCGAGCAGCAGCGCAGTAGCGTAGGGGGACTTCTGTACGCCCGCCGAGTTTCGTGCCCGCATCTTGTCGGTACGGGTCGGAGCGGTCACCACAGCGAGCGGTGTGCTGGACTTCGCCCTCTTTGCAGGTGTGGTCGGCACTCCGAGGAAATCCAGAGTCGGACGGGTTGTCGACGGTCGATTAAGGCCGACGCTGTGGCCATCCGCACCCGCCGTACGCGTGGACCTCAGGTGGGCTGCAACGCCTTACGGTGAGGACCATCTGAGTGGGGTGGGCCGCATTTCATGGGCCGTTCGAGGTGACGATGATGGCGCGACCCCGATCGCGGGATCGCCCAGCGGCTTCAGGACGGCGGTGAACTCGACCAGCTGGTTGGCTTATCCGACGTCGAAGGTCTGCCCGGTGATGGTCTGCAAGTCACCGGGTCGTCTGCGTCGCAGGGCGACGGTCCACGGCAGGTTGGCGGCGACGGAGAGTGAGATTCGTTGTCTAGGAAGTCGCCGTAGTAAGACCAATCAGACAGTGAACTCCCTGGCGTCGACGATTCGCAGATAGGAACATGACGGGTAATCGTTGCTACGATCAGCGCGGCAACGCATTTATGTATGTTTGCTGGTTTGGTCGGTTTGCCTCCGAACGACGGCAGGGTTAACGGCTAATCTCTTGTGTAAAGCCTTGTGCTGTGTCGGCGGTTCGACGTGCCGGCCCTCTTGGACGACGGGCGTTGCCAGCCTTTGTGCCGTCACACTGCACTTGGGGCTCGGTGGCGCCCCGTTGCCGTAAACCTGTCACACGGCGCGGGGTGACACGGCGGCTGTGCGCTTTCGATCGTTTTGCTGGATTCCGCATCGGGGTCGGGGTAGCTTGCAACCGAAGGTTTTGCAGCGAGCCTGGAGGCACGCCCATGACAACGATCTTTTGGGTACTCGTCGCGACGGAAGTAGTTGTCATCGGGCCCGGCGTCTTGGTGGGCACTGCACAAGTGAGTAGTCGAGTAGTCGACTACTCTAGACCGGCTTGACCGGCTGGCGGGAAGTTTAAAGCCGAGTCACCAGGAAACGCGAAGTTGCCCCGTACCGGGGTTGTAGGCAGTGAGGCCCACATGGATGTCCCGACGTCTCCACCTTTATCACCGGTGGTCGGCTCGGTCCTGCCCGCCCCGGTTGCCGATGCCGGCGCCGAGCCAGCGCAGTTGGGGGCACTGATACCGCCAGCCGCGGCGGGGCGGGGAGTCCTGGACGGCGCATTCGCTGTCTTGGACGCTCTTGCTCACGCGGATGAGGGTCTTGGACTGACGGCGCTGGCCCGCGCGAGCGGGCTCGCGAAAACGTCGGTGCATCGGCTCGCCGAACAGCTCGTCACGCTCGGCGCGGTGCAGTGCGTCGAGCAGCGCTACTATGTGGGGCCGCGGATGTCGCGCATCGGGCAGCGCTGGCAGCCCGACCCGCTGCTGCGGCGCTTTGCGCAGGCGCCGGTCCATACCCTTGCCGCGCAATCGCGGGCCATGGCGTCGCTGCGGATCCTGCACGAACAGCGACTCCGATATGTCTGTGCCGCTGTGCCCCACGGCCACGCCTACATGCCCGACCCCGCCGACCCCGAATCGATCTCCCGCACTGCCACCGGACGCGTCCTGTACGCGACCCAGCCCGCCGGTGAGGTCACGCTTCCCGACTGCTGGACCCGAGGTGAATGGCGCAGGCTTCGCGAGTCCCTGCGCGATCCGGGCGCGACGGTGATCGACCATCAGGACGCGGTTGTCGGCATGTGTTGCGTATCGGCGCCGGTGTGGTGGCCGACTGGGGCTTGCGCTGGCGCGGTCACCGTCATGGTGCAGGCAGACGATCTACCCGCCGGTCTACCCGCCCTGGTGTCGCACACCGCGTGTCGCATCGGCGCTGCCCTTCAGCACCTAAAGCCGAACTAACGCGCGGGTGTTCCTGAGGGCCACGCCTGCGGTTCGCCTGGCCAGACTCAAGGTTTGCTATCGGCACTTGCGCGTCGCGCGCATGTGGTGTCGGATTGGCTGATCCAGTCCCGGGCCGCTGATCGACGACCGCCCCGCGGCATCGACCACGGCGCGGGCCCGATGAGTCGATAGGAGCGGCCCATGCCCTCCCCGGTGTCGGATAACCCATCCGGACCTTACTGGTCTGCCACTCCGACTATCAGCGCCCACGGGCACCTCGTCAGCGGCTCCGGATTTCTGCCCGACCATAGCGTCGCCATCCGGATCACCTGGGCCGGGGAGGACATCAGTGACTACCTGACCTATATGACGGATGGCGACGGTTACCTGCATTGCGAGCTACCCAACAGCGCCACGGGCACGGTGTACATCGCCGCCACCGATCACCGACGCGATCCTGGGGGTGCGTGCGGCCGGCTGTGGAGCAACACCTACACCCTGGTCGTGGCTGACAGCTAAACCGGCCCACGACAATCGCGCCGCTATGCTCCTTGGGGGGCGGGATCGGCGACCTGCACTGCCCTCTGGTTCGGTCCACTCATCGGACCCGGATCTTGCCGCCGCCCCGGTCTGGGTATCAAATGGACGAGCGTACTGGGGATCGTTGATCGTTACGATTCGCGGAGAACGTTGGCCGCGACCGACATGACCAGGAGGCGATCGGAGTCGCGCATGCCCACCGATGTGCCCGGCAATCAGCCACCTGCGCGGCCGGCCCGACCGACCGGCCCCATCATTAGCGCCTGCCGCGGCCAGGTCTTGATCACGGGCAGCGGATTCCTGCCCAACCGTTCGGTCACCATCCGCATCACGTATATCGGCGACGACATCGTTGACTACCTCACCTACATTAGCGACGCCGACGGGGGCCTGAGCGCACCTCTGCCGGAGACCGCAGTCACCGAAACCGGGCACATCGCCGTCACCGACCATCGCCCCGACCCCGATGGTGACGGGGGCGTGCTGTGGAGTAACACCGTCATCGTTACCCACACCGGCATGTGAAATACAGCACGGCCGGCAGGCGCGCCTCAGATTGCGAGCGACCCCTGCAGGGAGCCGTTGACGGGTCGGTCCGCTCAGCGGACCGGATTCTTGCCGATCCTAACCGCCTTGGCTGTTCGGGGGCATTCGAGGTGAGCGCGTGGGGGTAGCGGTCCGGCACTGACGGTGGGCAGCGTGTTGGCTTGCTGGACCCGTGTTTGTTCTTCGTGGTGCCGGGGCGGGACGGTGATCAGGTCCTTAGCAGGCGACGGCCCTCTCGTCGTCTCTTGCCGGACTGCTACAGGAGGGCCGTCTGTTCATGCTTGGAGGCGCAGGGGTCACCGTAGAAGCAGACGTCTGATCGAGTCGAGCGCAGGCTGGCGGCGGGTGGTGGAGCTGCGCCCGCGCCGGTCGCGGTGCAGCGGTCGCGGCGTGACGCATGTGTTATTGCCGGTAACGGCCTGGGGTCCTAAGCTGCCTGGGCCCATGCACGAACCTAAAGCATCGGTGTAGTCGGCGAATACATCGTGCAGCTCAGGGCCACTGAATCCCCTGGGTCGCGCCGGCAAACATTTCAGTCGCCAGCTTGATGATTCGACGCGGCAGCTGAGCCGGCTTCTTGACCTTGCGCTCAGCATCTCATTGAGGCGGCCATCCGCACGCAGGCGTTCCTGCCATCCAACCTGCCCCTCCTCCTCCCCCCCGACAACGGCGGGATTGAAACGGTAGGTGATCGGCGGAAGCGCGTGGGCTCGGCTCGATCCGCTGTCCTGATCCGCAAACAACCGCTCCCGCGGCAGAAGCCTTTCAGAAAGGTGGGGGCCGCTCATCAGGGCATCAAAACGGCAGTTGGAACCGGACCCGCTGGTCCGCGCACCCGCACATGTGGTCGGCTCCCGGTCCGCTCAGCGGACCGGGAGCTTGACCGAACAGCCCGTGCGGTGCGCAATGGAACACGACGTGGCGCAGGCAGTGCGCTAACCGTCACAACAATTGAAAACGCGCATTGCGCTACGCATGCTTTTGGCGGCGGCGCTGACTGCAACGATCGAACGCGAGCAATACCGATCGCTGATGAGAGCCATGACCAGTTGACGCATTCAACCCCAAGGAGACCACAATGACACAGCCCACGCCCACAACCGACGACCTGGAAACCGCTGTTTCTCGACCGAAAACCTTCGAATTCGGAGCGGTGGCCGACCGTCTGGGCGAGCGCCCGCAGAAGATCGCAGGCGTCGGGGCGCCGGCGCTGGGCCCGCTCGAGAACTTCACCGGAACGTTCCACGGTAACGGCTTCAACACCATCTTCCGGCCGCAGAGTACTGCGACACCCACCTTCCCCCCTCCGTTGGACGGCGACAATGTTCTGGAACTCAACCTCACTTCCGAAACCTTGTCTTTCGATAGGCCTCTTGGTACGGTGCCCAACCGCGGCGAGGTGCAGGGCGACATCTTCCTCAACGGGGTGCCTTACCTTCAGACGATCACCGATATCACCGATCCGCGTAACCCCGTCGGCATTCATTTCGAGCCAGGACTGTGGGTGATCGTACCGACGACCACAGACCCGCAAGAGGGGCAGACGTTGACGCGGATGGCGTCGATCCCGCACGGCACCACCATTAACGCGCAGGGAACCGCGTTCCCTCCGATCAGCGGACCGCCGGATATTAAGCCAGTGAACGCCGCCAACATCCCCGCACCAGGCGCCCCCAGCGGCATCACCCCGTTCGTGGCGGGTTCGCAGAACCTGGTGACCTTTGCCAGCCAGACAGCCACGAACAGCGGGACCGCGCGCCTACCTCAGGATCTGACGAGCTTCATCGCCGCTGGAACCATCACCCAGCCGCTGCTCGACGATCCCAACACGTTGCTGCGCGACCACATCGCGCACCAAAACATCGTATCGACCACCACGATCGTCGTCGCCACAGATCCCGCTAGCCCCCTGTTCGGGGGCGGTACGGACAACATCGCCTTCTTGCTCGGCAACGCCGCGGCGCAGACCGATCCGAAGGCCCTGCAACAAAACGCGCAGGCAATCAGCATGCAAGCAATTTTTTGGATCGAAACCGTGGAGACCCAGATTGTGGTTCCGCCGTTCACGCCGGGACGCCCGCCGCTGACCATCGCGGGCGAAGCCCCCCATCCCGGCCTGCCCGCACCCCTGTTCCATGTCGCCCCGCCCGTCCCGATCACACAGCCGCGGACGATTACTGTGAGGTTTACACAAATTCAGTACTCGCAGACCGTGTTCTTGAATTTCAACGGGCCGGGGGTCCCGGTGCTGACCTGGCCACATGTGTCGGTCGCGACGCTTGTGTCCCACGACCCCATTTTGGTTCCTGCCTCGGTGTTTTAACCGGGATTGTCTGAGACACGGTCGAACGCCGAACTCCCGCCCCATGACGAGCCAGTAACGGACGGCGACCGACCAAGGCTACGAACAGGGAAGGGGGATGCGCGTGGCAGGCTTTCCCGACGGCGTGCCGTGGGTGCTTGAGGCAGCTGGCCCGGTGCTGACGGTCGACGCCGCGCCCCTCCAGGCCCGGATCTCGCAGACGACCGGTCATATCCAGCTGGCCGGGCCGGATTTGTCCGGCACCGCGGGGGCAAACGTCGTCGACCTGAGCCCGCCGGCGGTTCTCACGCCGAACGGGCCGGTGCTGTTCGGCGCCGTGGTTTCGTCGACGCCCGTGGCTTATGGGCTCTCCGTCCGGCAGGCGGTCGGCGACGCCCAGATCGAGGCAAATCTCACCTTTGCCGACGAAGGCGTGCTGCGTTACGAGGTCGTGGACTGGGGATCGCTCCAGCCGCTGCAGACGGCGATCGCCGGGCCCACCAGCGCGCAGGAACACTTCTTCGGTTTCGGCGAGAAGTTCAACGCGCTCGATCAGGCCGGCAACGTCGTCGACATGCTGACCTTCGACGACCCGGGCACCAAGCACGACCACTCCTACAAGGTGGCTCCGTGGTTCATCAGCACCCGCGGGTACGGCTTCCACCTGGACTCCTCGGCGGAGAGCAGCTTCGACATGCGGGCGGGAGCGGCCGACCGGTTCGTCGTCACCAACCGCTTCCCCACCTTGCGTATCAACCTGGTGTACGGGCCCGCCCTGACCGACGTCCTGACCCGTTACACCGGACTCACCGGGCGGCCGCCGCTGCCGCCACCGTGGGCGTTCGGCCCGTGGATCTCATCTGACATCTGGCGCAGCGGAGGTGAGGTCCGCTACGCGGTCACCCAGTACGGCGACCGCGGCATCCCTGCTTCGGTATTCGTGTTCGACTCTCCCTGGGAGGTTGCCTACAACGACTTCCAGTGGAACATGACCCAGTTCGGGGCTGACGCCACGATCGACGGAGTCCACTACCCCGGATTCAAATCGCCGGCGGAAATGATGCAGTTCCTGCAGAGCAACGGCCTGAAGGTCATCTGCTGGATGACGCCGTTCGTCAACGTGAGGTCGGACGACGAGAACGTCGCCGGCCAAAACCTCGGACAGGCGGCCAACTACGCCGACGGGGCGAAGAAGGGGGCATTCGTACGGCAGGCGCCGGACGGCGCGCCGCTGGTCGTCCCCTGGTGGAAAGGCCGCGGCAGCCCGGTCGACTTCACCGGCGCGGCGGGACAGCAGTGGCTGCAGGATCAGCTCCAGAAGGTCGTCGCGGGATCCAGCGCGGTGACGGCTTCCGGCGCCACCGAGCCGGTGATAGGCGGGTTCAAGACAGACGACGGCGAAAGCGGCAACGGAACCGATACCTACATACCGCTGACGGCGGCGTACGCGGACGGGCGGACGGGCACGCAGATGCAGAACGGCTACTGCCTGGAGTACCACAAGACGGTGTGGAACGTGCTCGGAAAGTCCGGAGTCCTGTTGGCCCGGAGCGGCTTCGCCGGCTCTCAGGCCTTTCCGGGCTGCTGGGCCGGGGACAACGAGCCGAACTTCGGCGACAACGGGCTGCCGAGCGTGATCGTGGCCGGGCTGTCGGCCGCCATGAGCGCGTACTCGATCTGGGGCCATGACATCTGCGGGTACCAGGACACCAACTTCAGCCAGTCACTACCCAACCTGTTCATGCGGTGGACCCAGTTCGGCTGCTTCTCACCGATCATGCAGATGCATCGCCAGGTCACCCGCGAGCTGCAGTTCCCATGGCGGTTCGGCGACCAGGCCCTGGCCAACTACCAGTTCTTCGCTCGGCTGCACGTCCGCCTGTTCCCGTACATCTACACCTACGCGCAGCAGGCGAGCACGATCGGGTTGCCGATCATCCGCCCGCTCGTCCTGCTCAACCAGGCCGACGCCAACACGTATGCGGTCCAGCACGTCTACTGCTTCGGCAACGAGTTCCTGGTGGCCCCGATGCTGGCCCCGAACGCGACGCAGCGCGAGCTTTACCTCCCCGCCGGGACCTGGCTGGACTTCTGGACCAACGCCCCCCATATGGGCGGCCAGCTCATCACGTGGACCAACGCCAACCAGGCGCAGTTCCCCCTGTTCGTACGCGAGGGCGCCATCATCCCCATGCTGCGCAGCGACGTGCGCACCCTCTGCGACGCCAACTACGTTAACAACCCCCAGGTCAGCACCATGGACGGCAGCTGGCTGATCCAGGCCTATCCGGCCGGCACCTCCGGGTTCAGCACGTTCGACGGCACCAGCCTCCAGTGTCAGGGCACGGCCGCGTCGGGGACGATCACCATCTCCACCATCTCCTCGACGGCCCGCACGATCACGCTGCGCATTCTGGGCAACCAGCCGAGCTCGGTCCGGCGCGACAACGTGGTCCTGCCCGAGCAGGGAACACCAGGATCGGGAGTTCCCGGCTGGCGCTACGACGCGGCGGCGGGTTTCATCGAGATCGACTTCACCCATTCCGGGGGAACGACGATCATCGAGTACTGACCAACGCACGTCCGGCACTGAGCATGGAGGATTCCACATGGTGAACCTCGGCAATGCATGGCAGCGCGTTTGCTGTCTTGGATGCGCTTGCCCATGCCGACGATGGGCTGGGTCTGACCGCGCTGGCGCGTGCGAGCGGGTTAGCGAAAACATCGGCGCATCGGCTAGCCGAGCAGCTGATCACGCTGGGGGCGGTACAGTATGCGGGGCAACGCTACTATGTGGGCGCGCGGATGCAGCGCATCGGACAGCGTTGGCAGCCCGACCCGCTGCTGCGGTGCACCGCCCAAGGGCCGGTGCACTTCTTGGCGGTGCGTTCGCGGGCGGTGGTGGCGTTGCGAATACTGTATGAGTGTATGAGCACAGGCTCCGCTATATCTGTGCTGCCGCACCCAACGGTCACGCCTACCTGCCTGATCCGGCAGATCCGGAGTCGATCGCGCGTACCGCCACCGGGCGGGTCCTGTATGCCACCCAACCGGCTGATGTCGCGCTTCCAGACTGCTGGTCTCACCGCGAATGGCGCAACCTGCGCTCGACCATCCGCGACACGGGCGCCACCGTCGTGGATCACCAGGACGGATAACGTGCCCGAGTCGCACTCTGCTACACGCACGCGTGTTCCTGGTCCTCGTCGGCATCGTAGCCTGATGTGCCGGATAATTGGCCATTATCCCTGATCAGAACTCAACCAGGCGCACCTGAAGCCGGTACCCGGCCTGCGTCTGATGCAGCGGGCCGGTAACCGTCAGCGGCCGGGCGCCGACAGCTCCCGCCGTGCGAGTGAGCGTGTCGTACGCGCCCGCTTCGGCCGGTTCGGCCGCCTGGGGGCCTTGCGCTGCAGGATCCCACTGGATCTTCCCTCCCGGGTCAAGGGGAACCAGCTCAACTGGAGGTCTGCGGCCTTCGCCGCCCAGCACGAACACATCGTCCCGCGCCTCGATGGCGCCCGTGAGGGTCACCTCGACCCCGCGCAGCTCATAGGTCTGGTGGACCATCCGCCGGAATTGATCATCCCAGTGATCCAGTGCAGGCAGCCCATCGTCTTCCAGGTAGACAGTCGCTGTTGATCTGTCCCCATCGGGGATTGGGTCAACATACTGCACTCCCTCAAGGCTGCGTAGCGCCTCGTTCGCGCCTCCCCAGCAGGCCGCGATGCCATACGGACAGATTCCCGTGATCCCGGCCACGACGCGGGTGCCGCTGGCTGCGGCGCGTACTGTGGCCCGCAGGGCGAAGGCGTCCTTGGCGGCCTGTCGCGCGGGGGCCGACGCGCCGACAGCAACAGCCTCGGGCTGTGCGGCAACAGCCTCGGGCTGTGCGGCAACAGGCGCCGAGATCTGGATGATCTTGGCGACCGACGGCACGCCCTGACTGTTCAGGATGAACAGCATGTAGTGCCCGGGTGGGCAGACATTCGCGTTGGGCGGCGCGGTCGCCGTGAGGTTTCCTCCGGCGACTTGAGGAACGAGGAAGTTGATGCGCTGGCCGGCGTTGAATGAGTGGGTCACGGAAGACAGGCGGATCAAGCTGATGGCGGCGATCTGCTCCGGCTGAGCGGTACCGATCTGGAACGTTTCGCCGTAGTTGAGCGAATCCGGCGCCGAGGTGATCTCGGGCTGGGGTCCCTTGAACAGGTAGGGGGGAGAGAACAGCTGGGCGTCGTAGTGCGTGTCCTGCGGGTTGTTCGCCACCTGCTGCGGCGTTCCCTCGTTCAGGATGAACTCACCGCTACCGGCACTGAGCACCCGTCCGTCCGGAAGAAGCACGGCGGTGGAGTGGTAGCAGCGGTCCGTATTTTCCGCCGCCAGCATCGTCCACTGCCCGGTTTTCGGGTCCCACAGCTCCGCGATGTGCACAGGCTGGCCCGGGTCGAGATCGTTGAAGGCCTCCGCGGTACCGGGTGCCCCGCCGCCGCGTGTGCCTCCGGTCACCAGCACCGTCCCGTCCGGGAGGATGGTGGCGTTGTGCTGCCGGCGGGGGAAATTCATCGCACCGGTTGCCTGCCAGCCAAGTTGCGCCTGGCTCAGATCGATGGTGTCGGCGTTCGGGGTCGGCGGGTTGCCGCCGCCGACGAAAAGAACCTGGTCGACGTCGTACAGCACCGATGGGGCATAGTCGCACAGCCCGTTGGGCTTAAGGACGTTGGGAAGTGGCGTCCAGATGCCTCCTGAGACGTCCAGCGACCAGGTCTGGACGAGCGAGGTCATGTAGACGAGGCCGGTGGAAGCGACGTGCATCCGCGGGAACAGGTCAAAAGCCGCGCCCATCGACTTGAGGGTGGGGCTGAAATTCCCGTTGCTCCAAATCTGGGGGTTCACATTGTTGACGACCCCTTGCGTGGGTTCGAAGAAACTGCCCGACAGGACCAGGACGCTTCCGGACGGCAAGGCGATGGCTGTCGGGTACCACCGGCCGTCGTTCATCACGGCGGTGGGTGTCCACGTATTGGCGGCGGGATCGTAGATTGTCGCCTGGTTCAGGCCGTGGCTGTCGGCGAGGTGGCCCCCGGCCACCAGCAGGCGCCCGTCCGGCAGGAACGCGTGGCCGGAACAGAAAAGGTTGGCGTTCGTCTTGCCGTCGGGCAGTGTGGGCTGCGGCGTGGGCGTCAGGTCGCCGTTCGCGGGATTCCAGAGAAAAGGGGTGCACGTGGCCGGAGGGGCGGGCGGCAATCCAGGCGCGAGCGGGCTGGCGGGATCGGTATCCAGGGATTGCTGGGGATTATCCCGCCTGCCCCACATCAGCACCAGGCCTGTCGGCAGCATGTGAGCATGGATGCCGACATTTAGCAACGTGAAGAGATCCCCCCACTGACCCCGCTTGTCCGGTGTCTCGATGGTGAAGTTGAACGGTGCGGCCTGCGCCGCGGCCTCGTCCCCCGTCGTCACCGAGAGCATGTTGGTGGCATCGGCCTGCAGGAACGTGGTGTCGTGATCGTCGTATGCGATGACCAGGTAGTACTGGACGACAGTGCCCGTCGCGAACGCGCCGACCGGGATTGCCGCCGAGTAGTACTTGTTGTTGTTGATCGCGGTGGCGAAGACCATGGGCACCGTTGTCCACGCCGTGTCGGTCGTCCTCTTGAACAACACCGCGCTGCCATCCTGCAGCTGGTTGCCAGGGTTCCCGCCACCCTGGTACTGGTTGCCGCTGAAGACGGTAACCGCCGACACTGGATCCGTGGGAAAGACGGGATCTCGCATGCCGGCGTTACCAAACGGCTCAGGGTTGCCGGGAAAGTGCCACGCATTGCCGAGCGCCATGTGGAATCCCTTCCTTGATGCCAGAATCGCCTGGTCAACAATTGATGACCGTCGTCCTCCCGGAATGTGTGAAGTCGATCTCGATGAAGCCCGCCGCGGCGTCGCAGCGCCGGCCGGGTATTCCCGATCCTGGCGTTCCGTGCTCGGGCAGGACCACGTTGTCGCACCAGACCGCACCCGGCTCGCGGCCCAGTATGCGCAGCGTGATCATACGCGCCGCCAAGGAGATGGTGATCGTTCCCGACGCTGCCGTGCCCTGACACTGCAGGAGGGTACCGGCGAACGCGCTGAACACGGAGGCGCTGCCGGGATAGGCTTGGACCAGCTGCCGTCCATCGTGCTGACTTGGGGATTGTAAACGTAATTCGCGCCGCAGACGGTGCACACGTCGCTCCCCAGCATGCGGATGATAGTACCTTCGCGTACCTTCGCGCACGAAGAGCGGCCTGAACCCGAACGAGTCCGGATGGCATGTCGGCTGACTAGCTGAGCTACATCAGGCGAAGCCGGATTTTTGAGTCAAGTTTGACGTAGCGGGTCGGGTTGTTGGTGTTAAGCGGCCAGTCCTGTTGTGCGGCCGAGGGTTTCGAGTGCATCGTTGTAGGCGCGGGACGCAGCGCGCAGTGGTGGGGTGAGGGTGTGGTCGGCGAGTTGGGCCAGCCCGGTGGGCAGGAAGCGGTCGTGCACGCAGGTCAGG